>NZ_JBWKDW010000044.1:0-43164 GCF_056435735.1 Streptomyces sp. NPDC043878
GGCGTATACGGCCACACTCGCGATCCCCGCGTCCCGGCACGCCCGGGCCACACGGACAGCGATTTCGCCACGGTTGGCGATGAGCACCTTGCGCACGATGAGGCTCCCTCCTTGAAACAAGCCGAGTTTAGGGACTGCCGACACGGCACTTCGACCCGTCCCCGATGGTGAGCTTGCCCACACGGAGCGTGATTCGAGGCGCGCTCGACCGGGAAATCCCTTGTCGCACCTCGGCACGCAGGACTCCTCCCGGAAACCCTAGCCCTCTGATGTGGTCAAGGTCTCTGTGAGAGCGTGCTGCGGCCCACTCGGTTTCTTTGTGGAGTCCCTACGAATGGCCCAATGATTCTTTGCCCTCCGCAGAACCCTTGTCCCGCGGTTTACCCGTTAGTAGCGTTCACGATGTCTCGAACGTACTTGGGGTAACAGGAAGCTTGCTCGCGCGACAGTCGAAAGTGGGTGGGACCGGTGGTGCGCAGGCCGGTGGCGTGGATCGTGGCGGTCGTGCTGTTCGCCGAGGCGATCGGCATCGCCGCACTCAACTGGTTCATGGGCGTCGTGGTCGACCGGCAGAAGATGTCCCTGGCGGGCCTCGACCCCGACGTCATGTCGATGTCGTCCAAGATCGGCGGGGTCGTCTTCGGCCTCTACTTCGCGCTGTGCGGCCTGGTCGCGCTGCTGGTGGCGCTGCGGAACCGGCGGCCTGCGGGGGTCGGCCGCATCCTGTTGATCAGCGCCGCCGTGGTGCACGCCCTACTGGGCGCCTTCACCTGGGGGCTGGTCGGCTGGAACGCGTGGCTGTTCATGGTGCTGGTCTTCGCGCTGATCGTGCTGCTCCTGATGACGTACGACGCGCGGCAGCGGTCCGTGGCCGACGAGCCCGCCGGCGCCAAGGGGGACGGGGGCTCCCCGGTCACGCCTCCGCCGGCGCCCACAACTCCGTGATGCCGACGCCCAGTTGACCCAGCAGTCGGCGGACCAGGGGCAGGCTGATGCCGATCACGTTGCCGTGGTCGCCGTCGATGCCGTCGATGAACGGCGCCGAGCGGCCGTCCAGGGTGAAGGACCCGGCGACGTGGAGGGGTTCGCCCGAGGCGACGTACGCGGCGATCTCGTCGTCGGTCGGTTCACCGAAACGGACGACGGTGGACGCTGTCGCCGACACGTGCCGCTCGCTCGCCGTGTCCCAGACGCAGTGGCCGGTCTGCAGGGTCCCGGCGCGGCCGCGCATCGACTTCCAGCGGGCGGTGGCCTCCTCGGCGTCCGCGGGCTTGCCCAGTGCCATGCCGTCGAGGTCGAGCACCGAGTCGCAGCCGATCACCAGCGCGCCCCTGACCTCCGGCCTCGCCGCCACGACGGACGCCTTCGCCTCGGCGAGGGCGAGGGCCAGGTCGGCCGGCGTGGGTGCGCTCACGGCGTCCTCGTCGACCCCGCTCACGATGACCTCGGGGTCCAGTCCGGCCTGGCGCAGCAGGCCCAGCCGGGCGGGGGACTGGGAGGCGAGGACGAGTCGGCGGCGCGGCTGATCAGTCATGCGGCCAGGGTATCGGCGCGCCGGGCGCCCCTCACCCCGGTTCCGTCCCGCACCTCACCTCAGTCCGATGACGATCATCACGAGCACCATGGCCAGCGCCATCAGAACGCTCAGCCGCCGGAGCATGTTCTGCGTGTCACGCAGTTCCTTCGGCGGCTCGTCGTCAGGGTCGGACCACAGCATGCCTCCGAGCCTGCGTCGGCCCGGGGACCGGACGCCTGAGTACGCGTACTCAACTTCGCGGGCGGCGGCCGTACGGCGGCCGGGCCGGCACCGAGGACCGCGCGCGCACGAGGAAGGGTCCCGCGGACGGACACCGCGGGACCCTTCCTGCCGGCCGGCGTCGTACGGACCGCCGCCCCGCGCCTGCTCAGCCGGGCCAGTACGTGCGGGCCCACGCCGTCCCGCCGGGCTGGGGCAGCCGGCGGGACGCGATGCGGGCCGGGTCCGACCACGCGTCACGCGGGGCCGCCACGCCCTCCGGGGCGGCCGCCGCCACCGCGGCGCGGGCCCGCACCACCGCCAGGGCGGCGGCCAGCTCCTCCGGGGTCGGATTGCCCCGGACGACCTTGATCGTCATAACGGCTCCTCGGTGTCGGGCGGACGGCTCCTAGAGAGGGATGTTGCCGTGCTTCTTCGGCGGCAGGGACTCCCGCTTGGTCCGCAGTTGCCGCAGGCCGCGTACGACGTGCCGGCGGGTGTCGGACGGCATGATCACGCTGTCGATGTAGCCGCGCTCGGCCGCGATGTAGGGGTTGAGGAGGGCGTCCTCGTACTCCCGGATGAGCCGCGCCCGGGTCGCCTCCAGCTCGCCGGCGGCCTCCGCCTCGGCGATGGTCCTGCGGTGCAGGATGTTGACCGCGCCCTGCGCGCCCATGACGGCGATCTGGGCCGTCGGCCAGGCCAGGTTGAGGTCGGCGCCCAGGTGCTTGGAGCCCATGACGTCGTACGCCCCGCCGAAGGCCTTCCGGGTGATCACCGTGATCAGCGGGACCGTCGCCTCGGCGTAGGCGTAGATCAGCTTGGCGCCGCGGCGGATGATGCCGGTGTGCTCCTGGTCGACGCCCGGCAGGAAGCCCGGCACGTCGACGAAGGTGAGGACGGGCACGTTGAACGCGTCGCAGGTGCGCACGAAGCGCGCGGCCTTCTCGCTCGCGTCGATGTCGAGGCAGCCCGCGAACTGCATCGGCTGGTTGGCGACGATGCCCACCGGACGGCCCTCGACCCGGCCGAAGCCGGTCAGGATGTTCGGCGCGAACAGCGACTGCGTCTCGAAGAACTCGGCGTCGTCCAGGACGTGTTCGATCACCGTGTGCATGTCGTACGGCTGGTTCGCGCTGTCCGGGACGATCGTGTCCAGCTCGCGGTCCTCGTCGGTGACGGCGAGGTCCGCCTCCTCCGGGTAGACCGGGGGCTCGCTGAGGTTGTTGGACGGCAGGTACGACAGGAGCTGCTTGACGTACTCGATCGCGTCCTTCTCGTCGCCGGCCATGTGGTGGGCCACGCCCGACGCGGAGTTGTGCGTCCGGGCGCCGCCCAGTTCCTCGAAGCCGACGTCCTCGCCGGTGACCGTCTTGATGACGTCGGGACCGGTGATGAACATGTGCGAGGTCTGGTCGACCATGACCGTGAAGTCGGTGATGGCGGGGGAGTAGACCGCGCCACCCGCGCACGGCCCGACCACCAGGCTGATCTGCGGGATCACTCCCGAGGCGTGGGTGTTGCGGCGGAAGATCTCACCGTAGGCACCGAGGGAGGCGACCCCCTCCTGGATGCGGGCGCCACCGGAGTCGTTGATGCCGATGACGGGACAGCCCGTCTTCAGCGCGAAGTCCATCACCTTGACGATCTTCTGCCCGTAGACCTCGCCGAGGGCACCGCCGAAGACGGTGAAGTCCTGGGAGAACACGGCGACCGGGCGGCCGTCGACGGTCCCGTAGCCGGTGACGACGCCGTCGCCGTAGGGCCGGTTGTTCTCGAGTCCGAAGTTGGTGGACCGGTGGCGGGCGAACTCGTCGAGTTCGACGAAGGACTCCTCGTCGAGCAGGAGCTCGACCCGCTCACGGGCCGTCAGTTTGCCCTTGGCGTGCTGCTTCTCGACGGCGCGTTCCGAGCCGGCATGCGTCGCTTCCTGGATACGGCGCTGCAGGTCCGCCAACTTGCCGGCGGTCGTGTGGATGTCGGTCTGTTGCGGCTCTTCCGGCTCGGACATCGGGATACGGCTCCCTGCCTGCTCAAAAGGGGGGACGGTTACTCATCCGTAGAGTAGTGGCGGCCCTACCGATCGGCAGTGCGGCGTTTACCACACCTAGGGTGGCTTGCATGACGCCGCCCGATGCAGCAGACGCGAACGACAGCCGCTGGTCCGACCTCGACCGCCCGCCCCTCAACGCCGCCGCCCTGCGCCGGGCGCTGCTGCGCGAGGGCGGCCTGTGGTCGGGCGTCGAACTGGTGCAGCGCACCGGCTCCACCAACTCCGACCTGGTGGCACGGGCCGAGGCGGGCACGGCCGCCGAGGGCGCGGTCCTGGTCGCCGAGGAGCAGACGGCCGGGCGCGGCCGCCTGGACCGCCAGTGGACGGCACCCGCCCGCTCCGGCCTGTTCTTCTCCGTACTGCTGAACCCGAGCGAGGTCCCGGTGGCCCGCTGGGGCTGGCTGCCGCTGCTGACCGGCGTGGCGGTGGCCACCGGGCTGTCCCGGGCGGCGGGCGTCGACACGGCACTCAAGTGGCCCAACGACCTGCTGGTCACCGTCGGCGGCGAGGAGCGCAAGACGGGCGGCATCCTCGCGGAGCGGGCCGGTGACCGGGGGGTGGTCGTCGGGGTCGGCATCAACGTCACCCTGCGCGCGCACGAGCTGCCGGTACCGCAGGCGGGGTCGCTGGTGCTGGCCGAAGCGGTGAGCACGGACCGCGACACCCTGCTGCGCGGCGTGCTGCGGTCACTGGAGGAGTGGTACGGCCGCTGGCGTGCGGCCGGGGGCGACCCGGCGGTCAGCGGACTCCAGGAGACGTACGCGGCGGGATGCGCCACGCTGGGTCGGGAGGTCCGGGCCGAGCTGCCCGGGCAGCGTTCGCTCGTCGGGGAGGCGGTGGCGGTCGACGGAGACGGCCGCCTCGTGATCGCCACGAAGGAAGGGGTACAGGAGCCGGTGGGTGCGGGCGACATCGTCCATCTGAGGGCGGCCTGAGGCCCTCTGCGGGTGCTCTGAGGTCGGTCTGGGGCCGGTCGGCGGGTGCTCCGAGGTCCGCCTGAGGGCGGTCTGCGGGTGCTCTGAGGTTGGTCCGCGGGTCATCCGCGGACGGTCTCCCCGGGTGGTCCGCGGACGGTCTCCGGGTGGTCCGAGGGCCGCTGAGGTGGCGTCCGCGGGGCCGTCCGGGTCGGCCCCGGGCGCGGCTCGGGGTCCGGGTGCGGGAGCGGGTTCCGGCGGTGGGCCGAGGGTGGCCCGACAGGTCCGGGGGCGGTCCGGCCGGCCGGGAAAGGGCAGCGTGGGCCGCACGTCACGGAGTGAGCTGGCGCACACCTGCCGTAGAGTTGAGGCCGGTCGATACCTGGCCGTGACAGATCGGAAGGGCAGCAGGCGTGACCGTCGACGACACGGGCTCCGGCACGGACGGGGACGGCCGGATGGACCCTCCCCCGCTCTCGCCTGCCCCGGAGCCGGAGGACGACCAGGCCGCCGACTCCGGCCAGAACCCCCTCGCCCTGCGCCTCGAACAGCTCATCCTCGGCGCCGAACGCCGCTACACGCCCTTCCAGGCGGCCCGCAGCGCCGGCGTGTCGATGGAACTGGCGTCGCGGTTCTGGCGGGCCATGGGCTTCGCCGACATCGGCCAGGCCAAGGCGCTCACGGAGGCCGACGTCCTGGCCCTGCGGCGGCTCGCCGGCCTCGTCGAGGCGGGCCTGCTCAGCGAGGCGATGGCCGTGCAGGTGGCGCGGTCCACCGGGCAGACCACCGCCCGGCTGGCCGAGTGGCAGATGGACTCCTTCCTGGAGGGCCTGACCGAGCCGCCCGAGCCGGGGATGACGCGCACCGAGGTGACGTACCCGATCGTCGAGCTGCTGCTGCCCGAGCTGGAGGAGTTCCTCGTCTACGTGTGGCGGCGCCAGCTCGCCGCCTCCGCGGGCCGGGTCATCCAGACCGCCGACGACGAGGAGATGGTGGACCGGCGCCTCGCCGTCGGTTTCGCGGACCTCGTGGGGTTCACACGGCTGACCCGGCGGATGGAGGAGGAGGAGCTCGGCGAACTCGTCGAGGCCTTCGAGACCACCGCCGCCGACCTGGTCGCCGCCAACGGCGGACGGCTCATCAAGACGCTCGGCGACGAGGTGCTGTACGCCGCCGACGACGCGGGCGTGGCCGCGGAGATCGCGCTGCGCCTCATCGAGACGATGGCGAACGACGAGACGATGCCCGAGCTCCGCGTCGGCATCGCGTTCGGCACGGTCACCACCCGAATGGGCGATGTCTTCGGTACGACGGTGAACCTGGCCTCGCGGCTGACGTCGATAGCTCCTCGTGACGCCGTCCTGGTGGACAGCGCCTTCGCGGAGGACCTGATCCGCACGGGAGAGGCGCCGGCCTCCGAGGCGGAGGCGGCCGAGGCGGCGGCCGCGGCGGAGAAGGAGGGCGAGGAGCCCCCCACGTACCGTTTCGCACTCCAGCCGATGTGGCAGCGTCCGGTCCGTGGCCTCGGCGTGGTCGAGCCCTGGCTGCTGACCCGCCGCAGCCCGGAGCCGTAGCCCTCGCCTTTCACCGCCGCGCCTCACCTCGCCTGCCCGGCGACCGCCGGCCGTGCGGGTGTCGCCGGCTCGCGGCGGGCCGCCCTCGACCGGCGTCCGGTCGGTCGCCGTCGCGGCGTTCTCCGTCGCGGTCTGTCGTCAGTCGCGGTCTGTCTTCAGGGGGTCCACGCACAGGCCGATGATCGGCACGCACAGGCCCGGCGTGCGCGGGGGTGGCGGAGCGGTGGTGCGGGTCGGGGTGGGTGCCGGGGTGTGGGCGGGCGGGTCGGCGGGGGCCGTCGTGGACGGTGGGCGGGGTGTCGGCGTGGGTGCCGGGGTGTTCGCCGTGTCCGGGATGGTCGTGCTGTCGGGCTCCGGAGTCGGCCCGGCGGTGGCAGCGGCGGTGGACGGGGCCGTGAACGGGGACACGGGGGACGCGGGCGCGCCGGGGGCGGGCAGCAGGCCGGTGTCCGGCGTGGGTGACGAGCTCAGCCCGCCCATGGCCGACGTCGACGACGGGCTCACCTCGGGCGCCTTCCGGAGGGAGGCGGCCGCGTTCGTCGACCGGCCCGCGTCGGTGTCGGCGCCCGGGTCGGCGCTGGGCTCGGCCTCCGCGGAGCCGATACCGGCGACACCCGAGTCCGGGGCCAGCCGGACCAGGCTCAGCACACCGGCGGCCAACGCCAGCCCGCCGGCGGCCAGCAGCACCTTGCGGGGGCGCGGCCTGCGGTGCCGGCCGCGGACGCGCGGGGCGAAGAGACGGAGCGGCTCGACGGCGACGGGGGCACCGGCGACGGCGGACTCGGCCGTGCCGCCCGCCGCTTCCGCTCCGGTACGTCCTTCCGCCCCGACTGTCGTGTACGTGGTCACGATCCCTCCCCGATGCCATGGCGGAGCGCACGTTATGCGCTTCTGTGGGCGTTCGGGAGGGAGTTGGGCGGGATGTCACTCGTACGAGGTGCCGGGTCCCGGGCCGGGAACCGGGCGGGCGGGGCTCGGTCTTTCCCCGGCCGGCCTCGGCTGCGATGATCGGGGAAACGGTGTTAACCCGCGTTAACTGGAGGGTGTCATGGGCGAGGAGCGGTTCGGGGAGTTCGTGCTGGTGCGGCGGCACGGGGACGGGCATGTCGCGGAGCTGGCCCTCGACCGGCCCAAGGCGATGAACGCCGTGTCGACCGACATGGCCCGCTCCCTCGCGGCCGCCTGCACCGCGCTGGGCGGGGACCGAGACGTACGGGTGGTCGTGCTGACCTCGACGCACGAGCGGGCCTTCTGTGTCGGGGCCGACCTGAAGGAGCGCAACTCCTTCAGCGACGCCGACCTGGTGCGGCAGCGGCCGGTCACCCGGGGCGCGTACACGGGGGTCCTGGAACTGCCGGTGCCGTCGATCGCGGCGGTGCACGGGTTCGCCCTGGGCGGCGGCTTCGAGATCGCCCTGGCCTGCGACCTGATCGTGGCCGACCGGACCGCCGTGGTAGGGCTGCCGGAGGTGTCGGTCGGGGTGATCCCGGGCGGCGGCGGTACGCAGCTGCTGCCCCGGCGGGTGGGGGCCGCGCGGGCCGCCGAGCTGATCTTCACGGCCCGGCGGGTGGAGGCGGCGGAGGCCCGGGAGTGGGGGCTGGTGGACCAGTTGGTGGAGGAGGGCCGGGACCGCGAGGAGGCCCTCGCGCTGGCCGCCCGGATCGCGGCGAACTCACCGGTCGGACTGCGGGCGGCGAAGCAGGCGCTGCGCCTCGGGCACGGGCTCGACCTGCGGGCCGGGCTGGAGGTCGAGGACGCGGCCTGGCGCTCGGTGGCGTTCTCGGGCGACCGCGCGGAGGGCGTGGCGGCCTTCAACGAGAAGCGCACCCCGGACTGGCCGGGGGAGTGAGCCCCGCGACCGGGCGGCGCGGCTGAGCGGCGCGGCCCCGCCGGGCCACCCCATCCGCCGCGCTGCCCCGCCGGGCCACCCCGCCGCGCCGCCGCGCCACCCCATCCGCCGCGCTGCCCCGCCGCGCCGCGCCACCCCATCCGCCGCGCTGCCCCGCCCCGCCGGGCCACCCCATCCGCCGCGCTGCCCCGCCCCGCCGTGCCGCCCCGTCCGCCGCGCTGACCGGTCCCGCCGTGCCACCCCGCCCGCCCTGCCCCGCGCGACCCGCCCACCCCCGTACCAACACCTGTTCGGCACAACAATGTCCCCATAAGTCCTGAACCTCCCTAGCCTGGGGTGATGGGTGAGGACAAGCGGCTCGCGGCTGTGGTCGCGTTGGCGCAGGGCATGGCGGCGGCCCACGGTTCACGGGAGGCGTGGCGCGCCGCCGCGTCCGGCGCGTGCCGTGCGCTGGGCGGGAGCTTCGCCGCGCTGTCGGTGTGGGAGCGCGAGCTCGGCCGGCTGCGGGTCCTCGTCAACCACGGCGCGCGCGCCGTGGACGAGGAGGAGTTCCCCGAGGGCGAGGCCTACCCGGTGCACCAGTTCCCGGAGATCACCGAGTTCCTGCACGAGCGCTGGGCCGGGGGCGGTGAGCCGAACGCCTGGGTGGAGACCGCCGAGGGTCCGGCGGCGGGCGGCCGCCCCGGTTACGTCCATCAGCGTGTCGCCGCCCTGCGCCGCCGTGGCCGCGGCTGCTGCGTCGTCGCGCCGATCGTGCTGAACGGGCGGGCCTGGGGCGAGCTGTACGTCGCCCGCCCGGCCGGCGCGCCCCTCTTCGAGCGGGCCGACGCCGACTTCGCCACCGTGCTGGCCGCCGTCGTCGCCGCCGGTATCGCCCAGGCGGAGCGGCTGGAGGAGGTCCGGCGGCTGGCGTTCACCGACGCGCTCACGGGGCTGGCCAACCGCCGTGCCGTCGACGGGCGGCTCGACGAGGCGATCGAACGGCACCGGCGGGACGGCCTGGTCGTCAGCCTCGTGGTGTGCGACCTCAACGGGCTCAAGCGGGTCAACGACACCCGCGGCCACGCCGTCGGCGATCGGCTGCTCGAACGGTTCGGGTCCGTGCTGTCGCTGTGCGGGGCGATGCTGCCCGGCACGCTCGCGGCCCGTCTCGGCGGCGACGAGTTCTGTCTGCTGGCGGTCGGGCCGACCGCCGACGCGGTGGTCAAGGCGGCCGACGAACTCTGCCGCCGGGCGGCCGACCTGGAGCTCGGTGACGGCGTGGCCTGCGGGGTCGCCTCCACCGAGGACCCGATCGGGCCGGTCCGCTCGGCCCGCCGGCTGTTCCGGCTGGCCGACGCGGCCCAGTACCAGGCCAAGGCCGAACGGGCGGGCAGACCGGTGGTCGCCGGGCGCCAGGGCCCGGACGATCCCGTCGTACGGCTGGCCGACGAGCCCTCCGGTGAGGCGACCGCGGAGCGCCGCAGGTTCCGGGGACGGCACTGACCGCCGGCCCCTCGCGCCGTAGCGGTTCCCGCGGCCCTCGGTAAGGGGCGAACCCGGCCCCCACTGGTGACATCTTCGAATTCACTGCGTACGCTCCTGAATATGGATATGCACACTGTGGTGGTGGGGACGTCCGGGGTGACCGCGTCCGACGTGCTCGCCGTGGCGCGCGGCGGCGCCCGGGTCGAACTCTCCGAGGAGGCGGTCGCGGCCCTCGCCGCGGCCCGCGCGATCGTGGACCGGCTCGCCGCCCGTCCCGAACCCGTCTACGGCGTGAGCACCGGCTTCGGCGCCCTGGCGACCCGGCACATCAGCCCGGAACTGCGCGCCCAGCTCCAGCGCAACATCGTCCGCTCGCACGCCGCCGGGATGGGACCGCGCGTCGAGCGTGAGGTCGTGCGGGCCCTGATGTTCCTGCGGCTCAAGACCGTCTGCTCGGGCCGCACCGGCGTCCGGCCGGAGGTCGCGCGGACCATGGCCGACGTCCTCAACGCCGGCATCACCCCGGTCGTCCACGAGTACGGCTCCCTCGGCTGCTCCGGTGACCTCGCCCCGCTCTCCCACTGCGCCCTGACCCTCATGGGCGAGGGCGACGCGGAGGGCCCCGACGGAGCGGTCCGCCCGGCCGGCGAACTCCTCGCCGAGCACGGCATCGCCCCGGTCGAACTGCGCGAGAAGGAGGGGCTCGCCCTCCTCAACGGCACCGACGGCATGCTCGGCATGCTGATCATGGCCCTCGCCGACCTGGACACCCTCTACAAGTCGGCGGACATCACCGCGGCGCTCAGCCTCGAAGCCCTCCTCGGCACCGAGAAGGTGCTCGCGCCCGAGCTGCACGCCATCCGCCCGCACCCCGGGCAGGGCGACAGCGCCGCCAACATGCTGGCCGTGCTGGAGGGTTCGGAACTCACCGGCCACCACCAGGACGGCGCGCCCCGGGTCCAGGACGCCTACTCCGTGCGCTGCGCCCCGCAGGTCGCCGGTGCCGGACGCGACACGATGGCCCACGCCCGCCTGGTCGCCGAGCGCGAACTGGCCTCCGCGGTCGACAATCCCGTCGTACTCCCCGACGGGCGGGTGGAGTCCAACGGCAACTTCCACGGCGCCCCGGTCGCCTACGTCCTCGACTTCCTCGCGATCGCGGCCGCCGACCTCGCCTCCATCGCCGAGCGCCGCACCGACCGGCTGCTCGACAAGAACCGCAGCCACGGCCTCCCGCCGTTCCTCGCGGACGACGCCGGCGTCGACTCGGGGCTCATGATCGCCCAGTACACGCAGGCCGCGCTGGTCAGCGAGTTGAAGCGGCTCGCCGTACCGGCCTCCGCGGACTCGATCCCGTCCTCCGCGATGCAGGAGGACCACGTCTCCATGGGCTGGTCGGCCGCGCGCAAGCTGCGCACCGTCGTCGACAACCTCACGCGCGTGCTCGCCATCGAGCTCTACGCCGCCACGCGTGCCGTGGAGTTGCGTGAGGGCCTCACCCCGGCGCCGGCCTCGCGGGCGGTCGTCGAGGCGGTACGCAAGGCGGGCGTCCAGGGCCCCGGTCCGGACCGCTTCCTCGCGCCCGACCTCGCCGCCGCGGACACGTTCGTGCGCGACGGCCTGCTCGTCACGGCGGCCGAGACGGTCACCGGGCCGCTCCGCTAGGCCGATCCGGGGCCCCGTCCTCCGACAGGGCCCCGAAGGCGGTCACTTGAGCTTGGCGGCCTGGGCCTTCACGACGGCGGCCGGTACGGCGTAGGTCTTCTTGGAGATCATCGCGCCGAGGTTCATCGTGTAGTACGACGCGATGGTGTTGCCGTGCCGCACGACCTCGCCGTGCACCGGGGCGGTGTCGCCGTCCTCCAGGGCGCCGGTCGCGGCGAAGGCCACCGACGCGTCCCCCACGCCCGTGGCCTTCTCGGCGGAGACCTCGGTGAACTTCTGCTTCTCCCCGCCGGCGGTGGCCGTGAAGCCGCCCGCGCACCCGGTGACCGCGTCGGAGACGGTCCGCATCGCCTTCTCGGCGCCGTCACCCTCGTAGGAGGACAGGGCGACCACGGTGACGTTCAGGCTGAAGGCGCCGGTGAGAGCGTTCTCGACGTCCTCACCGGACACGTCGTCCACCGGGGCCGAGGCGGCGGCCGAGGGCTTCGGCTTCTGCGTGGCCGTGCGGTGGGTCTCCGCCGCCGCGTCGCCCGGCGCGAGGCCGCTGAAGACGTACAGCAGCGGCGCGCACTTCGCGTCGTCCGCCTTGATGGCGCTCTTGGAGGACGGGCCGCTCTTCGCCGCCGCGACCCGGTAGCCGGCCACGTCGCCCTGAGTGATGATCAGCTTCTTCAACTCGGCGGCGCCGAGCGCCTTCTCGGCGCCGGTCGGCCTGCCGGAAGCCGAACTCCCGGCGCCACCGGCGCTGTCGGCGCCCTCCGCGCCGTCCGAGCTTCCGCCGCATCCTGTGATGAGGGCGAGCGACAGCACGCTCACAGCCGCCGTGGCGGTCGCACGAACCCTCGATGATCTCTTCATGGACGGACTATGAGGTCCAAGTCAAGGAATCGTCAAGCAACTTAAAAGCCGAGGCGTTCCCGGCGTACCGAGTACACGACGAATCCCGCGCCCAGCGTCAGGAACAGGGTGCCGCCGACGACGTACGGCGTGGTGTCGAAGCTGCCGGTGTCGGCCAGCCCGGGACCGCCCACCACCTCTCCGCCGCCCGTGGACGCGGCCCGCGCCTGTGTCGTGACCACGGGGGTGACATGGGTGGTGACCTGCGCGGACGGGGTCGCCGAGGGTGCCGTTCTCGCCGGTTGGTCCCCGGTCGCGTTCGCGGACGGGACGAACCACAGGGCACCCAGCAGGGTGGCCGCGGCGGTGGCGGTCAGCAGTGGACGGCGAGCGGATGACACGGAATATCGATCCCCTTGTGGTGCTGGCGAATTGGCCGTGTGGGCCGATGGTAGTGAAAGTCGCGGGTCACGGGAAAGTCACGGGAGCCACGGGCCGTACGCTCCGGGCATGACTGCTGAAGAGACATCACGTTTTGTACGGCTTCGCGTGGAGCTTGTCGTCGAGGTCGACGACGAGGGCGCGCTGGCCAAGGCCGCGCTGCGCCGCATCGCGGGTGACACCGATATGCCGGCCGATGAGCGGGTACACGCCGAAAGTGCTGTGACGGAGGACACCGCGGAGGCCCTGGCCTACCTCGTCGACCCGTTCGACCTGGTCAGCGAGGTGCCGGGGATCGAACTCGCGCAGGCTTCCTGGAGCAGCGAGCAGACCGACTACGACCCGGATTCGCCGGACTGGGATCTCGACGGGGATGATGGCGACGAGTACGACGAGGACGCACCCGGCGAAGACCGGGTCGGCTGAGGCCCCCGGGAGGTTCGTCACCCCGGGCGGCAACCGCCGGCCGGGGATCCGTCGTCTCAGGGGGCGCACGGACCGATATCCGCACCACGCGCCCCGGCGGACGTGGTGTGCCCCACACGTCCGGGGAATGCGGAACGGGACGAACCGGCCGTAGCGTTGAAGACTTGACAACGGGGCTCGGGCTTTTTGGGGAAATCGGCGACGATGGAGAAGCGTGTGATGACGGACAGTAAGCGGCGCAGGGGCCTGACGGTCGCGTCCGCACTGCTCGGAGGTGTGCTGGTGCTCTCGGCGTGCTCCAGCGGCGCCGACGCCTCAGGGAACGACGGAGGCAAGGACACCTCGCAGGCCAAGGTCGACGAGGCGGCTGCCAAGAAGACCTCCGAGGCCCAGATCAAGATCACGCCGAAGGACGGCTCGACCAACGCCTCCATCAACAACTCGGCGACCGTCACCGTGAGCAAGGGCTCGCTCACCCAGGTGGCGATGACGACCGCCGACGGCAAGACCGTCGCGGGCGAGATATCCGCGGACAGGACCAGCTGGAAGCCCAGCACCCAGCTGGAGCGCTCGACCACCTACAAGCTGACCGCGACCGCGAAGGACGCCGACGGCCGCGCCGCCCACGAGAACGGCACGTTCACCACGGTCTCCCCGAGCAACAGCTTCATCGGCAACTTCTCGCCGGAGGACGGGTCCACCGTCGGCGTCGGTTACCCCGTGTCGATCAACTTCGACAAGGCCATCACCAACAAGGCGGCCGTCCAGAAGGGCGTCACCGTCACCTCCAGCAGCGGCCAGGAGGTCGTCTGCCACTGGTTCAGCGCCAACCGCATGGACTGCCGGCCCGACGAGTACTGGAAGGAGAACTCCACCGTCACGCTGAAGCTCGCGCTCGACGGTGTCGAGGGCGCCTCCGGTGTCTACGGCGTGCAGCAGAAGACGGTCACCTTCAAGACCGGCCGCAACCAGGTCTCCTACGTCGACGCGAAGACCAAGCAGATGAAGGTCACGCAGGACGGCAAGACGATCAAGACCATCCCGATCTCCGCCGGTTCGCCGGAGAACAAGACCTACGAGGGTCAGATGGTGATGTCGGAGAAGTTCAAGGAGACGCGCATGAACGGCGCGACCGTGGGCTTCACCGACGACGACGGCAAGGGCGAGTACGACATCAAGGACGTGCCGCACGCCATCCGCCTGACCAACTCCGGCACCTTCGTGCACGGCAACTACTGGGGCGCCAAGTCCATCTTCGGCAGCGTCAACACCAGCCACGGCTGTGTGGGTCTGTCGGACACCAAGGGCGCCAACGACCCGAACACGGCCGCCTCCTGGTTCTACAACCACTCGATCCTCGGTGACGTGGTGGTCGTGAAGAACACCGGTGACAAGACCGTCGCCCCGGACAACGGCCTCAACGGCTGGAACATGGACTGGGCCCAGTGGAAGGCCGGTTCGGCCGTCTGACGTCCGCTCCGGTCCCGTCCGGTCGCCTTTTCCGGACCGGTCCCGCGCAGTTCTCCGATGCCGCCCTCTCAGGGGCGGCATCGGTGTTTCCGGGGTCCCCCACAGCCTTCTCATCCTTCTCTTATGCCGGGCTTATCGAAGCATCACGGTGCGTCCCTAGCTTTCGGCCATGTTCTTCACCTACCTGAGGCGCGAACTGCGCCGCCGTAGAAAAGCGGCCCTCGTCGTCGCCTCCGGACTCGCGCTGGGCATCGCGCTGGTCATCGTGGTCAGTTCCGTGTCGTCCGGCATGGGCAGGGCCCAGGACAAGGTCCTCCAGTCGCTGTACGGCCTGGGCACCGACATGACGGTCACCAAGGCCGCCCAGCCCCAGGCGAGCAGCTCGGACCGTCCGCGCTTCCAGTTCGACGCGCAGGACAACGGTTCCGACAAGGAACAGAGCACCGACCGCGTCATGGTGCAGGGCTTCCAGACGCTGTCCGCCTCGACCGTCGGCAAGGTCGGCACCCAGGCCGGCGTCTCCGACGCGGTCGGCGGGCTGAGCCTGACGGTCCTCAAGGTCAGCGGCCAGTTCACCCGCGGCCAGTTCCAGCAGAACGGCAACGCCGGCGGCCCACAGGGCGCCCCCGGCGGCAACGGCGGCGGCACCGGCCAGCCGCAGGGCGAAGTGCGGGGCGGCGGCGCCAACTTCGACGTCAACAACTACTCCGTCTTCGGCACCGACGTCACCCGGCCCGCCCTCGGCCCGCTGACCTCGTCGAAGATCACCAGCGGCCGTGCGTTCACGACGAAGGAGACCGACGCCAAGGTCGCCGTTCTCGACTCGGCGTACGCCAAGGAGAAGAAGCTCAAGGTCGGCAGCACCGTCACCGTCAAGGGCGTGAAGTACAAGGTCATCGGCGTCGCCACCGCCGACAGCGGAGACGCGGCCGCCAACGTCTACATCCCGCTCAAGCAGGCGCAGGCGCTCAGCGACTCGAAGAACAAGGTCACCACGATCTACGTCAAGGCGGCCGACTCCCAGAAGATCGACGCCGTCAAGTCCACCATCCAGAAGAACATCTCGGGTACGACGGTCACCACCTCCGCCGACCTCGCGGACACCGTGTCCGGCTCCCTGTCCACCGCCTCCAGCCTCGCCACCAACGTCGGCAAGTGGCTGTCCATCGCGGTGCTCGTGGCCGCCTTCCTGGTCGCCGGCCTGCTCACCTCCTCGGCGGTCTCCCGCCGGGTGCGCGAGTTCGGCACGCTGAAGGCGCTGGGCTGGAAGTCGGGCCGGGTCACCCGGCAGGTCGTCGGTGAGGCCATCGTCAACGGTCTGGTCGGCGGTGCCCTCGGCATCGCGCTCGGCCTGGCCGGCGCCTACGTCGTCACCGCCATCAGCCCCACCCTCCAGGCCCAGCTGGGCGGCGGCACGGGCGGCGGAGCGGGTGGTCCCGGCGGTGGCGGCGGCTTCGGCGGCCCGGGCCGGCAGGCCGCGGCCAGGACGCTCGACGTCGCGCTCACCGCACCCGTCAGCGTCACCACCATCGGTGTCGCGGTCGGCCTCGCGGTGGCCGGCGGACTGATCGCCGGAGCCTTCGGCGGCTGGCGCGCCTCCCGGCTGCGTCCCGCGGACGCCCTGCGCCGCGTCGAGTAGCAGCGGCCCCCGCCCGGCCAGGGGCCCGTCGCGACCTGTCGACGGGCCCCGAACCCCTATACGTATCCCAGGAGTTGGACCATGTACGAACTCAGAGGCGTCACCAAGCGCTATGCGCGGGGCAAGGAGACCGTCGACGCGCTCGCCGGTGTCGACCTGACCATCGCGGACGGCGACCGGCTCGTCATCCAGGGCCCCACCGGCGGCGGCAAGTCCACGCTGCTGCAGATGCTCGGCGGGCTCGACCGGCCGACCGCGGGCGAGGTCGTCCTCGACGGCACCGACCTCGCGAAACTGTCCGAGGCCAAGCTCACCCGGGTGCGCAGCGAGAACATCGGCTTCGTCTTCCAGAGCTTCAACCTGATCCCGACGCTCACCGCGCAGGAGAACGTCGAGACCGCCCTCGTACCGCTCGGGGTGAAGGGCAGGGACCGGCGTGAGCGGGCCGCGGAGGCGCTGCGGTCGGTCGGCCTCGGCGAGCGGCTCGGGCACCTGCCGGGCGAGATGTCCGGCGGCCAGCAGCAGCGGGTGGCGATCGCGCGGGCGCTGGTGAAGCAGCCGAAGGTGCTGCTGTGCGACGAGCCCACCGGAAACCTCGACGAATCGATGCGCGACGAGATCATGGACGTACTGGAGCGCATGTGGAAGGAGTTCGGGCTCACTTTCATCATGGTCACCCACGATTCGTCGATCGCGAGGAAGGCGCCGCGCCTGGCGACGATCCGCAAGGGAAAGATCACGGTGAAGGAGAACGCGACGAACGCGTGACGGCGAAATCCTCACGGGACAACACGACGAACGCGTAACAAGGTGCCGTTGTCAGGCACCTGTCTATTGAGCTCTGTGATCACCCCCCGGCATACTGCGTGTTCCGGGGGGTGCACGCACGTGCGTGCGAAAGCTCCCCCGGCCGGGTGAAAGGGGAATGTCACCCGGTACTTCCACGAGGGGGAGTTTTGCGCAGACAAGTGAAAAAGGCATGCGCGGTCACGATCGCCACGGCGGCCGCCGTGGCCCTGGCGGCGGGCATGACCAGCCCGGCGTCGGCGAAGGCCGAGCAGGCGAGTGCCCCGAAGGCCCCGCTCACGTCGAAGCACCGCCTCACCCTGATCACCGGTGACCGCGTCGTGCTCGACACCAAGGGCCGCGTCGTCGGCCTGGAGCCCGCCAAGGGCCGCGAGCACATACCCGTCCAGACCCGCAGGGCCGACGGGCACACCTACGTCATCCCGGCCGACGTCGCCCGTCTGGTCGCGAACGGCAAGCTGGACCAGCGCCTGTTCGACGTCACCGAGCTCGACAAGGCCGCCACCCGCAAGTCCCAGAAGCACGGCCTGAAGGTCATCGTCGGCTACAGCGGCACCGCGTCGGCCACCAAGGCCGACGTGCGCGACGCGGGCAAGCTCCGCTCGAACCTCAGGTCCCTCAACGCCGACGCCATCCAGACGCCGAAGCAGGACGCGCCCGAACTGTGGGACGCGGTCACCAACGGCGACAAGACGGCCTCCGGCATCGCGCACGTCTGGCTCGACGGCGTCCGCAAGGCCAGCCTCGACAAGTCCGTGCCGCAGATCGGCGCCCCCACCGCGTGGGCGGCCGGCTACGACGGCAAGGGCGTCAAGATCGCCGTCCTGGACACCGGCATCGACGCGACCCACCCGGACCTCAAGGACCAGGTGATCGCGGCCAAGAACTTCTCCACCTCCGCCGACGCGACCGACAAGTTCGGCCACGGCACGCACGTCGCCTCCATCGCCGCCGGCACCGGCGCGAAGTCGGGCGGCAAGTACAAGGGCGTGGCGCCGGGCGCGAAGCTGCTCAACGGCAAGGTCCTCAGCGACGACGGCTACGGCGACGACTCGCAGATCCTCGCGGGCATGGAGTGGGCGGCCGAGCAGGGCGCCGACGTCGTCAACCTCAGCCTCGGCGGCGGCGACACCCCGGAGATCGACCCGCTGGAAGCCGAGGTGAACAAGCTCTCGGAGACCAAGGGCATCCTGTTCGCCATCGCCGCCGGCAACGACGGCGACTTCGGCGAGCAGACCATCGGCTCCCCGGGCAGCGCGGCCGCGGCCCTGACCGTCGGCGCGGTCGACGACAAGGACAAGCTGGCCTCCTTCTCCAGCCGCGGCCCCGGCCTCGACGGGCAGATCAAGCCCGACGTGACCGCGCCCGGCGTCGACATCACCGCGGCCGCCGCCCCGGGCAGCCTCATCGACCAGGAGGTCGGGGAGAAGCCGCCGGGCTATCTCACGATCTCCGGTACGTCGATGGCGACCCCGCACGTGGCGGGCGCGGCGGCGATCCTCAAGCAGGAGCACCCGGACTGGACGTACGCCGAGCTGAAGGGCGCGCTGACCGGCTCCGCTAAGGGCGGCAAGTACACGCCGTTCGAGCAGGGTTCGGGCCGCATCCAGGTCGACAAGGCCATCAAGCAGTCCGTGATCGCCGACCCCTCGTCGGTGAGCTTCGGACTCCAGCAGTGGCCGCACACCGACGACACGCCGGTCGCCAAGCAGCTGACGTACCGCAACCTCGGCACCACGGACGTGACGCTGAAGCTGGCGGTGGCCGCCACCGACCCGAAGGGGCAGGCCGCTCCGGCCGGCTTCTTCAAGCTCGGCGCCACCACGGTGACGGTCCCGGCGGGCGGCAAGGCCTCCGTCGACCTCACCGTCAACAGCAAGCTGGGCGGCACCACCGACGGCGCGTACTCCGCGTACGTGACCGCGACGGGCGCCGGCCAGACCGTGCGCACGGCGGCGGCGGTGCAGCGGGAGGTCGAGTCCTACGACGTCACGCTGAAGTTCCTCGACCGTGACGGCAAGCCGGCGCAGTACTACGACACCGACCTGGAAGGCATCTCCGGTCTCGCCAAGGAGAAGTCCTTCTCCCCGTACGACCCCGACGGCACCGTCACCGTTCGCGTGCCCCGCGGCGGCTACGTCCTCAACACCAGTGTCTTCGTGGACCCGAAGGACTTCAGCAAGGGTGCCGACTGGCTGGCCCGACCGAAGCTGAGCGTCACCGGGAACACCACGCTCACGCTGGACGCGCGCATCGCGAAGCCGGTCGACATCACCGTTCCGGACGCGGCCGCCAAGTCGGAGTTCGCATCGCCGGAGTTCTCGGTCGACTCGCCCGACCTCGGGGTCAGCTTCGGCTGGTTCCTGGACTCCTACGCCAACTTCCGCACGGCGCACCTCGGTCCGCAGGTCACCGACGGCTCGCTGACCCAGCAGTGGGACGGCCACTGGAGCAGCGGCGCGGCCAAGGAGTACGACACCACGACCGGCGCCACGGTCAAGCAGCTCGCCACCGGCTACACCAAGCACTACAAGGCGACCGACTTCGCCAAGGTGAAGGTCGGCATGGGCTCCGGGGCCAGCGGCAAGAAGGGCTCGGTGGCCGCGACCGGCTGGCTGCCCGGGAGCTTCGGCGCGTCGTCCATGGGCATCCCGCAGACCCTGCCCGGCACCCGGACGCTGTACCTGTCCACGGCAGGCGGCGTGAAGTGGGACCTGGACTTCCAGCAGTCCGGCGGCGTCGACCAGGACGGTTTCCCGATCTCCGAGGCGTACTACACGCTGGGCGGCTCGCAGACCTTCAAGGCGGGCCAGACCTACTCGAAGACGTTCAACACGGCCGTGTTCGGACCGCACCTCAACTCCGACTTCGGCATCTACCGCGACGGCAACAGCATCTCCGGTTTCCTCCCGCTGTTCGCCGACGGCAAGACCCACGCGGGTTCCTCCGACTTCACCTCGGTCACCTCGACCCTGTACCGCAACGGCACCAAGGTCGGCTCCAATGACGACCCGCTGTTCGGTGAGAAGGAGTTCAAGGTCCCGTCGGGCGACGCCGAGTACAAGCTGACGACGTCGGTCAAGCGCAGCGTCAAGATCGCGGCGGCCTCCACCCGCGTCGACACGAGCTTCACGTTCCGCTCGAAGAGGACCGCGGGCATGGTGAAGCTGCCCGCCTCCGTCGCCCGCTTCGCGGCGGCCACCGGCCTGGACAACCGGGTCGAGGCCGGCCGGACGGTCACGATCCCGGTGGTCGTCGAGGGAGCGGCCAAGGGCAGCAACCTCAGGTCGCTGGCGGTGTACGTGTCCTACGACTACGGCCAGACCTGGAAGAAGGTCACCGTGGTAAACGGCAAGATCAAGGTCAAGAACCCGGCGAAGGGGAAGGCCATCTCCTTCCACGCGAAGATCGCCGACAAGAAGGGCAACAAGTCGACGGTCTCGATCTACAACGCGTACTACGGCAAGTAGGGCAGGAAGCACGACTGCCACAGCGCGTAGGTCGTACGACGGTCGGTAGGCCGTGAGCGAACGGCCCACCGGAGGTACAGCCTCCGGTGGGCCGTTCGTGTTTCTGTGGGCCCATGACCACACAGACCGTCGAATACATCCGCTACCGCATTCCCGAGGACCGCTCGGCGGAGTTCCTCGCCGCCTACACCCGGGCCGGCGCGCGGCTCGCGGCGGCGCCCGAGTGCCTCGACTACGAGCTGGCCCGCAGCGAGGAGGACTTCCAGCACTTCATCCTGCGGATCACCTGGACGTCGAGCGAGGCCCATCTGGAGGGTTTCCGGAAGTCGGAGCTGTTCGACGACTTCCTCGCCGAGATCGGCCCCTACACCGGCGACATCGAGGAGATGCGCCACTACAAGCCGACGGCGGTGCGGGGGTCCGGCTCGGCCGTGCCGACCCTCTACGACTGGGCGGGCGGTGCCGAGGCATTCGCCCGGCTCACCACGGTCTTCTACGAGAAGGTCCTGCGCGACGACCTGCTGGCCCCCGTGTTCGCGGGCCTGGCAGCCGAGCACGCCTCGCATGTCGCGCTCTGGCTCGGCGAGGTCTTCGGCGGGCCGCCCGCCTACTCCGAGACCCAGGGCGGCCACGGCCACATGGTCGCCAAGCACGTCGGCAAGAACATCACCGAGGCGCAGCGCCGCCGCTGGGTCGAGCTGATCCAGGACGCGGCCGACGAGGCGGGACTGCCGGCCGACGCCGAGTTCCGCTCGGCGTTCCTGGCCTACGTGGAGTGGGGCACCCGGCTCGCCGTCCACTTCTCCGGCCCCGGGGCGACACCTCCCGCGGAACAGCCCGTGCCGAGGTGGAGCTGGGGGGCCATGCCGCCGTACCAGGGGTGAGCCAGACCGCGGGCGGCGCCGTCAGGACGCCGGGGCCGGTCTGCCTGTCTCCGACCCCGGTGGCGTCACGCCGACGGCGCCGGTCTGCCTGTCCCCGATCCGGGTGGCGTCACGCCTACGGCGCCGGTCTGCCTGTCCCCGATCCGGGTGGCGTCACGCCTACGGCGCCGGTCTGCCTGTCCCCGATCCGGGTGGCGTCACGCCGACGGCGCCGGTCTGCCCGTCCCCGACCGGGTGGCGTCCGCGCCCCAGCTCGCCAGCAGACGCAGCGCCTCCGCCGAGGCCGAGGACGGCTCCGCGTGGTACATCAGCATGCTCTGCTCGCTGTCGTCGGGCAGCCGCAACGACTCGAACCGCAGGGCCAGTTCACCGACCAGGGGATGGTGCAGCAACTTCACGCCGTGGCTCTTCTCCTTCACGTCGTGCGTGGCCCACAGCCGCCGGAACTCCTCGCTCTTCACGGAGAGTTCGCCCACCAGGGCGGACAGCCGCGGGTCGTCCGGATGGCAGCCCGCGTCCATGCGCAGCGCGCACACGATGTCGATCGCCTTCTGCTCCCAGTCCACGAACAGGTCGCGGTACTCGGGGCGCAGGAAGACGAGCCGCGCCCAGTTCCGCTCCGCCGGCGGCAGCTCCGACCAGTCGCCGAAGACCGCGGCCGCCATCCGGTTCCACGCCAGGATCTCCGTGCGCCGCCCCACGACGTACGACGGAACGCCGTCCATCGTGTCCAGCAGCTGCCGCAGCGACGTCCGCACCTGCTGGGGCCGCGCCGAGGACTTCTTCTTGTGCTGCCTGGGGTTCGCGAGGTGGGTGAGGTGCGCGTGCTCGGCGTCGCTCAGCCGCAGCGCGCGGGCGATCGAGTCCAGCACCTCCGCCGACACGTTCCGCCCGTTGCCCTGCTCCAGGCGCGTGTAGTACGCCACCGACACCCCGGCGAGCTGCGCGAGTTCCTCCCGGCGCAGCCCCGGCACCCGCCGGTGCCGCCCGAAGCCGTGCAGCCCCACGTCCTCCGGCTTCAGCCGGGCGCGCCGGGTGCGCAGGAACTCGCTGAGCTCGGCGCGCCGGTCCAGCGCTCCGCCGGCGCCCACGGGGTCGGCCAGGGGGTCGGGCGATTCGTCCATACGTCCAGTATTCACGGTCGTACGTTCACGAGCCTGACCCCGCCAGTGGTAGGCACAGCGAACGTAGGCAGGGGCGTGGCCTGGGTGAAGGCCGGTACTTCGGGCAGGCTGGACGGCGTGCCCGGAAAAGAGCAGCAGGCAGCCGGGCACGCGTTCCCTCACCCCCCTAGGAGACCCCGGTATGACCACAGTCGCCGCGTACGCCGCCCCCGCCGCCAAGGCTCCGCTGGAGCGCACCACGATCGAGCGCCGTCCGGTAGGCGAATTCGACGTCCTGATCGACGTCAAGTTCGCCGGCATCTGCCACTCCGACATACACCAGGCCCGGGAGGGCTGGGGCGAGGCGATCTTCCCGATGGTCCCCGGCCACGAGATCGCCGGCATCGTGACCGAGGTCGGTTCCGGCGTCACGAAGTTCAAGGTCGGCGACCGCGCGGGCGTCGGCTGCCTGGTCGACTCCTGCCGTGAGTGCGACAACTGCAAGGCCGGCCTGGAGCAGTACTGCACCGTCGGCGGTGTCGGCACCTACAACGCCGTCGGCAAGGACGGCGAGCCCACCTACGGCGGCTACTCCGAGAAGATCGTCGTGGACGAGAACTACACCCTGCACATCCCCGAGGGCCTGAAGCTGGAGGAGGCCGCGCCGCTGCTGTGCGCCGGCATCACCACGTACTCCCCGCTGAAGCACTGGAACGCCGGCCCCGGCAAGAAGGTCGCCATCCTCGGCATGGGCGGCCTCGGCCACATGGGCGTCAAGATCGCCCACGCGCTGGGCGCCGAGGTCACCGTGCTCTCGCAGTCGCTGCGCAAGAAGGAGGACGGCCTCAAGCTGGGCGCCGACCACTACTACGCCACCAGCGACCCGGAGACGTTCAAGAAGCTGCGCGGCACCTTCGACCTGATCCTGTCGACGGTCTCCGCCCCGCTGAACCTGGACCAGTTCCTGGCCCTGCTCAGGACGGACGGCGCCTTCGTGAACGTCGGCGCGCCCGAGGAGCCCGTCGCGCTCAACCTGTTCTCCGTGATCGGCGGCCGCAAGACCCTCGCCGGTTCCGGCATCGGCGGCATCCAGGAGACCCAGGAGATGCTGGACTTCTGCGCCGAGCACGGCTTCGGTGCCGAGATCGAGCTGATCAGCGCCTCCGAGATCAACGAGGCGTACGAGCGGGTGCTCGCCAGCGACGTCCGCTACCGCTTCGTCATCGACACGGCGACGATCTGACACCCCCCGCTCCGAAGCCCGGGCCCCGACGGCGTACGCGCCGCCGGGGCCCGGGCTTTCGGCACGGCGGCCCCGCGCGCGTTGCCACCCGCCCCGGCGGTGGGGCGCCCACCATCCGCTTCTCCCCGCCCTCTGCCCCGGCGGCCACCACTCGGTTCTCCTCGTCACCTGCCCCGGCGGCCACCACTCGCTTCTCCTCGTCACCTTCCCCGGCTGTACGGCGGCCACCGCTCGCTTCTCCCGCCCCCTGTCCACCGGCCTCAGCAGGTCCGGGCCCCCGACCGGGATCTCCAGCGGGGGCGCCGCTCAGCTGTCGTCGCCGGGGGCCGAACCACGCGGGCCGACCGGCTCGCGAGCCGTGACGGGCCCGCCGCCGACCGGGAAGGTCTCACCGGCCCGGTAGGACCGTACGAGCACCTCACCGCCCGCACCGGGCGCGGGCCGTACGGAGTGCGCGCGGCCCCGTCCGTGGACGCGGGCGAGCCGGCCCTCGGCGTCCACCTCGACCATGGTGTTCTCGTCGACGGCGACGCCGTGCGGGAGGGCGTCCCGCACGACGGCGGCGATCAGCCGGGGCAGGGTCCCCCACTGCGCCGCGTGCACGTCCACGGTGAACGGCACGCGTCCCAGACCGGCCCGCACCTCGACCTCCTCCAGATCCTCGGCGGTGTCCTCGGGACACACCGCGACCCCGCCGGCCAGCCAGCCCCCGACGAGCGCCCGGTCCGCCGCGACGGCGGCACCGGCCGAGAAACCGGCGTACGGCAGGTCCCGCGCGGCGAGAGGGCGCGGCAGCCCGCCGCGCAGCACCTCCTGGTACGCGGGCGTCAGCCCGCCACAGACGAGAAGGCCGTCGAGGCCGTCCGCCCCGGCGTCGGCGCCGGTCCCCTCGCCGAAGGGGGCAGCGAACTCCCCGCCGAGCGGTACGAGCAGCGGTACGGGCGTGCAGTCCGCGTCGACGGACCGCAGCACGGCGTCGTACCGGGCGAACTGCGCGGCCCCGTCACCCTCGTCGACGATCAGGCACCCGATCCGGGGCGCGTCCCCGGCGGCCCGCAGGAACGGCCCGTGGACGGCCCCGGCGGCGGCTGGGTCCCACCCGCCACCGACCAGGAACGTACGGCTGCCCGCCGTCACCGCGGTCGGTTCGCTCGGCTCCGGGTCCGGCCGCCCGGCCATCAACTCCTCCGCCCGCAGAGGCCGGTGAGTCCGTCACAGGCGGCCATCACGAGTTCCACTCTCCGGGTGTCACCGGCGGGTTCGCGCACGCCGTCCACGAAGACCGCGACCGAGCCGCCCACGTCCCCCTCGTCCAGCAACGCGGCCGGCGCACGCGGCACCGCGGAGAACAGTTCGTCGTACGAGCCCTGGATGTCGGCCATGGGAGGTATTCAGCCCCTGCCCGGCATCCGGGGCAAGCGAATTACCGGGCCCGGCGGGGGAGCGGCTACCCCTTGACGAAGTCCAGCAGCGCCGGGTTGACGATCTCCGGATGCGTCCAGGCGACGTTGTGCGGACCTCCCCGCACGGTCACGAAGGTGAGGTCCTTGATCAGCTCGGGCAGCCGCGCCGCGGTGCTCTCGTAGGGCAGGACGCGGTCGGCGTCCCCGTGGATGAGGAGGGTCGGCACGTCGATCCGGGGGAGGTCCTGGCGGAAGTCGGTCAGCCAGGTGTCCACACACGCGTAGGCGGCGTGCGCCGAGGCCGCGACGGCCGTGTTGAAGCTGTTGTTCCACGCCTGGTCGCTGATGCGGGTGCCGCGGTAGGTGTCGACGTTGTAGAAGTTGTCGAGGAACTCCTTGAAGTAGGCCGGCCGGTCCCTGACGACGGCTTCCTTGATGCCGTCGAACACCGACCGGTCGACGCCCTCCGGGTTGTCGTCGGTCTTCAGCAGGAACGGCGGGATCGCCCCCATCAGGACCGCCTTGCTCACCCGCCCCGACCCGTAGGTGCCCAGGTAGCGCGTGACCTCGCCGGTCCCCATGGAGAACCCGCACAAGATCACGTCGGGCAGGGCGAGCTGGTCGAGGAGCGCGTTGAGATCCGCGGCGAACGTGTCGTAGTCGTAACCGATCGTGGGCTGGCTGGAGTTGCCGAAGCCCCTGCGGTCGTAGGTGATGACCCGGAAGCCGGCGTTCAGCAGTTCCCGTTCCTGCTTCTCCCAGGAGTGCCCGTTCAGCGGGTATCCGTGGATCAGCACGACGGGCTGTCCGCTGCCGTGGTCCTCGTAGTAGATGTCGATCGGTGTGCCGTTCTCCTGGCCCACGTTCACGATGGCCATGCTCCACCTCGGCTCTCGTTCGCTGGCTGCCCCGTTCTCTGCCGTGTCGTGCCGGCGACCCGTGTCGCCGACCGGAAGCAGCACATTCATCCATGAATGCACCGAACGGGTGATCCCGCTACCGGGGTGGGCGCCGGCCCCGCGAGTACACGGCGTCCTGCCCGTCCGCCTGCCCTGAGGTCCCTCGCCAGACCGGAACCGCCCGGCGATACTCCGTGCTCGTGGGCCCGCTCAAGGCCCGCTCAAGGGCGGCTCATGGGCGGGCTCATGGGCGGCTCGTGGGCGTGCTCGTGGGCGGCTCAAGGGCGTGACGCTCCCCACCGGGAGACGCGTGCCGCCCGTCCGTGCCGCCCGCACCGGCGAACCCGTGCCGTGCGCACCGGACGCCCGCGCCGCCCGCCCCGGGAGGTGCACGGCGTCCGCGACCCGCTCACGGCCCGCGACCCGCGACCGGGACCCGCCCGGCGCGCCCCCACCCCGCGACCCGACGCAGAAGACCCTCTGGAGACCCACCCGATGAAACTCGCCATGCGTCTCACCCTCACGACCGCGGCCCTCGCCACGGCGGCCGTCACCACGCTCTCGGGCGCGACGGCCGCGACGGCCGGCCAGGCCGTGACCGCGCGGCCCGCCCACACCGGCCCCGACGTCCCCGCCGCCCTCAAGGTCCCCGACGGCAACCGGCTCACCGGCGTCTACGCCGCCGAGGGCGTGCAGACCTACACCTGCACCGACGGCGCCTGGAAGCTGCTGGAGCCCGCCGCCACCCTGTGGGCCAGGAACGACCGCTCACACCGGCCCGTCGCCCTCCACTCCCGCGGCCCCGTCTGGGTGTCCACGCGGGACGGCAGCGCCGTCAACGCCACCGCCGTCGCCAACTCGCCCAAGGACGGCACCATCCCCGAGCTCCTCCTCCAGTCCACCGCCACCCGCGGCAAGGGCACCTTCGCCGACGTCTCCTACATCCAGCGCCTCGGCACCCACGGCGGCGTCGCACCCGCCACCGCGTGCACCGGCACCGACCAGATCGGCGTCCCGTACTCGGCGACGTACGCCTTCTACAAGCCGGCCAAGTGACGCGGCTACGGCGTTCGCCGGCCGGCAGGTGAGAGGGGGGTACGTCGTCCGTGAGGCCGTCGGCTGCCACGGGTACGTCTCCCGCCAGGCCGTCGGCTGACACCCGGGTGCGCCTTCCCGGCCCCCGCCGGGTGACGCCGGTGCGCCTCCGGCGAGGCCGCCGGGTGACGCCGGTACGCCTCCCGCGAGGCCGCCGGGTGACGCCGTAGCGGCGACACCTCGCGGTCCGAGCATGCGGACGTGTCGCCCTCCCCGCGCTTCACGACCCTCCGTTAAGCTCGCGCCGCCACACAGGTTCGACCTTGACGGAGGGCAGGACGGCCAGGATCAATCGAGAGCGCCTCGTCAGGACGCTGACGTTCTGGCTGCGTCCCGCGTTCGCGCTGCGTGTCGTCAACCGCTTCCAGAAGATCGTCGGATTCGACCGCGCGATGGCTCTGGCCTCCAGCGCGCTCACCGCGCTGATCCCCCTCGTCATCCTCAGCGGAGCGGTCCTCGGCGACGCCGTGCACACCGACCCCGCGCAGCGGATCATCAAGCGCTACCACCTCACCGGCGCGGGGGCCGACGCGGTCGACTCCCTCTTCGCCCCCGCCAAGGGCACGACCGCCGGCGTGGGCGTGTTCGGGTTCGTGTTCCTGACGATCTCGGTACTGAGCTTCGCGCGCGCCGCGCAGCGGCTCTTCGAACAGACCTGGGAACTCAAGCCCCTCAGTGTGCGCAACACCCGCAACGGCCTGTGGTGGATCCTCACCCTGGTCGCCTACGCGGTGGTCGCGGGCTGGATCGCGGCGGTCCTCGGCGGGCACACGGTACGGCTGGTGGCCCTGGCCTGCCAGTTCCCGGTGACCGCCGTGTTCCTCGTCTGGAGCGGCTGGATCCTGTCGGCGAAACGGATCGCCTGGCGTGACCTGATCCCCTTCGGCGTCACCGCGGCCGTGCTGGCGGCGGCCTGGTCCGTGGCCGCGACCGTCTACCTGCCGCGCGTCTTCAACTCCTCCGTCGCGCGCTACGGGGTCGTCGGCGCCGTCTTCGCACTGATCTCGGCCCTGTTCACCGCGATGCTCGCGCTCGTCGCGGCGGCGGCGCTCGGACGCGAGGTGCGGGAGGAACTGAGCCTTATCCGGCAGGGACTGCGCCCCTCCGACAACGACGTCCGCCGGCAGTGGGACACCCTGGTCGAACAGACCGGTTCGCGCTGGCGCAAGGTCCGGGCCCAGGCCTCCCACCGGCGAGGCAGGAACGCGGGCGGGGACGCGGACAGGAACCCGGACAAGGACGCGGACGACGACGCCGACCGCTAGACGGTCGGCCGGCCGGCCGGTCGCCGACCGGTCGACACCTGGTCGCTGACCGGTCGCCACCCGGGCGCCGAAGCCGGGACGCGTACGCCCCCGCCGGATTTTCCGCGTGCACGAACCTTGACGCTCTCGGAGGGGCACATCTAGCTTCGGAGCGATTTAAACGATTCAAAACCATAGGCCACTTGAGGGTCCACTCCGTGCTGCCCTCCGGGAGAGTGAACCAGACGCATGAACGACCACTCCGCAGCGCACCCGGGACCGGGCCTCCGTCGTCGCACGCTGCTGGGCGCCGCGATCGGCACGGCCGCGGCCGCGGCGCTCGACCTGGGCGTACCCGCCGTCGCCGCGGCGGACAGCGCCCGGATCGTGGCGCTCGGCCGCCCCGGCCTGTTCGGCGACCGCGACGGAAACCGCCCGCACGCCGTCGGGAGCGAAGCGGAGGAGGTGCGCTTCACCGGGTCCGGCCTCACCGTCCGCGCCTCCGCGCCCGGTACGTACCGGACCGTCCTGTCCCAGGGCCGAACCGTCACCACGACACTGCGGGACGTCCCCGCCGTCACCGAACTGACCTCCTGGCACCTGCACGTCGAGGACTGGCGCCCCGGCTCCACGGCCACCCGCACCACCGTCGTGGAACACGACCTCGACCTGGACGCCCTGCTGCCCTGGGCGCAGATCCCGGAACTCGCCGACGTCTCCGGCATCGGCCGCTACCGCACCACCGTCACCCTCGGCGGAAGCTGGAGCGGCGGTCACGGCGCCCACCTCGAACTCGGCACGGTCACCGACACCTGCCGGGTCACCGTCAACGGTCACCGCCTGGACCCCGTGGACCAGATCCACCCCGTGGTGGACCTCGGCGGCCTGCTGGGGCAGGGCCGCAACGTCATCGAGGTGGAGGTGGCCACCCCCCTGGCCAACCGCCTGCGCACCACCGACCCGACGATCTACGGCGGCCTGCCCCGAGCGGCCTACGGCCTGCTGGGCCCGGTCCGCCTGGTGCCGTACGGGGAGGCCCGGGTGGGCTGAGCCGGTGGAGGACTGAGAGAACGGGGGAAGGGCCGACGGTTGCCGCGCGGGGCCGTCGGCCGGCCGGGGCCCGGGACGCGGGTCGGACATGGGCGTGCCCGGAGCGCGGGGCGCGGTGCCCGTGCCCGGTGAGGGCGGGGCGGGCCGGTTCGCCGAAGGCCGGCCGGCGCCTGCGGCCCGCCGGTCAGTGACGCAGATGGGCCAGCAGTTCGTCACCGGCCGGGTAGCGCTCCTCCCGGGGCAGCAGCAGCGCCGCGGACTCCGGATCGCCCCGGCCGACGAGTGCGCGGATCTCACGGGCGAGCGGAGTCACGTCGGTGATGGACACGGTCCACTCGTCCGCGTACCGCGCCGCCGCCTCCCCCGTCAGCCCGAGCTGCAGCGCGCGGTA
The DNA here is from genome assembly GCF_056435735.1 of Streptomyces sp. NPDC043878. Taxonomy (NCBI): domain Bacteria; kingdom Bacillati; phylum Actinomycetota; class Actinomycetes; order Kitasatosporales; family Streptomycetaceae; genus Streptomyces; species Streptomyces sp. NPDC043878. The sequence goes on from NZ_JBWKDW010000044.1 coordinate 29,660, forward strand.
CGGCAGAGGACGCAGACGCAGATCACGCTCGGGGTCCCACTGGACCCGGGCGGGCGCCCGCCCGAGGTCCCGCCGCCAGGCGTCACGGTCGGGATGCAGGCCGCGCACGTAACTCGACAGACAGGCATGCCGCAGCGCCCAGTCGAAACCCTCCCGAGCGATCTCGACAGCGAGAACGGTCTCCTGCCCCGCCTTCGCACCCCACCCGCAGCGGTACATCATCCACAGGAAGGACGGCTTGATCCACGTCATACGGTCACGCTTCCAAGCAGGAGGGAAACGGCCGTCGCGGACGGCGGGTACGCCGATCTCCGGGGCGTACGCCTGGTAGACGGTGATCGTGGACGCCGTGTGGAGTGCGCGGATGCCCTGGTGCGGTTCTTCCATGCCGTACAGGGTGGGACCGGGCGCTTTCCGTCGGCCAGTGAATTTCGACGCCCCGGCCGTGGCGCGAGGCGTGGCCGCCCGCCACCGTCGGCCGCCGGGCGCTGCTCCGCCGGCCGACCGCCCGGCCGCCTGGGTGGGCGTGGAATCGCTGGGGGTCCTCGCGCGTTGAGGGGGGTGGGCGAGGACGGCGTGGTGTGTGCCGGGCAGCCCGAATGATCCAGCTGACATATGGAGGAGGGCCGCGATGGCTGCGCAGACGCAGAGGGCCGTGCTGGCGGGCGGATGCTTCTGGGGGATGGAGGATCTGATCCGCCGGCTCCCGGGAGTGGAGGCGACCCGGGTCGGCTACACCGGGGGTGACGTGCCGAACGCGACGTACCGCAACCACGGCACGCACGCGGAGGCCATCGAGATCCTCTTCGACCCCGAGCGGACCGACTACCGCGCGATCCTGGAGTTCTTCTTCCAGATCCATGACCCGAGCACCAAGAACCGCCAGGGCAACGACATCGGTCTCAGCTACCGTTCGGCGATCTACTACGTGGACGACGAGCAGAAGCGGATCGCCGAGGACACCATCGCGGATGTGGACGCCTCCGGGCTGTGGCCGGGCAAGGTCGTCACCGAGGTGGAGCCGGTCGGTCCCTTCTGGGAGGCCGAACCGGAGCACCAGGACTACCTGCTGCGTTACCCGGACGGCTACACCTGCCACTTCCCCCGTCCGGGATGGCGGCTGCCCGCCCGTACGCAGGGCTGACAGCGAGGCGGCCCGGCAGGCACCGAGCGGACACCGCCTGACAGCGGCTCCGCGGCGGGCCGGTCTCGCCTCGTGGGATCCGACCCCCGGCGCGGTTCACGCGCCGGGGGTGAGCAGTGCCCGGAGCGGGGCGGTGTCGGGGGCGTCGGCGACCGCTGAGACGACTGCCGCGTCGAGGTCGGTTCGGGTGCCGTCGGCGGCGGGGGGCAGGTGCGGGACGGCGGCGCGTTCCCAGGAGAACTCCCAGCGCAGCAGTGAGCGGGCGCTGAGTTCGGCCAGAGCCATGCTGCTGAGGGACTTGTGCAGGGTGGGGCGGACGAACTCGCGGAAGGCGCGGCCGTGCGCGTCCACCGCGTGGCCGGACACCGGCAGCCGCTTCGCCAGCTGCCACAGCCCGCCGTCCTCTATCACCCGGAGCAGCGCGGGAACCGTCGGCCGGTCCTCGGTGTACTGGGCGAGCGCCCGTTGAAGGGGCGTGCTGCTGGAGGCGAGGGAGGCGGCCATCGCACGGTCGAGCAGTTCCTGCCAGTCGCGGGCGCGCTCGTGACGTCGCAGGTCATCCGTGAGGCAGGTGTCCTCCAGGGCGGCCATGATCCGCTCCGGGTCGGACAGCAGGCTGAGGGCAGCGCCCCGGGCCTCGTGCGTGCGCCCGTCGTCGGGCAGTTCCTCGATCCGGCGGACGCGGTCGGCGAGCGGCGGATGGGAGTCGTACGGCGACGACGGCTCGACGGACAGGTCCGCGCGCAGCCCGGCCATCTCAAGCCGGCGGGCGCTGAGCATGCGGCCGAAGCCGCCGAACACCTCGCCGCGCGGGGGCAGCAGCTTCGCGCCCGAGCCCAGCATCGCGTAGTTGACCCTGTAGAACCCGAACGCGGCCTCCAGTACCGGGAGTTCGCGCAGCGCCGAGGCGGTGGCGTCCCGGCCGGCGACCCGGACGGCGGCGGCGTCGGCGGCGTACTCCCGACGGCGGGAGAGGGCGAGCGTGGACCGCAGGCAGAGCCGCGCGTACGCCGAGTGGATCCGCTCGCGCGTGGCGGCCCGGCCGGCCCGCTGCTCGATGCGTGTGACCGTGTGCAGGACGTGAGCCCGGCCGCGGAGGGTGACGGTGGCGAGACGCGTGTCGGCGTCGGCGCGGTGGCCCAGTTCGTGCGCGAGGACCGCCCGCAGCTGCGCCTCCGACAGGCCCTGCACCAGCGGTACGCCGAGGCGCAGGCGGAGCGGCCCGGGCAGCAGCCCGAACAGACGGGCGGCCTCGGTCACGGTGACGTCGACCTCGGCGGTGAGCAGGATGCGGGAGGGAACGCGGGTGCCGACCCCGTCGGCCAGTTCCCGCACGGTCCGCCAGAGTTCGGGCTGGTCGGCCTCCGTCACGGGCAGTCCCGCCGTCGCCTCGCCCCGCTCACTGCGCGGCATCAGCAGGCCGCGTGCCAGGAGGAAGGCCGGCGGTACGGAGACCAGCGTCAGCACCGCCGCGACGGCGCCGGGCGCGTGCCGGAACAGCAGGTAGTCGCCGGTGGCGAGCAGCGCCGGCGGCAGAACGCCGACCAGGTGGAAGCCGGCGAGCAGCGGGAGTGCGCGGAGAGCGCGCAGCGTTGTCCCCATCGGGCAGAGGTCCCCCCACAGGGCGGATCCGAGGATCGCGAGAACTCGGAACAGCGTCGGTCGGCATGAGTGGGCCCGGTGGTCACGGGAGGCGCGAGGTGTGCGTGCTCATGACCACTACGGGTGTGAGGGCGGAGTATGACCGACCGGTCCGCCGCGGAGCAACACACGCACCGCGGTCGGCGGTCGGCAGACGGACGAGACGGACGAGACGGACGAGACGGACGAGGTGGACGAGACGGACGAGGTGGACGAGGTGGGCGAGGTGGGCGAGACGACCGGCGGCGGGGTGGGACGGGAACGCGGCGGCGCGGGTCACCGCGGGAGCGTCGCCGGGCTGCCGCCGTTCGCCTCGTAGCCCGCCACCGCGAGCGCGCGGTAGACCGCGAACTCCCCGGCCGGGTCGGCGTTCAGGGTCCAGGGCAGGGCGCCCACGTGGCCGTCGACGTGTATCAGCTGGTTCATGGCCTCGGCCCAGCGCTCGGAGCGCACCAGGAAGAAGATCAGCAGGTGGCGGACGTGCGCGAGCATGGGATCGTCGGAGCGCGCCGAGTGGACGGCGTGCAGCGCGCCGTGCGTCGCCTTGGTGACGACCTCGCTCTGGTAGAAGCTGCTGACCAGGTTCACCTCGGGCAGGTGCTCGAAGACCGAGAACAGCGGCATCGCGGCGAGCAGGGAGCCCCGCGGCGCGCGGGCGGCGGCGGCCTCCGCGAACGAGGTCGCCAGCTCGCGCGAACCGTGCCACTTCTCGCACCAGTAGTGCAGCGCGGCCAGATGGGCCCCCATGTGGGCCGGCGCCCGGTCCAGGATCTTCAGCCAGAGCTGCTCGAACTCCGCGTGGGTGTAGGCGAGTCCGCGGGCCACCGACAGTTCGATGATGTACGGGACCGGGTCACCGGGGGCCAGCAGCGCCGCGTCGCCGCACGCCGAGCGCGCCTCCTCCATGATGATCCGGAACTCGTCCGTGCCGGGCGTCGAGGTGCGCCACGCCTGCTGCACCAGGAACTCCGCGTGCACGGCCGCGCCGCCCGCGTCCTTGGGGGCCTCGGCCCGCCACACCCGCAGCCACTGGCCGCCGGGAATCTCGCCCACCCCGCCGGGCCGCTGCCGCAGTTCCAGGGAGGCGGCGCCCGCGAACGCCTGGACGCGCTGCCAGCGCAGCTCGCCCTCGCTCCCGGTGCCCGCGAGGAGTTGTGCGGCGGCCCGGTGGTCCTGGGTGTGCTGCACCACTCCCAGGACGTCCAGCAGGTCCTGGTCGGGGCCGGGCATCCGGACGTCCAGCTCCTCCTGCCGCGCGAATCCGTAGTTCGCCGGGTCCGCGGCGTCCGGGTGGCCCGGCGACACCTGCTCGATCATGCCGCGCCTGCGCCTCAGGAACGGAAGCAGCACGAAGCCGAGCATGACCAGCGCCATCAGGACCCACAGAATCTCCATGCCACAAGCGAACCAGACGGCGCCGACAATTGGCGAACCCGGCTTCGCGGCCTGTGGACAACCCGCGTCACCGGCCTCCGTCGCGAGCGGGGCGAGCCCCGCCGTCCGGCCTCTGCCGCCCGGCCGTCGGGCCTCCCGTGCCCCGCCGTCCGACACCGGTCCCGTGAGCGCATTACCCTCGGTGCTCATGAGCGACAGGCACATCAGTCAGCACTTCGAGACCCTCGCGATCCACGCGGGCAACACCGCCGATCCCCTGACCGGCGCGGTCGTCCCGCCGATCTACCAGGTCTCGACCTACAAGCAGGACGGCGTCGGCGGTCTGCGCGGCGGCTACGAGTACAGCCGTAGCGCCAACCCGACCAGGACCGCACTGGAAGAGAACTTGGCCGCCCTGGAGGGCGGTCGCCGCGGTCTCGCGTTCGCGTCCGGGCTGGCGGCCGAGGACTGCCTGCTGCGTACGCTGCTCAGCCCCGGCGACCACGTGGTCATCCCGAACGACGCGTACGGCGGCACGTTCCGGCTGTTCGCGAAGGTCGTCTCCCGGTGGGGCGTGGAGTGGTCGGTCGCCGACACCAGCGACCCCGCCGCCGTACGGGCCGCCCTCACCCCGAAGACCAAGGCCGTGTGGGTGGAGACCCCCTCCAACCCGCTGCTCGGCATCACCGACATCGCCGCGCTCGCCGAGGTCTCCCGGGACGCGGGCGCGCGGCTGGTCGTCGACAACACCTTCGCCACGCCGTACCTCCAGCAGCCGCTGTCGCTGGGCGCGGACGTCGTCGTGCACTCCCTGACCAAGTACATGGGCGGGCACTCGGACGTCGTCGGCGGCGCCCTGGTCGTCAGCGACCCGCAGCTGGGAGAGGAGCTGGCCTACCACCAGAACGCGATGGGCGCGGTCGCCGGGCCCTTCGACTCCTGGCTGGTGCTGCGCGGCACGAAGACACTGTCGGTGCGCATGGACCGGCACAGTGAGAACGCCACCAGGGTCGCCGACATGCTGACCCGGCACGCGCGCGTGACGAACGTCCTGTACCCGGGGCTGCCCGAGCACCCCGGTCACGAGGTCGCCGCCAAGCAGATGCGGGCCTTCGGCGGCATGGTCTCCTTCCAGGTCGAGGGCGGCGAGGAAGCGGCCGTCGAGGTCTGCAACCGGGCCAAGGTGTTCACGCTGGGCGAGTCCCTGGGCGGCGTCGAGTCCCTGATCGAGCACCCCGGGCGCATGACGCACGCGTCGGCGGCCGGTTCCGCCCTGGAGGTGCCCGCCGACCTCGTCCGCCTCTCCGTGGGCATCGAGAACATCGAGGACCTGCTGGAGGACCTCCAGCAGGCGCTCGGCCGCTAGCCGGCTCCGGCCGGCACCATCGCTGGCCACCGGCACCGCCACCGCCACCGGCACCAGCGGCGGGCGCGAGCACCGGCACCGGCGGGCGGTCACCCGCGTGCGACCGCCCGCCGTCACCGGTGGGCGGTCGGCAGTTCGGGACCGCCCGCCGTCACCGGTGGGCGGTCGACCCGCCCGCGACGGCCCGCCGTCCCGCCGTCCGGCGGTTCACCATCCCGAGAGCGGTGGAGTCGTCTCCGACGGCGGCTCCACCCACGGCTGGGCGGTCAGCGCCCAGACGGTGAGGGCCACGCTCGCGGCGAGCAGCACCAGCCACATCAGACGCCGTACGGCCGTCCTGCGGCGCAGCATGCGGCCGCCGCGGCGTACGACGTCGGTGTAGAGGTCGGGCGGTACGAGGGGCTGCGTGCCCTCCATGATCCGCCGCGCCTCCGCCTCCCGCTGGGACCGGTTCACGACGCGGCCACCTTCGCCCCCAGCACCGCGCGCGGGGGTCCGGCCGGCGGATGCAGCAGGGTGGCCGTCGCCCGGTCGCAGATCGCGTGGACGCGTTCCGCGGGCAGTCCCAGCAGGGCCGCGGCCTGTTCCTCGGCGACACCCTCGTAGAGCCTCAGGACGATGATGAGGCGCTCCTGCGGGGTGAGGACGGCCAGCGGGCTGTCCGGGTGCGGGCGGCCGCGGCCGAGGGCGCCGTACTGGTGCCAGGTCCCGTGCGCGAAGCGGGTGGCCAGATACTGGCGGGCCCGGTCGTACGGGTCCTCGCCGCGCAGCCGGTCCCAGCAGGCGTACGTGTGGGCGAGGGCCAGCGTCAGCAGGCGCCGCGCGCGCGGGTTGTCGCCCGCCGCCTCCGCGGTGAGCAGGGTGGCGGTGTGCAGGAGCCGTCCCGACGCGCCCGCGACGAACGCCTCGCACTCGCGGGCCCGGCGGGCACGTTCGGACATCTGCTGTTGTCGCACCGTGCCTCCCCTGAGGGCGACCTGACGGGACGGGCCCGGCCGGTGGACGCGGTCCGCGCCCGCGTACGGCATCGGATGCCGGTACGACCGGGGCCTCGGTCTCATATGAGGCCAGGGGTGGCCTTTCGGTCAAGAGCCTCGTGGACACGAGCGGTGTTCGCACGAGCCGCGCCCGGGCGTGAGGGGCGTACCGGCGCGGCGCGAACCCCGGCCCTGCGCGACCTCCGCCCCGCGCGCGCGTGCCCACTACATACCGACGCACTGCCCGCGCACGCGTGCCTGGCGACGCACTACGCGCACACGCGTGCCCACCGCTTCACCGCCCGCCGTCGCGTACCTACCGACGCACCGCGCGGAGCACGCACCGCACCGCCCGCCGCACGCCCACCCCGCCCGCCCCGCACGCCCGCCCCGCACGGCCGGCCCGTAACGACGCCGACGTCCCCGCTCAGGACCGCGCGGCCGCCTCGGCCGTCGCGTCCGCGCCCGTGAGGCCCGGGGCCGCCGCCATCCGGGTGGACAGGGCGCTGTTGAAGCGGGTGAGGAGCGCGCAGAACGTCTCGCGCTCCTCCGGCGCCCAGTCGTGGGTCAGCTCGGCCATCAACTGACGCCTCGACGAGCGCACTTCCTCAAGTCGCGACTGGCCGCGCGGGGACAGCTGGAGCACCACGGCCCGCCCGTCCTCCGGGTGCGAGGTGCGCTTGACGAGGCCGGTGTCGACCAGCGGCGCCACCTGGCGGGTGACCGTCGAGGAGTCGATCCCCATGCTCGCGGCGAGCGCCTTGACGCCCATGGGGCCTTCCTTGTCGAGGCGGTTGAGCAGCAGGTACGCGGCGCGGTCCATGGAGTTGCGCACCTGTCCGACGCCGCCGAGCCGGGTCTGTTCGGCACGGCGGGCGAACACCGCCACCTCGTGCTGCAGCGTGTCGAGGAGACCGGGATCGCCGACGGTCGTCATGTCCATCGACATTTCAGGTGTAGTGGGCATGGCCGGGGGCTCGCTTCATGAAGGGGGTGCTGGGTTGGGGGACAGGGTACGCGGCCGGGGGGCAGGCCGTGCCGACGCCGGGAAAACCGGTCTCGGGGGTTGGTCACAGCCGCGGCCGCCGTCTGTGAACTGCGAGACTCGGGTCATGAACTACCGTACGGCCCACCCCTTGCCGCCGGTCACCCTCGACGACGTACGGGGCGCCCGGAAGATGCTGGGGGGCGTGGCGCGGACGACCGCGATGGAGGGCAGCCGGCACCTGTCCCGGCTGGTGGGCGCGCCGGTGCACCTCAAGTGCGAGAACCTCCAGCGGACGGGATCGTTCAAGCTGCGCGGCGCCTACGTGCGGATCGCCGGGCTGCTGCCCGAGGAGCGGGCCGCCGGCGTGGTCGCGGCCAGCGCGGGCAACCACGCGCAGGGTGTGGCGCTGGCGTCCGCGCTGCTCGGCGTGCGGTCCACGGTGTTCATGCCCCGGGGCGCCCCGCTGCCGAAGATCAGTGCCACCGAGGAGTACGGCGCGGAGGTGCGGCTGCACGGACAGGTGGTCGACGAGACGCTGATGGCGGCGCAGGAGTACGCGGCCGCGACGGGCGCGGTGTTCATCCACCCCTTCGACCACCCCGACATCATCGCGGGGCAGGGAACGGTCGGCCTGGAGATCCTGGAGCAGTGTCCCGAGGTGCGCACGATCGTCGTGGGTGTCGGCGGGGGCGGGCTCGCGGCCGGTCTCGCGGTCGCGGTGAAGGCGCTGCGGCCGGACGTGCGGATCATCGGGGTGCAGGCGGCGGGCGCCGCCGCGTACCCGCCCTCGCTGGCGGCCGGTCGGCCGGTGTCGATCGAGAACCCGGCGACCATGGCCGACGGCATCAGGGTGGGGCGACCGGGCGACGTGCCGTTCAAAATCATTGGCGAACTGGTGGACGAGGTCCGTACGGTGAGCGAGGACGAGCTGTCCGCCGCGCTGCTGCTGTGCCTGGAGCGTGCCAAGCAGGTCGTGGAGCCGGCCGGGGCGAGCCCGGTCGCCGCGCTGCTGAGCGACCCGGGCGCGTTCGAGGGGCCGGTGGTGGCGGTCCTGTCCGGCGGCAACGTGGATCCGCTGCTGCTGCAGCGCATCCTGACGCACGGTATGGCCGCGCAGGGCCGTTACCTGGCGGTACGGCTGCGGCTGACGGACCGGCCGGGCGCCCTCGCGACACTTCTGGGGGTGTTGTCAGTGGTGGACGCTAACGTCCTGGATGTGGGTCACGTCCGCACCGATCCGCGGCTCGGGCTCACGGAGGCGGAGGTGGAGCTGCACCTGGAGACCAAGGGCCCGGCGCACTGCGCCGAGGTCGACAGGGCGCTGCGCAAGGCGGGTTACACGGTCATCGACTGAGGTCGCGGACCCGGTTGTCACCCGTTCGGAAAACTCCGTTGAGACTCGCGATACATCGCGTTAGGGTGTGTTCGCGGTCACCCTCCGGCTCCCCTGTGGTGACCGGCTTCCGCGGCCCCGACCGTGTTCCGGAAGAACTGTGACGACACCATCCCCGACGACGTGGAGAACCACATGCCAGGCGCCATCTATGCCGAAGGTCTGGTCAAGACCTTCGGTGACGTAAGGGCTCTGGACGGCGTCGACCTCGACGTCCCCGAGGGCACCGTGCTGGGCCTGCTCGGGCCGAACGGCGCGGGCAAGACGACGACGGTCCGCTGTCTGACCACGCTCCTGCGCCCCGACAGCGGCAGGGCGGTCGTCGCCGGCCTCGACGTGCTCAAGCAGCCCAACGAGGTACGGCGCTCCATCGGCCTGTCCGGCCAGTTCGCCGCCGTCGACGAGTACCTCACCGGCCGCGAGAACATCCAGATGGTCGGCCGGCTCTACCAGATGAAGACGAAGGCGGCGAAGGCCCGCGCGGAGGAACTGCTCGAGCAGTTCCACCTCACCGACGCCGCCGACCGGCCCGCGAAGACCTACTCCGGGGGCATGCGCCGCCGGCTCGACCTGGCCGCGGCCCTGGTCGTCTCCCCGCCCGTGATGTTCATGGACGAACCGACGACCGGCCTCGACCCCCGCAACCGCCAGCAGTTGTGGGAGGTCATCAAGCAGCTGGTGTCGGGCGGTACGACCCTGCTGCTGACCACGCAGTACCTGGAGGAGGCCGACCACCTCGCGCACGACATCGCCGTGGTCGACCACGGCAAGGTCATCGCCCGCGGCACCTCCGACCAGCTCAAGGCCCGCACCGGCGGCGAGCGCGTCGAGGTCGTCGTGCACGAGCGCGACCACATCGCGACCGCCTCCGAGGTGCTGACCGGTTTCGGCAAGGGCGAGACCTCCGTCGAGGAGCACACCCGCAAGCTGACCGTCCCCGTCACCGGAGGCGCCAAGCTGCTGGCCGAGGTCATCCGCGAACTCGACGCCCGCGGGATCGAGATCGACGACATCGGCCTGCGCCGCCCGACCCTGGACGACGTCTTCCTCTCCCTCACCGGCCACCTGGCCGAGACGGCGGACGAGGCGAACGCCGGGGCGGCCGACGCCGCCGGCCCCCAGGACAAGGGCAGGAACCCCCAGCGCAGGGCCAAGGACGCCCAGCCCGAGAAGGAGGCAACCCAGTGAGCGCCAGCACCGAGACCGTGCGCGTCGCGGCGCCCGGCAACGCCCTGAGCCAGTCCGTGCGCGACTCGCTGGTCGTCGCCCAGCGCAACCTGATCCGGATGTCCCGCATCCCGGAGATGGTGATCTTCGGGCTCATCCAGCCGATCATGTTCGTGGTGCTGTTCAGCTACGTCTTCGGCGGGTCCATGCAGATCGGCGGCAGCAGCAGCGCCACCGCCTACAAGAACTTCCTGATGGCGGGCATCTTCGCGCAGACCGTCACGTTCGCCACCGCGAGCTCCGGCGCGGGCATCGCCGACGACATGCACAAGGGGCTCATCGACCGCTTCCGCTCGCTGCCCATGGCGCGCGGCGCGGTGCTGACCGGGCGCACCCTCGCGGACCTCGTGCAGACCGCGCTGACGCTGCTCGTGCTCGCCGTGGTCGCCCTCCTGGTCGGCTGGCGTGTCGGGTCCGACGGCGACACCAACGCCGGCCGGGTCCTCGGCGCGTTCGGCCTGCTGCTCCTGCTCGGTTACGCGTTCACCTGGATCGGTGCCCTGATCGGACTGTCCGTCCGCACCCCCGAGGCGGCCACGTCGGGCGGGCTGATCTGGCTCTTCCCGGTGACGTTCATCTCCAACGCGTTCGTGGACACCAGCCACATGACCCCGTGGCTGCGCCATGTCGCCGAGTGGAACCCGTTCAGCGCCACCGTCCAGGCATGCCGGGTGCTCTTCGCCAACCCGGGCCAGTCCGCCTCGAACGCCTGGCCCATGGTGCACCCGGTGTGGGCCTCGCTGATCTACTCGGTCCTGATCATCCTGATCTTCAGAACCCTGTCGGTCCGCAAGTACCGCTCCGCCACCGCATGACGAAGCCCTCGGCGTCACCGGGACGCCGAGGGCCTGTCAAGGACGTGCCGGCCGGGCTCAGGCGCTGTAGGGCTCGGCGCTGAGGATCTTCACGGAGGCCCGCTTGCCGTTGGGCAGCTCGTACTCCGCGTCCTCGCCGACCTTGTGGCCGATCACGCCGGTGCCCAGCGGGGACTGCGGCGAGTAGGTCTCGATGTCGGCACTGGCGTACTCGCGCGAGGCGAGGAGGAACGACAGGGTGTCGTCCTCGTCGCCGTCGAAGGCGATCGTCACGACCATGCCGGGTGCGACCGTGCCGTCCGCCGAGCTGGGTGCCTCGCCGACCTGGGCGTTCTCCAGAAGCTGGGTCAGCTGGCGCACACGGAGCTCCTGCTTGCCCTGCTCCTCCTTGGCCGCGTGGTACCCGCCGTTCTCACGCAGGTCGCCCTCCTCGCGCGCGGCCGCGATCTTCGCGGCGATCTCCGTGCGCGCAGGACCAGTAAGGTACTCAAGCTCGTCCTTGAGCTTGTTGTACGCCTCCTGGGTCAGCCAGGTGACGTTCTCGCTGGTCTGGGTCACAGGTGCTCCTCGTAGGTACTGGGGATACAAAGCATCGCCCTACCCAGAAGAATGTTCCTTCACGGAAGGGCGAAACCACGAGCCTAACAATTCAGCGGCGGAAGGGGGAGGACATAAGCCATCAGATCTCCGTAGCCGCAGGTCAGCGCCCACGTATTGGGGCCGGTGTCAGTCGGAGTGGCAGCCCAGCAGCTCGGCCGTCGTGCCGGTCGAGGTGGTACGCAGCGTGACGACCCGGTCGATGCGGGTGGCGCTCCCGCCGAAGTGGAAGTCGGCCCGGCCCACCTCCGCGCCGTTCGCCGCCTGGGACCGCAGCGTGCAGTAGCCGGCGGCGTCGGCGTCCTTGCGGACCTCCAGATGCACCTTCACCGCGTCCCGCGCGGGGTCGAACGTGATGACCTGCGCACTGATCTTGTTCTGGCCGACATAGTGGTAGGCGAAGTAGCCGACCAGCGTGAGAAGGGCCACCGCGAGGACGGCGCCGACGATCCTGAGCCCGCGGTCCGAGCGCTCGTCCGAGGAGCGGCCGTACCGGCCCTCGGGCGGCCGCGTGCTCGCCGTACTCATGATCGTCCTCTCGGCAGGGGCGGGACCCGGGTCCCGAAGGGGCTCCGAGAACCCGGCCCCGGAATTATTCGCCCCCCGATTCGGTCACTATAGAAGCCGCCGATCGCACCCGTTCACACCGGGCGCCGACTTACGAGGATTGAGTCTTGACTGACCAGCTGCGACTGATGGCCGTGCACGCCCACCCCGACGACGAGTCGAGCAAGGGCGCGGCCACCATGGCGAAGTACGTGTCCGAGGGGGTGGACGTGCTGGTCGTGACCTGCACCGGTGGGGAGCGCGGCTCCATCCTCAACCCGAAGCTGCAGGGCGACAAGTACATCGAGGAGCACATCCACGAGGTACGCAAGAAGGAGATGGACGAGGCCCGCGAGATCCTCGGCATCAAGCAGGAGTGGCTCGGCTTCGTCGACTCCGGCCTGCCCGAGGGCGACCCGCTGCCGCCGCTGCCCGAGGGCTGCTTCGCCCTGGAGGACGTCGACAAGGCGGCCGGCGAGCTGGTGCGGCAGATCCGCACGTTCCGTCCGCAGGTGATCACCACGTACGACGAGAACGGCGGCTACCCGCACCCCGACCACATCATGACCCACAAGATCTCGATGGTGGCCTTCGAGGGCGCGGCGGACACCGAGAAGTACCCCGAGGCGGAGTTCGGCCCGGCGTACCAGGCGCTGAAGCTCTACTACAACCAGGGTTTCAACCGCCCGCGCACCGAGGCCCTGCACAACGCGCTGCTCCAGCGCGGCCTGGAGTCGCCGTACGGGGACTGGCTCAAGCGGTGGGCGGAGTTCCAGCGCGCCGAGCGCACCCTGACCACGCACGTCCCGTGCGCCGAGTTCTTCGAGATCCGTGACAAGGCGCTGATCGCGCACGCCACGCAGATCGACCCCGACGGCGGCTGGTTCCGGGTGCCGATGGACATCCAGAAGGAGGTCTGGCCGACCGAGGAGTACGAGCTCGCGAAGTCCCTCGTGGACACCTCCCTCCCCGAGGACGACCTCTTCGCGGGCATCCGCGACAATGCCTGACATGAGTGCAAGCGCGAGCCTGGCAATGACGCACCTCGTCCCCCTCGCCAAGGAGGTCGACGAGAACAAGGTCACCCCCGGCGTCCTCGGCTTCATCGTCTTCGCGGCGATGGCCCTGGCGGTGTGGGCCCTGATGAAGTCGATGAGCAAGCACATGAACAAGGTCGACTTCAAGGAGCCCGCCGACCGGGACGCGGAGGCGGGGGCCGCGTCCGGGGCCGCCTCCGTGGAACCCGAGGGCCGCCGGGGCTGAACCGCCCTGCGGCGGGGACCCCGCCCGGCCGGTCCGACTCAGCGCCCGGCCGGCACCGCCACCCCCATCACCTCCCGGGCGTGGGGGGGGGGGGGGGGGGGGGGGGGGGGGGGGGGGGGGGGGGGGGGGGGGGGGGGGGGGGGGGGGGGGGGGGGGGGGGGGGGGGGGGGGGGG
>NZ_JBWKDW010000045.1:0-41386 GCF_056435735.1 Streptomyces sp. NPDC043878
AAAGGGGGGGAAACAAAAACCCCCCCCCCCCCCCCCCCCCCCCCCCCCCCCCCCCCCCCCCCCCCCCCCCCCCCCCTCGGTGCTGGCGTGGTGCTGGTGCTGGCGTGGTGCTGGTGCTGGCGTGGTGCTGGTGCTTGTGCTTGTGCGGCTACCGCACGATCGTGCCTACTGCACGATCGTGATCCGGTTCGCGGCCGACGGCGCGATCGGGGCGGTGGCCGAGGAGTTGGCCGTCATGTACTGCGCCAGGGCCGCGAGGTCGTCGGAGCCGACGAGGTCACCGGTGCCCTGCCCCAGGGTGGGGAAGCCGTCGCCGCCGCCCGCGAGGAAGCTGTTCGTGGCGACCCGGTAGGTGGCGGACGGGTCGATGGCCGCGCCGTTGAGCCTGACGGAGTCGGCGACCACCCGGTCCGCGCCCGTCTTCGTCAGGTCCAGCGTGTACGTCAGGCCCGAGGAGACCTGGAGGATCTTCGGCGCGCTCGCGTTCACCCCGCTCACCTGCTCCTTGAGCGCCTGGACGACCTGGGCGCCGGTGAAGTTCTGCAGGTTCACGGTGTTGGCGAACGGCTGGACCGTGAAGCCCTCCGCGTAGGTCACCACCCCGTCGCCCTCGGCGCCCTTGGCCGCGTAGGTGAGCCCGGCCCGGACACCGCCGGGGTTCATCAGCGCCAGGTCGGTCTCGGGGTCGAGGGACTTGCCGTGGGCGAGTTGCGCGTCGGCGATCAGGTCACCCATGGGGGACTCGGTGCCGGTGTTCGGGATGTCGGCGGAGATGTAGCCGATCGGCCGGTTGCCGATGGGCGCGGCGAGCGCGTTCCACCTGCTGATCAGCTCGGTCAGGTCGCTCGCCCTGGGCACGTCCCGGGTGACCACGTGGTTCGCCGACGTCACGGCCGTACGGGCGATGTCGTGGGTGCGGCGGTCGTAGGTGAGCGTGGTGTCGGTGTAGAGGCGGCCGAAGGACGCGGCCGAGGTGACCATGCGGGGGTTGCCCGCCGGGTCGGGGATCGTGCACACGTACGCGGTGTGGGTGTGGCCGGTGACCAGCGCGTCCACGGACGGGCTGATGTTCCTGGCGATGTCGACGATGGGGCCGGAGACGCCGGACCCCGCGCCGGCCGAGTCGCAGTCGTAGTTGTACGACGACGAGGCGGGCAGTCCGCCCTCGTGGATCAGGGCGACGATCGACTGCACGCCCTGCCGCTGGAGGACCTTGGCGTACTTGTTGATCGTCTCGACCTCGTCCTTGAAGGCGAGGCCCTTGACGCCGTCGGCGGAGACGATGCCCGGGGTGCCCTCCAGGGTCACGCCGATGAAGCCGATCTTGACGTCCTTCTTCTTCCACACCCAGTAGGGCCTGAGGATCGGCCTGCCGGTCTTCTCGTCGAGGACGTTGGCGGCGAGGTAGGGGAAGTCGGCGCCCTTGAACTTCTTGCCCGTGTAGCAGCCGTCGGTCGGGTGGCAGCCGCCGTTCTGCAGGCGGGCCAGTTCCCTGGCGCCCTCGTCGAACTCGTGGTTGCCGACGCTCGTCACGTCGAGGTCGAGCTTGTTCAGCGCCTCGATGGTGGGCTCGTCGTGGAAGAGGCCCGAGATCAGCGGGGACGCGCCGACCAGGTCGCCGCCGGCGGCGGTGATGGAGTACGGGTTGCCCTCGCGGGCCTGGCGCAGATGGGTCGCGAGGTACTCGACACCACCCGCGTCGATCGTCTTGGTCGTGCCGTCCGCCTGGAGCTCGGTGACCCGGCCGGAGGACCCGGACGGCGGCTCCAGGTTGCCGTGCAGGTCGTTGAAGGACAGCAGTTGTACGTCCTGGTAGCGGCTCGGCTGGTGATGACCGGGCCTGCCGTGGCCCTCACCGGCGGAGGCCGTCGCCGGCAGCGCGGCGGCCAGGGCACCCACGGTGACCAGAGCGCCGGCCGCGGCGAGGACTCGGTACGTACGACGTCTGCGGCGGTCGCCCGGCGGCTGGGACATGGCTGGCATTCGCCCCCCTGTGGGTTGGCTGGGTTCGTGGCTCCGTCCGGCGCAGCCTAGGGTCAACGCGCGTAGCGCGACAGGGGGTTAGGAGTTACATCCTGGTTTCCCTTTGCCCTGCCCTTTGCCGCCACTTTGCGGGGCCCTCCGCTTACCCTCGTACGCATGACCAGCGACGACACCGAACGGCCCGGTATCCCCCGCTCCATCGAGACCCACTCCGCGCTCACCCCCGAGCAGACCGAGGCCGTGCTCGCACTGCTCGCCGAGGCCGCCCGGAACGACGGACAGCAGGCGGTGTCCGAACAGGGACGGCTCCAGCTGCGCGGCGGCGAGCGGCCGGGAGTGGCTCATCTGCTGCTGACCGCCGGCGCCGAACTCGTCGGCTACGCCCAGCTGGAGGACACCGACCCGGTCGAGGCGCCGACCGCCGAACTGGTCGTGCACCCCGCGCACCGCGGCCACGGACACGGGCGGGCGCTGGGCTCCGCCCTGCTCGCCGCGTCCGGGAAACGGCTGCGGGTGTGGGCGCACGGCGGCCACTCCGCCGCCCGGCACCTCGCCCAGGTCCTCGGTCTCACCCTGTTCCGTGAACTGCGCCAGATGCGCCGCTCGTTGGACGACCTCGACCTGCCCGAACCGGTGTTCCCCGAGGGCGTGACCGTACGGACCTTCAAGCCCGGCGCGGACGACGCGGCCTGGCTCGCCGTCAACGCCGCCGCCTTCGCCCACCATCCCGAGCAGGGGTCCCTCACCCAGCGCGACCTGGAGGACCGGATGGGGGAACCGTGGTTCGACCCGGCGGGTTTCTTCCTCGCCTTCCGGGGGGACGAACTGGCCGGCTTCCACTGGACCAAGGTGCACACGGCGGAACGGCTCGGCGAGGTGTACGTCCTCGGGGTGCGGCCGGGCGCGCAGGGCGGCGGGCTGGGCAAGGCGCTCACCACGGTGGGGCTGCGGCATCTGGCGGGGCAGGGGCTGCCGACGGCCATGCTGTACGTCGACGCCGACAACAAGGCGGCCGTGGCGGTGTACGAGCGGCTGGGGTTCGGGACGTACGAGACGGATCTGATGTACCGGACGGAGACGTGATGTCCGGCGCCGGTACGGGTGTCACCGGCACCGGTACGGGTGTCACCGGCACCGGTTCGTTCGTCACCGGCGCCGATACGGGTGTCGCCGGGGGCTGCCGCCCCCAGGTCCCCGCTCCGGCCTGAACGGCCTCGTCCTCGGACGCCGGACGGGCTGAGAGGAACGGCCCGCCTGCCACGCCCCGACGGGCTGGTCAAGCTCCCCCGGACGGACCGAGAGCACGTCGGACGTGTCGCCGCCGCAGCGGCTCCGCTCCGCACGCCGTCCACACCACCGCCGCCGCGATCAGGACCACCGTCCAGCGGTCGTGGGCCGACTGCCAGTTGTCTGCCTGCGGGGTCGTGAACAGGGTCCAGCGGTCCGGCAGGAGCAGCGGGGCGAGGGTGGCGGTGAACAGGAGGCCGGCCGCCACCGGGGGGCCCGGGCGCGCTCGCGCGCCGAAGCGCAGTGCGGCGGCCGCGGCGGCCGGAGCCAGGGCGAGGGTGGTGGCCGCCTCCAGGGTGATGGCGGCCGACGGGGGCCGCAGGCCCGCCGGGACCAGGAGCAGCGCGGCCGTCCACCACAGCGCGGCGAGCGGGGCGACGAGGGCGAGCCGCAGCGCCTGCCGGACCGGCCGGCGGGTCGGTACGGCCGCCGTGGCCTCGCGGGCCGGGTCGTCCAGCAGGAACGCCAGGCCCGTCGCGAGGGCCAGGACCGCGGCGCGCAGCAGGTTGAGCGTCAGCCGGGCGTCGATGTCACCGGCGAACAGACGCGGCAGCGCGGCGAGCAGCAGCCCCGCGGTGGCGGCGCCGCCCAGCATCCGCCACGGCAGCGTGCGCCGGACCGGGGACACCAGCGCCCACCACACCGCGCCTCGCCCTGTCTTCGCGGTCCCCGTGTCCGTTTCCGGCTGCGTCCACGGTGTCACCGATCGCACGTGTCCTCGCCCTTCGGTGCGGCGACGCCCAGCAGTTCCGCCGCGCGTGCCGCGGTCACCTTGGGGGCGGTCAGCTCGGTCCAGTGCGCCTTCACCTTCGCCGTGACCTCCGCGCGCGGGCGGTCCAGCAGCTCCCGTACGACCTCCGTCTGCGCGGTCGTCATGGACAGCGGCTCGGTCGGGGCGAGGACGATCGCCGCTCCGGTCACGCTGTCGTCGAGGCGTACGTGGCTCAGGGAGGACAGCGGGTCGGGCTGCGCGCCGAGCGCCAGCCACATGACGGTGACCATCCGGCCGTCGCACAGTTCGCTGCCCGCCTTCTCGTTCCCGGCCACCAGGACCGCGGCGACGGCGACGGAGAACTCGGGGACGCGGTTGCCGCCCCAGGCCGTACCGACGCTGACCTGGTGGGGCTTGGTCAGCGGGTCGATCGCGCTGTCGGTGGAGAGGCCGTAGCGGGCCTCGACGCGCTGCCGTACGAGCAGCGGGCGGGTGGCCGCGGTGCCGCCGGCCAGGGACTGGACCCGGTCCGCCGTCCCGGCCCAGGTGCCGGTCCACGGCGTCCACTCGGGGAAGGCGCAGTACGTCGAGCGGCCCTCGCGGACGCAGGTCTGTTCCTTCTCCGGGGTGACGGAGACCCGTTCGCGGGCCGCGGTCACCCCGGCCGGGACGCCTGCCGTCTGGCCCACCCCGCCCAGCACCGCCAGCGCGAGCGCTCCGCCGGCGGCCGCCTTGAGGATGTGCGGGGTGCGGCCGGCGCGGACCAGGAGCGCGAGCAGGGCCGCGGTCAGGGCGAGGCCGAGGAGGTACAGGGCGTGCCAGCCGGCGGGCCGGCCCAGCAGGTCGGACGGCAGCGTGTTGGTGGTGCTCTCGCCGATCACCGGGTACAGCCACCTGGTGGTGTCGCTGTCCTGGGGGACCGTCCCGAGGAGGAACACCAGGAGGCAGAACACGAGCAGCAGCGGGGCCGCGACGAGCGAGGTCATCAGTCGGGCGAGCAGCGCGCCGACCGCCCCGAGGAGCAGCACGCACAGCGGGCCGACGAGCAGTTCGGCCGGTGAGCCGTGTCCGATCGCGCCGGACCGCAGGGCCTGCCAGCCGAACTGGACGCCCACGGCCACCGTGACGAGCACCGCGACCGGGACCACGGACAGCACGTGGGCGGCCGTGCGCTGCCACGGCTGGAGCACCAGGACGGAGAAGTGCCGCTCGGTGTCGTGGCGCCGGGAGCGCAGCATCGCGCTGTTCACGCACAGCAGTACGGCGAGGCCGACCAGCAGCGGCCCGGACTGGGTGGCGCGGTCGGCGTCCTGGAGGGCCGGGAAGCCCTCCTGGGCGGTGTGGGTGCTCCACCCGATCCAGGCGGCGTACGCGGCCAGCGCGAGGAACACGGGGACGCGCAGCAGCAGCCTGCGGGCCTCGAACCGGGCGAGGGCGGACACGGCGGGCAACGCGCGGCCGGGCCGCGTCGTCACGGCGGCCGGGGCCGCCTCGAGGAGGGTGCCGCTCATGCCGCCACCTCCGCGTGCGCGCCGTCGAGGGTGAGGAGGTAGCCGTCCTCCAGGGTCGGTTCGAGGAGGTCGGCGCCGGGCGGCGGATCGCCCACGTTGCGGAAGGAGCCGGTGCCGGTGCGCCAGCCCGCCAGCGCGCCGGGGGCGCGTTCGGTGCTGCTCCACACCCGGCCGTCCGCCCGGGCGGTCAGCTCGGCGGGGGTGCCGTCGAACCGGATGTGTCCGGCCGCCATGACCAGGACCCGGTGGCAGAGCATCGCGACGTCCTCGGTCTGGTGGGTGGACAGCAGGACCGTGCGGCCCTCTCCGGCGTCGGCGATCAACTCCCGGAAGCGCATGCGCTGTTCGGGGTCGAGACCGACGGTCGGCTCGTCCAGGACGAGGAAGCCGGGGTCGCCCACGAGCGCGGCGGCCAGCGCGACCCGCTGCCGCATGCCGCCGGACAGCTTCTTGATCCGCCTGCCGCGTACGTCGCTGAGGTCGACCTGGTCCAGGACGCGCCGCACCTCCCGGTGGCGGGCCGCGCGGTCGGTGAGCTCCTTGAGGATCGCCACGTAGTCGACGAACTCGAAGGCAGTGAAGTCGGGGTGGAGGCCGGGGGTCTGCGGCAGATAGCCGAGCCGTCGCCGCACCTCCTGCCGGCCGAGCGCAGTCCCCGGGTCCTGGCCGAGCACGGTGAAGGCGCCCCGGTCGGCGGGCACGGCCGTGGCGAGCACCCTCAACAGGGTCGTCTTGCCCGCCCCGTTGGGGCCGAGCAGCCCGGTGACGCCCCGTGTCAGCCGCAGCGACACGTCGTCGAGGGCGCGGGTGGGGCCGTAGCGGAGACTCAGCCCGACGGCGGAGACGGTGGGGGTCATGCGGCACTCCTGAGGGAGAAGTCGAACCGGTCGCGGGCAGCGAACAGCAGGGCGGCGGCGAGGACGGCGACGGCCGCGGCCGCGCCCTGTCCGGCCGCGGTGAAGGGTGCGAGAGTCCGGCCGTCGGCGGCCGCGCGGGCCACCCACAGCAGGACCGCCCAGCCCACGCCGACCGCGCCGGGCGCGAGGACCGGCCCGAGCCGGGGGGTCAGCGCCAGCCCGGTCGTGGTGAGGGCGAGCGCGGGCAGCAGCCAGCCGAGGGCGCTCAGCCCGTAGCCGGGCAGGGCGAGGGTGGCGAGTCCGTCGAGGCCGAGGCCGGCGACGAGCACGGCGACGGTCCGGATCATCAGCAGCCGGAAGCCGTGCAGAGGTGAGACGACGGTCATCTCGTACGTCGGGTCCAGCCGGGGCCCGTACGCCAGGGCGACGCCGCCGAGCGGCAGCAGCGGGGCGAGCGCGAGGAACAGCGTGGGCGAGTTGGTGCCGCGGGCCAGGTGGGTGGCGAGGACGGTCAGGGTGAGCACGGCGGAGACGGCGCCGAGCCAGGAACGGCGCAGCACGGGCGTGGCCGCGAGCAGCCGGGCGGTGTGCTCGGCCACCCCGAGCCGCACCAGGAGCGACTCGATCCGGCCCGGCCGGGGCGCGTCGAGTTCGGCGTCCAGCCGTTCCCAGCCGGCGTCGAGGGCGGCGGGGTCGCCGGCGCCGGCGAGGGCGGCCCGGCAGGTGGCGCAGGCGGTCAGATGGGTGTCGGCGGACCAGAGCGCGGGGGGCGCCAACGCGCCCCGGGCGTAGGCCCGCAGGTCCTCCTCGGATACGTGCCAGGTCATGCCAGCGCCTCCCGCAGTTGCTTACGGGCCCGCATCGCCCGCGTCTTGACCGTGCCGGGCGGTATCCCGAGCAGAACGGCCGCCTCCCGGGTCGTCAGTCCGTCGATGACCGTGGCCTGGAGCACCGCGCGCAGTTCCGGTGACAGCCGCACCAGGGCCCCGGCGAGGTCCCCGTGTTCGACTCCGGCGAGGACGCGTTCCTCCGCGGACGCCTCGTCGCGGTGTCGCAGCCGTGCCAGTGCCTGCCGCAGCCGGCCGCGTGCCCCGTCGCCGCGCAGCGCGTCGACCAGCCGCCGGGAGCCGATGCGCCACAGCCAGCCGGCGGCGTCTCCGGCGTTCCCGTCCTCCCGGTAGCGCGCGGTGCCCCGCCACACGGCGAGGAACGTCTCCTGTACGACGTCGTCGACGATCGCCGCGTCGGCGCAGCGGCCGCGCAGCCGGGCGGTCAGCCATGGCGCGAACCGCCGGTACAGCTCCTCGAAGGCGCGCCGGTCACCGTCCGCCGCGATGGCCCGCAGCAGTTCCCCGTCGCTTCTCTCTCCGCTCACGTCTCCTCATCGGACCGGCCGGGCCGAACGGTTCACGAAACCACGCTTGACTTTTCGGGCCCGCTTACAACACCCTTTCACTACTCAATTAGTGAAAGGGTGTTGTCGAGTGGTGGAGTACCGCATCGACCGGCACAGCGGGGTGGCCACCTACGTCCAGATCGTCCAGCAGACCAAGCAGGCGCTGCGTCTGGGACACCTCGTGCCGGGCGACCGGCTGCCCACGGCCCGCGAGGTCGTCGAGGCCACCGCCATCAACCCCAACACCGTCCTCAAGGCATACCGCGAGCTGGAGCGCGAGGGGCTGGTCGAGGCCCGCCGGGGACTCGGCACCTTCGTCCGGCGCTCGCTCGGCACCACCCCGGCCGACTCCCCGCTGCACGGCGAGCTGGACGCGTGGGCGGCCCGGGCCCGCGAGGCCGGACTGGACCGCGACGACGTCGCCGCCCTCTTCACCGCCGTACTCGACCAGCACTTCACCCAGCCCGCCGCCGCATCCGCGCACCCGCACTCCCAGGGGGACCCGTCATGACCGACTCCGCAGCCACCGCCCTGGAGGCCGCCGGCCTCGGCAGACGCTACGGACGGCGAGGGGGCTGGGCGCTGCGCGACTGCTCCTTCCGGCTGCCGGCCGGCCGCGTCTGCGCCGTCGTCGGGCCCAACGGCGCCGGCAAGTCCACCCTGCTCGCCCTGGCCGCCGGGCTGCTCGTCCCGACCGAGGGCACCGTCAGCGTCCTCGGCACCGACCCGGCCGCCGCCCGTACCCGCGTCGCCTTCGTCGCCCAGGACAAGCCGCTGTACCCGCAGCTCACGGTCGCCGAGACGCTGCGGATGGGCGCCGACCTCAACCCCGCCCGCTGGGACGCGCCCACCGCCGACCGGATCGTGGCCGCCGGCGACCTCGACCCGGCCAAGCACATCCGCTCGCTGTCCGGCGGCCAGCGCACCCGGGTGGCCCTCGCCCTCGCCCTCGGCAAACGGCCCGAGCTGCTCCTGCTGGACGAGCCGATGGCCGACCTCGACCCGCTGGCCCGGCACGAACTGATGGGCGTCCTGATGGGCCAGGCGGCCCGGCACGGCACGACGATCGTGATGTCCTCGCACGTCGTCGCCGAACTGGAGGAGTCCTGCGACCACCTGCTGCTGGTCGGCGGCGGCCGCATCCGGCTGGCCGGCGGACTGGACGAGCTGCTCGGGGCGCACCTGCGGGTGTCCGCCCCCGCGGACACCCCCCTCGCACCGCACACCGTCGTGGAGTCCCGGACCGCCGGCCGCAGCCTCTCCGCGCTGATCCGCCCGGCGGGCCCGGTCCCGGCCGACTGGCGCACCGGCCCGCCCTCCCTGGAAGAGCTGCTCCTCGCCCACCTGCGCAACCCCGACGCGCCGGTCAAGAACCCGGCCGCCCCGGCCAAGACCCCGGAGAACATCGCGTGAGCACCCTGACCTCCCCCGCCCCCGCCGCCGTCCGGCCCGGCCCGTCCGCGCCCCGCCTGGTCCGCTGGCTGCTGCGGCTGCACCGCCCCGCCCTGTACGTCTGGACCTGCCTCGTCGTCGTGCTCGGCGCCGCGCTGCTGTGGCTGGGCGGCCCGCTCACCGACGCGGCGGCGGCGGCCTGGAAGCAGTACGACGCCTGCGGGATGAACGGCCCGTGCCGGTACGACCAGGACGCGATCCTGGGCTACAAGGACGTCTACCAGTACGCGACCACCGCCGTCGTCGCGCTCCCGCTCCTGGTGGCGGCCTGGGCGGGCGCCGCGCTGACCGGCCGCGAACTGGAGCAGGGCACCACCCGGCTGGCCTGGACCCAGGGCGTCTCCCCCGCCCGCTGGCTCGCCGCGAAACTCCTCGCGCCGGGGGCGCTGACCGCCGCGGGCACCGGCCTGCTGGTCCTGCTGCACCACCTGGCCTGGTCGGCGGGCGACGGCCGCATCGACAACGCCAAGTCCTGGTACGACACGCCGACCTTCTACGCGGGCGGCCCCGCCCTCGTCGCCCTGGCCCTGGCCGGCCTGGTCATCGGCGCCCTCGCGGGCCTGGTGCTGGGCCGCTCCCTGGCCGCACTCGGCACCGGGGTGGGCGCCTCCGCCCTCCTGTGGGGCGCGGCCCACCTGCTCATGCCCCGCCTGTGGCCCACCGTCACCAGCGTCGCCGCGCTCCGCGCCGGGGGCCCCTCCGGCGGGGGCATCACCGTCGACACGGGCATCCTCACCTCCACCGGCGCACACGTCGCCGACCCCCACTGCGGCAGCACCGACGTCCCGCAGTGCGCCACCCTCTACCACCGGATGGACGCCGTCGGCCGCTACCGCGACTACCACCCCCACTCCCACTACTGGCCCCTCCAGCTCATGGAGACCGGAGTGGTCCTGGCCGTCACCGCCCTGCTCGCCCTGACGGCGTTCCACCTGCTGCGCCGCCGTACCGCCTGAGCCACCGGCCGTCGCGGATCCCTCCGCCGCCCTGCCGCCCGAGCCCCGCCGGCCGTCGTACGTCCTTCCACGGGGGGAGGGGTGTCCGGCGGGCGGCGTAGGTGGACGTCCGCGAGCCGCCCCCAGATATCCCGCACGCCATGTCCCCGTAACCAGTGGTTCAGACGGGCTTGCGACGCTCGGCGAATGAAGCCCGCCGTGCCAGAGCCCTCGCCACCGCCGGACGGAACCCCTCCGAGCGCGGGGACCGCAGGCGTCCGCGCTGTCGCCGCGCTCCCTCCCGCGCTGTCCGACGCGCCCATTCCCCTCCCGGCGCGGAAGAATGGCTCCATGAGTCAGCCAGACGCACAGGCACAGGTCCAGCACGCGCAGCCCTCCGTGGGCTCCATAGCCGCGCACCGCCCGCACACGGTGGCGGCGGTGGTCTCCGACCTGGAACCCGACCTCGATGCCGACCTCGACGAGTACGAGGAGTCGCCCTACGACGGTCCGCAGCTGCCGCAGGGTCGTTTCCTCGACCGGGAGCGCAGCTGGCTCGCCTTCAACGAGCGTGTCCTGGAACTGGCCGAGGACCCGGACACTCCGCTGCTGGAACGGGCGAACTTCCTCGCGATCTTCGCCAGCAACCTGGACGAGTTCTTCATGGTCCGGGTGGCCGGTCTGAAGCGCCGTATCGCCACCGGTGTCGCCACCCGGTCCGCGTCCGGCCTCCAGCCCCGCGAGGTGCTGGAGATGATCTGGGCCCGCTCGCGTGAGCTCATGGCCCGGCACGCCGCCTGCTACCACGAGGACATCGCCCCCTCCCTGGCGGAGGAGGGCATCCACCTGGTCCGCTGGAGCGAGCTGACCGAGAAGGAACAGGCCCGCCTGTTCACGCTCTTCCGGCACCAGATCTTCCCGGTGCTGACCCCGCTGGCCGTCGACCCCGCGCACCCCTTCCCGTACATCTCGGGTCTCTCGCTCAACCTCGCGGTCATCGTCCGCAACCCGGTCAGCGGCCACCGCCACTTCGCCCGCGTCAAGGTGCCCCCGCTGCTGTCCCGCTTCCTGGAGAGCTCCCCCGGCCGCTACGTGCCCATCGAGGACGTCATCGGCGCCCACCTGGAGGAGCTGTTCCCGGGCATGGAGGTGCTGGAGCACCACGCGTTCCGGCTCACCCGCAACGAGGACCTCGAAGTCGAGGAGGACGACGCCGAGAACCTGCTCCAGGCCCTGGAGAAGGAGCTCATGCGGCGCCGCTTCGGGCCGCCGGTGCGGCTGGAGGTCGAGGAGTCCATCGACCGCGAGGTGCTCGACCTGCTGGTGCGCGAGCTGAAGATCAGCGAGGCGGAGGTGTATCCGCTGCCGGGTCCCCTGGACCTCACCGGCCTCTTCCGCATCCACAGCCTCGACCGGCCCGAGCTGAAGTACCAGAAGTTCATCGCCGGCACCCACCGTGACCTCGCCGAGGTGGAGTCGGCCTCCGCGCCCGACATCTTCGCCGCCCTGCGCAACCGGGACGTGCTGCTGCACCACCCCTACGACTCCTTCTCCACCTCCGTGCAGGCGTTCCTGGAGCAGGCGGCGGGCGACCCCGACGTCCTCGCCATCAAGCAGACCCTCTACCGCACCTCGGGCGACTCCCCGATAGTCGACGCCCTCATCGACGCCGCCGAGTCCGGCAAGCAGGTCCTCGTCCTGGTCGAGATCAAGGCCCGGTTCGACGAGCACGCCAACATCAAGTGGGCGCGCAAGCTGGAGGAGGCCGGCTGCCACGTCGTCTACGGCCTGGTCGGCCTCAAGACCCACTGCAAGCTGTCCCTGGTGGTGCGCCAGGAAGGCGACACGCTGCGGCGCTACTGCCACGTCGGCACCGGCAACTACCACCCGAAGACGGCCCGCCTCTACGAGGACCTCGGCCTGCTCACGGCAGACCCGCAGGTCGGCGCCGACCTCTCGGACCTGTTCAACCGGCTGTCCGGCTACTCGCGCCGGGAGACCTACCGCCGGCTGCTCGTCGCCCCCAAGTCCCTGCGCGACGGCCTGATCGCGCGGATCAACAAGGAGGTCCAGCACCACCGTGCCGGGCGCCCCGCCTTCATCCGCATCAAGGTCAACTCGATGGTGGACGAGGCGATCATCGACTCGCTGTACCGCGCGTCCCAGGAGGGCGTCCCGGTCGACGTGTGGGTGCGCGGCATCTGCGCGGTGCGCCCGGGCGTGGCCGGCCTGTCGGAGAACGTCCGGGTCCGCTCGATCCTCGGCCGTTTCCTCGAACACTCGCGGGTGTTCGCCTTCGGCAACGGCGGCGAACCCGAAGTGTGGCTCGGCAGCGCCGACATGATGC
This sequence comes from Streptomyces sp. NPDC043878, assembly GCF_056435735.1. Lineage (NCBI taxonomy): Bacteria > Bacillati > Actinomycetota > Actinomycetes > Kitasatosporales > Streptomycetaceae > Streptomyces > Streptomyces sp. NPDC043878. The sequence goes on from NZ_JBWKDW010000045.1 coordinate 12,481, forward strand.
ACCGCAACCTCGACCGCCGGATCGAGGCCCTGGTCAGGGTCACCGATCCGGCCCACCGCGCATCCCTCAACCGGCTCCTGGAGACCGGTATGTCCGACACCACCGCCTCCTGGCACCTCGGCCCCGACGGGGAATGGGCCCGGCACTCGACCGACGCGGACGGCCAGCCCCTGCGCAACGTCCAGGAGATGCTCATAGACGCCCGGAGGCGCCGGCGTGGCACAGCAACACCTTGACCCGACACAGTCCGCGGCCGGACCCTCCGCCCGGCTCCCGGCCGCGCCGGAGCGGGACGGCCCCCCGACCGGCGACGCCCTCGCGGACTATCTGCGGGCGCAGGCCACGGAGTTCCTCCGCGCCCTGCGGCTGCACCGGGAGAGCGGTGGCGGGCCGGCGACCGGATCGGCGGACTCCGCCGACGCGGCCCGCGCCCTGCGCCGCTCGGTCCGCCGCATCAGCGGCAGCCTGCACACCTTCCGCCCCCTGCTCGACCCGGACTGGTCGGAGTCCCTGCGCCCCGAACTGGCCTGGCTGTCGGGCATGCTGACCACCGAGCACGCCTACCAGGCCCGCCTGGAGCGGCTGCTGCTGGCGCTGCACCGGCTGTCGGGGGCGACCCTGCCCGCCCAGACGCCGTCCGCGGTCGGCGGCAGCCGGACCGGCCCCGCCGCGGCCGTTCGCGGCGCCGGCGCGGACAGCGCGGCCGTGGCCGAATCCGGCCCCCCGGCCGGCCGTACGGCGGTCCCGGAGCGCGGCAACCTCACGGTCGGCGCCGCGAAGGCGGGCGCCCTGCTCGAACGCCAGCTGACGCTCGCCCGGACCAGGGCCCACTCCACAGCCCTCCAGGCACTGGGGTCGAGCCGCTTCCACGCGGTCGCCGACAGCATCGCCGTACTGGCCAGCGAGGTGCCCCTCACCCCGGCGGCGCCCGCGACCGCGCTCGACCCGCTCGCCTCCGCCGCCGAGGAACGCCTGCGGGACGCCGTGGTGACGCTGCCGCTGGTGACCGCGGGCAGCCCCTACAACGCCGAGGCCCTCATCCACGGCCTGTCCCCGGACCCGGCCCCGCATCCCCAGGACGCCCCCTGGCACCAGGTCCGGCTGCTGCTGCGCCTGCACCGCTACACCCGCGAGGTGCTCCAGGGCGACACCGCCCCGGTGGACGTCCGGCTGGTGAGCGCGGGCCAGGCCCTCGACCGGCACCGGGACGCGTCCGAGGCCGCGGCCGCCGCCGCCTCGGCGGCCCGCACCCCGCGCATCGCGCCGGCCACGGCGTACGCGCTCGGCGTGCTCCACGCCGACCAGCGGCACGAGGTGGAGGCGGCCCGGTTCACCTTCCAGCAGTCGTGGCTGAAGCGAGCCGTCCACGCGCCCTGACCGTGGGCGGACCCCCGGCGCACCCGACCAGGAGGCGGTGATCCACCGGTGACGCGTTCCGGTGACAGCACGGTGCAGGCGGCCGGCTGCGTCCTGTGGCGGCGCTCCCCGGCCGGCGGGAGACTGGAGATCTGCCTGGTCCACCGGCCGAAGTACGACGACTGGTCACATCCCAAAGGCAAGCTGAAGCCGGGCGAGGAGCCCCTGGCGGGCGCGCTGCGTGAGACCGCCGAGGAGACGGGCTACACCGCCGTTCCCGGCACCCGGCTGCCGACCGTGCGCTACACCGCCGACGGACGCCCCAAGCAGGTGCGCTACTGGGCGGCCGAGGCCGCCTCCGGCGGTTTCATCCCGAACGACGAGGTGGACCGCGTTCTCTGGCTCTCCCCCACGGCGGCCCGTGACCGCCTGACCCAACCGAGGGACCGGGCTCTGGTGGACGACTTGCTCCAGGTGCCGGATCTGACATAGTCCGGACATGTCGGGACACACCGTCGGGATGACTCCGTGTCCTCGACGTGAGCGTTCCGTGACCTAACCACACCGACCGCAGGGGTTCACCCCCCGTTCACCTTCGGCCATAGGCGCCTTCACCTCTTCTGCCTAATTTCGGCCTTACGCGATGCGCCACGTACCTCGCAGTACGCGGCCGCATCTCTCAGTCTTCGCACGCCGCCGGTTCAGGACGGCGGCTCCTGGAAGGAACTCCCTCAAGTGAAGCTTCAGCGCATGAACCGGCGGGCCCTCTCCCTCGGTGCTCTCGCGGTCTCCGGCGCCCTGGCCCTCACGGCGTGCGGCTCGGACGACACCGGCAGCGGCTCGGGCAGCAGCGCCTCGTCGTCCGCCAACGCCAGTTCGATCAAGTGTGACGACGCCAAGGGCCAGCTCCTGGCCGACGGCTCGTCCGCGCAGAAGAACGCGATCGACGCCTGGGTCAAGCAGTTCACGCAGGCCTGCTCCGGCGTGCAGATCAACTACAAGGGCGGCGGCTCCGGCGCCGGTGTCACGGCGTTCACGCAGGGCCAGGTCGCCTTCGCCGGCTCCGACTCCGCGCTGAAGCCCGAAGAGGTCACCGCCTCCAAGAAGGTCTGCTCCGGCGGCCAGGGCATCGACCTCCCGATGGTCGGCGGCCCGATCGCCCTCGGTTACAACGTCGCCGGTGTCGACAACCTGATCCTGGACGCCAAGACCCTGGCGCTGATCTTCAACGACAAGATCACGAACTGGAACGACAAGGCGATCAAGGCGCTGAACCCCGACGCCACGCTCCCCGACCTCAAGATCCAGGCGTTCCACCGCTCGGACGAGTCCGGCACCACGGACAACTTCACCAAGTACCTGATCGCCTCCGCCAAGGCCGACTGGCCCTACGAGGGCGGCAAGGCGTGGCAGGCCAAGGGCGGCCAGTCGGCCGCCGGCTCCTCCGGCGTGGCCCAGCAGGTCAAGCAGACCAACGGCGCCATCGGCTACTTCGAGCTCTCCTACGTCGGTGACGCGGTCAAGCCGGTCAGCATCGACACCGGCGCCAGCGCCCCGGTCGAGGCCACCGTCGAGAACGCCACCAAGGCCATCGCGGACGCCAAGGTCGTCGGCACGGGCTCGGACCTCTCGCTCCAGCTGAACTACGCGACCAAGGCCGACGGCGCGTACCCGATCACCCTCGTCACCTACGAGATCGTCTGTGACAAGGGCAACAAGGCGGCGACCCTGCCCGCCACGAAGGCGTTCCTGCGCTACATCGCCTCCGAGGACGGCCAGAACGTCCTGACCGCCAACAAGTACGCCCCGATCCCCGCGGACATCATCGCCAAGGTCCGCACCACGATCGACGGCCTGAGCTGACCCGAGTGCGGCCCGGTCCCCCGCGGGGGACCGGGCCGCATCGTCCGGTGCACCGCCGCCAGGGGTCCGCACACGTGCGGCCCCGCAGACCGGAGAACCCGATGGACATAACGACACAGAACACCGAAGCACCTCCCCCCGCCCCCCAGCCCACCGAAGCCGAGCAGAAGCGCGCGGCCCGCGGTGCCACCCGACCCGGTGACCGGATCTTCCTCGGTCTCTCCCGCGGGTCGGGCATCTTCCTGTTGGTGGTCATGGCCGCGATCGCGGTCTTCCTGACCTACCGGGCGTCCCTCGCGATCAGCAAGGACGACGGGAACTTCCTCACCACCTTCGAGTGGAACACCAACCTGAACCCGCCGGTGTTCGGCATCGCCGTCCTGGCCTTCGGCACGGTGGTCTCCTCGATCATCGCCATGGTCATCGCGGTCCCGATCGCGGTGGCCATCGCGCTGTTCCTCACGCACTACGCCCCGCGCAAGCTGAGCGGTGTCATCTCCTACGTGGTGGACCTGCTCGCCGCGGTGCCCTCCATCGTCTACGGCCTGTGGGGCGCGCTGATCCTCGTCCCGCGCATGACCGGACTCTTCGGCTGGCTCGACGAATACCTCGGCTGGACCGGCATCTTCTCCTGGGACGGCGGAGCCCCCCGGTCGATGCTGACGGTCGGCGTCCTGCTCGCGATCATGATCCTGCCGATCATCACCAACGTGAGCCGCGAGGTCTTCCGGCAGGTCCCGCAGATGCACGAGGAGGCGGCCCTCGCCCTGGGCGCCACCCGCTGGGAGGTCGTGCGCATCGCGGTCATCCCCTTCGGCCGCTCCGGTGTGATCTCCGCCTCGATGCTCGGCCTCGGCCGCGCGCTCGGCGAGACGATGGCCGTCGCCACCGTGCTCTCCCCGACCTTCGACATCCAGGCCAGCCTGCTCGACCCGGGCGGCGGCACCTTCGCCCAGAACATCGCCAGCAAGTTCGGTGAGGCCACCACGCAGGGCCGTGACGCGCTCATCGCCTCCGGTCTGGTCCTGTTCGTCATCACGCTGCTGGTCAACGGCGCGGCCCGCGCGATCATCGCCCGCCGCAAGGAGTACTCGGGGGCCAACGCATGAGCAACACCGTCATCGAGCCGCGCCCCAGCACCCTGCGCGGCGCGAGCCTCCCGAAGTGGTTCCCGTACGGCGTCATCGTCGGCTCGGTCGTGGTCGGCGCCGGCATCGGTCTGGCCGCGGGCCTGGACAGCAAGGTCCAGTGGGGCCTGATCGCCGCGCTCCTCTTCCTCATCGGCACGTACGGCATCGCCGCCCGCGTCGAGGGCCGCCGCCAGGCCAAGGACCGCATCGCGACCTCGTTCGTGTGGGTGGCGTTCGTGCTCGCCGTGGTGCCGCTGGTCTCCCTGGTCTGGGTGACCGTCTCCCGCGGCATCAAGGTCCTCGACTTCTACTTCCTGACCCACTCGATGGGCGTGGTCGCCGACTCCGAGCCGGGCGGCGGCATCTACGCCGCGATCCTCGGCAGCCTGGAGCAGGTCGGCCTCGCCACGCTGATCGCCGCGCCGATCGGTGTGCTGACCGCCGTCTACCTGGTCGAGTACGGGCGGGGCAACCTCTCCCGGGCCATCACCTTCTTCGTCGACGTGATGACCGGCATCCCGTCGATCGTCGCCGGTCTGTTCATCCTCAGCCTCATGCTGATCTTCGAGATGCAGCCCTTCGGCTTCGCCGGCTCGCTCGCGCTGGCGATCCTGATGATGCCGGTCGTCGTGCGCTCCACCGAGGAGATGCTCAAACTCGTACCGAACGAGCTGCGCGAGGCGTCCCTCGCGCTCGGCATCCCGAAGTGGCGCACCATCCTGAAGGTGGTCCTGCCGACGTCCATCGGCGGCATCACCACGGGCATCATGCTGGCGATCGCCCGTATCGCGGGCGAGACGGCTCCCGTCCTGCTCCTGGTGTGGGGCAACCCGTTCATCAACGCCAACCCCTTCGAGGGTGCGCAGGCGTCGCTGCCGCTGTACATCTATCAGCAGTACGCGAACAGCGCGGGCTCGGGCGCGGCCTACGACAGGGCCTGGGCGGCGTCGCTGACGCTGATCGCCTTCGTGATGATCCTGAACCTGGTGGCCCGCGGCATCGCCCGCTGGAAGGCCCCGAAGACCGGTCGCTGACGCGGCCATCGGCGACTGAACCCGGAAGTGAAGTAGAGACATGGCCAAGCGAATCGACGTAAGCGGACTCACCGCCTACTACAGCGCCCACAAGGCGATCGAGGACATCTCGATGACCGTCGAGCCCCGCTCGGTGACGGCCTTCATCGGCCCCTCCGGCTGCGGCAAGTCGACGTTCCTGCGCACCCTCAACCGCATGCACGAGGTCACCGTGGGCGGACGCGTCGAGGGCAAGGTGCTCCTGGACGACGAGGACCTGTACGGCGCCGGCATAGACCCGGTGTCCGTCCGCCGCGAGGTCGGCATGGTCTTCCAGCGCCCGAACCCGTTCCCCACGATGTCGATCTTCGACAACGTGGCGGCGGGCCTGCGCCTCAACGGCAGCTACAAGAAGACCGAGCTCGCGGACGTCGTCGAGAAGTCCCTCAAGGGCGCGAACCTCTGGAACGAGGTCAAGGACCGCCTCAACAAGCCCGGTTCGGGCCTGTCCGGCGGTCAGCAGCAGCGGCTGTGCATCGCGCGGGCGATCGCGGTGGAGCCGAACGTCCTGCTGATGGACGAGCCGTGCTCGGCCCTGGACCCGATCTCCACGCTCGCCATCGAGGACCTGATCGGCGAGCTGAAGGAACGCTTCACGATCGTCATCGTGACGCACAACATGCAGCAGGCCGCCCGCGTCTCCGACCGCACGGCCTTCTTCAACCTGTCGGCGGTCGGCCAGCCCGGCAGGCTGATCGAGATCGACGACACCGAGCGCATCTTCTCCAACCCCTCGGTCCAGGCCACGGAGGACTACATCTCCGGTCGCTTCGGCTGACCGACCCCGACCCCTCGCGGTGCTGCATGGCGGTGCCACCGCGAGGCCGAAAAGGGCCCGCCCCCGACAAGGGGGCGGGCCCGTTCGCATGGTCCAGCTCTTTCAGCCCGGCCGTGATCTCAGTCCGGCCGTGACCTCAGTCCGGCCGTGATCTCAACCCGGCCGCACCATCCAGCCCGGCCGCACCATCCAGCCCCTCCGGCGTTTGAGGAGCGGGGGTCCAGGGGGCGGCGCCCCCTGCGGCCTCAGCCTAGAGAAACGCCAGATTCACGACCCCGAACGCCGCCGCAGCGACGGCCGCCGCAGCCGGCATGGTGATGAACCACCCAAGAACGATGTTCTTGGCCACCCCCCACCGCACGGCGTTGACCCGCTTCGTCGCCCCGACACCCATGATCGCCGAGGTGATGACATGCGTCGTGGAAATAGGCGCCTTGAACAGAAACGCCGTGGCGAACATGATCGACGCCCCCGTGGTCTCCGCGGCGAACCCCTGCGGCGGATCCAGCTCGATGATCTTCCGCCCGAGCGTCCGCATGATGCGCCACCCACCCGCGTACGTGCCCAGCGACAGCATCAGCGCGCAGGAGATCTTCACCCACACCGGGATCGGGTCGTCCGCACCCTGCACGTCACCGATGACGAGCGCCATCACGACGATGCCCATCGTCTTCTGCGCGTCCTGCAGACCGTGCCCGAGCGCCATGCCGGCCGCCGACACCGTCTGCGCGATCCGGAATCCGCGCTTGGCCTTGTGCGGGTTGGAGCGGCGGAAGAGCCACAGGATCACGCACATCACCAGGTAGCCGACGATCAGGCCGACGACCGGCGAGAGGAACATCGGGATGACGACCTTGTCGAGGACGCCGGACCAGATGACTTCCGTACCGCCTGCGAGCGCCGCGCCCACCATGCCGCCGAACAGCGCGTGCGAGGAGGACGAGGGCAGGCCGAAGTACCAGGTGACGAGGTTCCAGACGATGGCGCCGATGAGCGCGGCGAACAGGACCCCCATCCCCCTGGACCCCTCGGGCATCTCGATCAGTCCGCTGCTGACGGTGTGGGCGACGCCACTGCCGAGGAAGGCGCCCGCGAGGTTCATCACGGCGGCCATGGCGAGCGCGGCCCGCGGGGTCAGCGCCCGCGTGGAGACCGACGTGGCGATGGCGTTCGCCGAGTCGTGGAAGCCGTTGGTGTAGGTGAATCCGAGCGCGACAGCGATGGTCACGATCAGGGCGAAGGTGTCCATGAACGGTTCAGGACTCCTTGACGGCGATGGTCTCCACCGTGTTCGCCACGTGCTCGAACGCGTCCGCCGCTTCTTCCAGTACGTCCACGATCTGCTTGAGCTTGAGCACCTCGATGGCTTCGTACGAGCCGTTGAAGAGGTGGGCGAGCAGCTTGCGGTGGACCTGGTCGGCCTGGTTCTCCAGGCGGTTGACCTCGATCCAGTACTCGGTGAGGTTGTCCATGGTCCGCAGGTTCGGCATGGCCTCGGCGGTCAGCTCGGCCGCCCGCGACAGCACCTCGATCTGCTGCTCGACGCCCTTGGGCAGTTCCTCGACGTTGTAGAGGACGACCAGGTCGACGGCCTCTTCCATGAAGTCCATGATGTCGTCGAGGGACGACGCGAGGTTGTAGATGTCCTCACGGTCGAACGGCGTGATGAACGAGGAGTTCAGCTGGTGGAAGATCGCGTGTGTGGCATCGTCACCCGCGTGTTCCGCGGCCCGCATACGCTCTGCGATCTCGGCCCGGCCGGCGGTGTCCGCCCCGAGCAGTTCCATGAGGAGCTTCGAGCCCGTGACGATGTTGTCCGCGGATGCGGCGAACATGTCGTAGAAGCTCGTCTCCCTGGGGGTCAGACGAAATCGCACAAGGGGTCCTCGGGGTGCATCGGTTTCGGTCAGGCTGATGCTAGGCGCATCATCCGGCCACGGCTAATGGGCCGTCCCCCAGTGTCGCCCATCGAACACGATGATCGGCACGGGGGCCGCCCAGTGGTCCAGTCCAGCCGCTGCGCGCGGTGACGGCCACTGGACCTATACCCGCCGAAGTTCTGTACGATATACCCAGTAGGGGTATACGTCTGGAGGACGCGATGACGACCACCGAGGCCGGCGCGGACACGCCCTCCGCCGCCACCGCACCCACGGCGGGGCAGGACGTGGTGAGCGACCACGACCGCGGGGTGCACGGCTACCACAAGCAGAAGGACGAGCACCTGAAGCGGCTGCGCCGCATCGAGGGGCAGATCCGCGGCCTCCAGCGGATGGTCGACGAGGACGTCTACTGCATCGACATACTCACCCAGGTGTCCGCCTCCACCAAGGCCCTGCAGTCCTTCGCCCTGCAACTGCTGGAGGAGCACCTCCGCCACTGCGTCGCCGACGCCGCCGTCAAGGGCGGCACGGAGATCGACGCGAAGGTGGAGGAGGCGACCAAGGCGATCGGCCGCCTCCTGCGCACCTGATTCCGGCCAGCCGACCGGAGAAGAACGGTCCGCGCCGACCGGAGGGAAGCCCCCGGCTCAGTCGCCGGAGGCACCCCCGCGTTCCTCGGCCACCCGCAGCACCTCGTCGATGCTCTGCAGACTGAGCCGGTCCTCGGCGGCCGAGGCCGCGATGATCAGCTCTCCGCACAACTCGATCTCGGCGAGGGCCACGTGGTCCTGAACTGCCGTACCGCCGACCGGAGCCACGCGCGTCACCTCTTCTCTGCCGTCACCGACTTCCTAGAGTAGGGAGCGGCCTACACACCGCGCATGGCACGGACGGGCTAGTTCTCGCCGCGCGGTCACTCCGCGATCCGCCCGGCGTAGATGTCGGCGGCCTTCGGCAGCCGTACGTCGACGGGCGCCCCGAAGTCGAACAGCAGGGTCGTCGAGGCGACCGCGACGGTGCCCTTGTGCTGTCCGTTGACGAAGCTGAACCGGTGCCGGATCTTGCGGATGCGGCCCTGTTCGTCGAGGTAGACGTCGAACGGCACCCGGGCCGTGGCGAACCCCTTCGCCGCCGCCGCCAGGGATCTCGTCCCGCCACTGGACGCGTCCTTCGCCGCCGCCGCGAGGTCGGCCGTCCCGCGGTAGTGCCGCACCCGGGCGCCGGCCAGCTCGGTCGTCCCCACGTAGGTCGCCGTCCGCGTCCCGCGCAGCACCTCGGCGGCGGCGAACGGGTCGGTGGCCCCGCCGGTGACCAGGTTCCCGTCTGCCAGGGTGCCGGTGTCGACCCGCACCCACTTGTCGGCGGGCACTCCGGCGCCCCGGTTCTTCATGAACAGGGCGCCGGGTGCGAGGAGTTCGGTGATCGGCCGGTGCTCACTGGTGCCGGCCGGGTCCTGCGGCAGCAGCACCCTCAACCGGCCGACCTGCCGGCGGAAGTCGTAGCTGCCCTCGCCGCGGATGGTGACCCGGGTCCCGCCGGTGGCCATCTCCATCGACGTCCGGGTCTTCGAACTCCCCGCGTCCACCAGGCTGTCGGCGGCCCGGTGCAGGATGTCGACCGGATCGGCGGCGGGCGCCGCGTCGGCGGCGGCGCCACTGCCGGAGCAGCCGCCCGCGCCGAGACCGGCACAGACCACGAGCCCCGCCGCGACGACCGTCCCGCCCGCCGTCCACCGCCGCTGCCGCCGCTCCGTCATCGCCTGCTACCCCCAGCCGCTACGTCCGTCACGGGCCCCGTGTCGTTGCGGTTAACGACGAGTAGGGCCCCGTCGTCACGCGCATACCAGCGCTTTACCTTCCGTGGGTAACGTTGTCGGCGTGGCGCAGCAGGACATGACCGAACCCGGCCGGGAAGCTCCGGGACACCGCACGAGTACCGTCGAGAACGGCCGTTTCTGCACGGCCCACTGCACCTGCGGCTGGCGAGGCCCCGCCCGCAGAGCCCGAAGCACAGCCAGAACAGACGCGGAATCCCACACCAATCTGTTACCCACCTGACAACAGCCCCCAAGGACGCGAAAACCGCACGCCAAGCCCCCACGGCCGGCACGCGACGGACGCCCCATAGGGGCGCGGGGAACTGCGCACCAAACCCCCCACGACCGGCACGCGACGGACGACCTCATTGCAGGGGCGCGGGGAACTGCGCGACAAACCCCCACGACCGGCACGCGAACTACAACCCATAGGGGCGCGGGGAACTGCGCGACAAACCCCCACGACCGGCACACGACCGACGCCCCATAGGGGCGCGGGGAACTGCGCGACAAACCCCCACGACCGGCACGCGACCGACGACCTCATTGCAGGGGCGCGGGGAACTGCGCGACAACCCCCACAGCCGGCACACGACCGACGACCTCATAGGGGCGCGGGGAACTGCGCGACACCCCCCCACCCACCCGCACCCGACACACAACCCCTGACCCCCCACCCAGGGGCGCGGGGAACTGCGCAAAAACCCACAACGCACCCGCACCCGCCCCCGCCCCAGAACCCGACTCCACCCCACCTCCAAAGCCCCGCGCCACACGGCAACCCAAAGCCCTTGGAACCCCCGCCCCCCGGGAACCCGTCTCGTTCGACAGGACCCCGACCCGGCCGGCAACGGCCACCCCAGGGCGGAACACTCGCCCGCCAGGGCTGACGGAAGGCACGGACATGCAACGTCGTACGTTCATCGGAGGCGCCGTGGCAACCGCCGCGGCGATGGCGACGTCCGCCTGCCAGAGCGACGGCTCCACCGCGTCGACCACCCCGCGGACCCCGTCCCAGAGCCCGGCCCGCACCACCGCCATGTCGACCCGCACGACGACCGCCCCCGCCGCCGTCGCGGCCGCCGCGAACTGGACCGCCCTGGCCCACGACCTGGACGGCGTCCTGGTGCGCCCGGGGGACGCCAAGTGGGCCGCGGCCCGGCAGCTGTACAACACCCGCTTCGACTCCCTCAAGCCGGCCGCCGTGGCCTACGTCTCGCACGCGGACGACATACGCACCGTCCTGTCGTACGCCCACGCCCACGACATCCACGTGTCGATTCGCAACGGCGGCCACTCGTACGCGGGTTGGTCCTCCGGCAACGGCCGCCTGGTCCTCGACGTGTCGAAGCTCAACCGGGTCCGGGCGTCCGCCGGCTCGGCGGTGGTCGGCGCGGGCTCGAAGCTGATCGACGTCTACCGCGCGCTCGCGGCGAAGGGCGTGACGATACCGGCGGGCTCGTGCCCCACGGTCGGCGTGTCCGGCCTCGTGCTCGGTGGCGGCCACGGTGTGGTCTCCCGGGCGTACGGCCTGACCTGCGACAGCCTGACCCAGGCGACCGTGATCACGGCGGACGGCAGGCAGCTCACCGCGAACGCCGGCGAACACAAGGATCTCTTCTGGGCGTTGCGCGGCGCGGGCAACGGCAACTTCGGTGTCGTCACCGAGCTCCGGTTCAAGACGCACCCGGCCCCGCAGGCGGTGACGGCGTATCTCAGCTGGCCGTGGGCGAAGGCGGCCGCGGTGCTGAAGGCCTGGCAGGAGTGGGGTCCGTCGCAGCCGGACGAGATCTGGTCGTCGCTGCACCTGGCGAACACCTCCGGCGGCACCCCGACGGTGTCGGTCGCCGCGTTCTCCCTCGGCACCTACGGCGAACTCCAGAACGCGGTGGACCGCCTCGCCCACGCGGCCGGCGCGAACGCGACGAGCGTGTCGCTGAAGCGCCGCGGCTACGAGGAGGCGATGGAGATCTACGCCGGCTGCTCGTCGCAGGCGAACGACGCCCAGTGCCATCTGCCGGGCACGACCCCGGGCCGCTCCCCGCAGGGCGCCCTTCAGCGCGAGACGTACGCGGCGCGCTCGGACTTCTTCGACCGTTCGCTGTCCGCGGCCGGCGTCCAGGCGCTGCTGACGCAGATCAAGTCGGTGCGGGGCGGTGCGGGCAGCGTCGCGCTGACCGCGCTCGGCGGCGCGGTGAACCGGGTGTCCCCCACCGCCACGGCGTTCGTGCACCGCCGGTCCCGCATGCTGGCCCAGTACATCGGGTCCTGGCGGGCGGGCACCTCGGGCACGACGGTCCAGTCCTGGCTGGCCTCGGCGCACGGCGCGATGAAGCCGTACGCCTCGGGCGCGGCCTACCAGAACTACACGGACCCGACGCTCACGGACTGGCGGAAGGCGTACTACGGGGACGCGGCGGCCCGGCTGGCCACCGTGAAGAAGCAGTACGACCCGGACCGCTTCTTCAGCTACCCGCAGGCTCTGTGACCTCGGCGCGGGACCGCCCGGCTCAGGCCGCCAGGTCCCGTTCCTCGTCGCCCGGTGTCTCGCGCCGCCCCCCGGGGACCACGGCGTCCTGCCCGTCGGAGGACCGGCCCCGGGCCCGGATGAGCCGGCCGGCCCTCGGCGACCGCTCGACCGCCTTCAGCACGGGCGTCAGCAGGGCCGTCGCGGGCGGGGACAGCAGCAGCGCCACGGCCGTGCCGAGCGCGAACCCGCCGACGACGTCGGTCGGGTAGTGCACGCCCAGGTAGATCCGGCAGAACCCTTCGAGCAGGGCCAGCGCGATCCCGGCGATCCCGAACTTCCGGTTGGCGACGAACAGTCCGACGCCCATCGCCATGGTGATGGTCGCGTGGTCGCTCACGAACGAGTAGTCGGTCTTCCCGGACACCAGGACGTCCAGGCCCTGATGGTCGAGGAAGGGCCGTGGGCGTTCCACGAATCCGCGGATCGGCACGTTGACCAGGACCGCGACGCCGGCCGCGAGCGGCGCCCAGAGCAGCGCGGCGACGGACGGCGCCGCGTCCTCGCCGCCCCGGCGGCGCACGCCCCACCAGCACCACAGCACGAGCAGCACCATGGCGACCAGCAGCCCGTACTCACCGACGTACTCCACGGTCCGGTCGAACCAGTGCGGCGCGTCCTTGGCCAGGCCGTTGATGTCGTAGAGCAGGTCGACGTCGGGGTTCGACCCGGATTCGGCGAGTCCAGCCATGGCGCTGCGGCCCCTTCGTCGTCTTTCCGGCGCGCACTTGCGCGCGCCGCGCCTGCCCACCCCCGTGGTGTGTAGATCCGCTTCCGCTGTCGATCCGACGCTGACGTCCGCTCGGCTACGTCAACAGGAACGCACGTCCCCGCTTGATACGTTCCACACTCCACCGAATGATCACGCAGACGTTATCGAAGAGAAACACATCGCCGCAGCTCAGGGGGCGGGTTCACGCTCGGTTCGGGGCTCGTTCAGACCGTCGCGGGGAGCGCTTTCGCGCCATCTTCGGTGACCCTGGTGGCCCCGAAGTAGTCAGGGGTGTCAATCGGGTCGAACCGGATCACGGCGCCCGTGCGCGGGGCGTCGATCATGTACCCGCCGCCCACGTAGATCCCCACATGCCGGATGGCCCGGGAGTTGGTGAGGTCGTCCGAGAAGAACACCAGGTCGCCGGGGAGCAGTTCCTCCCGCGCGGGGTGCGGGCCCGCGTTGTACTGGTCGTTGGCGACCCGGGGCAGCGTGACCCCGACGCTTTCGAACGCGGCCTTGGTCAGACCCGAGCAGTCGAAGCGTCCGCCCTGGTCAGCGGTGCCGTTCCCGCCCCAGAGGTAGGGCGTGCCGAGCTTCTTCTGCGCGTAGTAGATCGCCCCGGCGGCCTGCTTGGAGGGGTCGACGCGGGTGACGGGCGCCGCGAAGCTCTCCTCCAGCGTGGTGATGGTCTTCACGTAGTTCCGGGTCTCCTGGTACGGCGGCACGCCCCCGTACTTGATGACCGCGTAGGCGCCCGCGTTGTAGGAGGCCAACATGTTCTCGGTCAGGTTGCCGGGGACGTCCTTGACGTAGGAGGCGAGGCTGCAGTCGTAGGACGCGGCCGACGGAATCGCGTCATTCGGGTCCCAGACGTCCCGGTCGCCGTCCCCGTCGCCGTCGACGCCGTGGGTGGCCCAGGTGCCGGGGATGAACTGCGCGATGCCCTCGGCCGCCGCCGCGCTTCTCGCGGTCGGGTTGAACCCGCTCTCCTGGTAGAGCTGCGCGGCGAGCAGTGCCGGGTTGAGGGCGGGGCACAGGTTGCCCCACTTCTGCACGATGGGCTGGTAGGCGGCCGGCACCGACCCCTTGGCGAGGGCCTTGGTGGCGCCGCCGACGCCGTTCGTGAGGTTCCCGGCGACGATGTAGACGCCGACGACCAGCAGCATCACGAAGGAGAGTGCGGATCCGACAGCCAGGGTCGCCACGATCCATGCCTTACGCACCGTCAACCGCCCCTCGCCGCCCGGGAGTCCGTCGCCCACGTCAGTGTAGAGGCGGGGACCGCCCTCCGGGGTGATCACGCACGAGGAAGAAGGGCGGAAAACAGCACGTCGTGACGGGGGTGGGCGACGGGTCGTCAGCGGTCGCCGCTACGGCGTCGGTTGCGGGCGATCGGCGGTCGCGTCCCGGTACAGCGCGCGGGCTTCCGCCCCCAGGACGACGCTGTACGAGATGTCGGCCGTGGCCCCGCCCTGCTCGTGCCCGCCGAGGATGCCGACGACCTGTCCGTCGCCGTTGACCCAGGGGCTGCCGCTGGTGCCGCCGGTGAGGTCGGGGCACTCGATGCGCTGCTGTGTACGGCTGTGCGCGGTGGGCTTGTTCGTGCAGGCGACCGGCACGTCACGGGAGCTGGGGTATCCGGTGACGGTGACGGCCGTGGCGCCGGTGGCCATGCCGGTGGCGAACCGGTTGCCGCCGACGGCGTCCTCGACGCCCTTCCCGTCCCGGTCCTCCAGCGCGGCGAAGGCGACGTCGCTGTCCTCGTCCTGCCCCTTGGCCCACCCGTCGGGCAGGTACCGGCGCTGGACCTTCCACACGCCGTACGGCGCCTCGCCGTCCCGGTAGCCGGGCACGAAGAGGAGGTCGCCGGCGCCGTCCAGGCAGTGCGCCGCGGTGACGAGGAGGTCGTGCCCCGGGCTGCGCACCACGGACGCCGTACAGAAGTGACCGCCGAGTCCGCCGTCGTGGCCGGCGCCGAAGAGGGCACCGACCCGTGCGCTCTGCGCGGTCGCCGCCGCGGCCCTCGTCACGCCGAGCGGGCCCGGCCCGTCGTCCGCGGCCGCCTCGGAGGCGGAGGTGACGGCCAGCGCCACCACGGCACACAGCAGGGGGCGCGGCGGACACGGCAGGCGGCCGACGCGGAAGATGCGCTTCATCGGCCTCCACTCTGCCGAACGAAGGTGAGAAACGGATCAGGCCCTCACCGCATTCTCCCGTGCCGCGGCCGACCCCGCTACCGGCACTCGGCCCACAGCAGCTTTCCGCCCTTCGAGGCACCGAGCTCACGCAGCACGGAGGCTCCGACGGAGTCCGCACAGGCCCGCACGAGATGCAGCCCGCGACCGTCCTCGGCCTTCACGGGCGGTACGCCGGCGAGGGCCCCCTCGTGCGTGAAGCCCGCCGGAACTCTCGGGTCCGTGTCCCACACGCCGATACGGAGCCGCCGGTCTCCATGGCGCGCAGCCGGAGGGCGTAGGGCCCGTGGGTGTGGAGATGGGCGTTGGTGAGGAGCTCGGAGGCGAGCAGCTCGGCGGTGGGGGCGAGCTGGACGAGGCCGTGCGCGGCGAGCACGGTACGCAGGGTCGCGCGGCCGATCCCCGGTGCGCGTGGATCGTGCGGAAGGTGGAGGGTGTAGGCCCAGGACGGCGATACGGTGGCCATCGGATGTCTCCGATCACTGTGGGGAGTTGGAGGCGTGCTTAGAGTTGCCCAGTGGCCTACCGATCCGTCGAGCGGTGCACTTCTGAGCGATGAGCGCCTTACACAAAGTAGCGGGCCGCCATATATTCTTCATCCCGTTCAGGGCAATAACTGACACAACCACCTTTGTGGGTGACAGGTAGTACGGAGGAGCGACGGGCATGCCCGCGAGGACCAACCCGACCGCACGGCAACTCCGTTTCGGCGCAGAGTTGCGCAAACTGCGTGAGCGCGCAGGCCTGACGTCGACGGAGGCCGCTCGGCTTCTCGGCATCAAGCAGGCCCAGGTCAGCAACATGGAGACCGGACGTCTGCCAGTGAGCGCGGACCGGGTGCGCGCCATGGCCTGCCAGTACGAGTGCCCCGACAAGGCGCTCGTCGAGGCCATCACCGAGATGACCGGCGATCGCAGGCGGGGCTGGTGGGAGGAGTACCGGGAAATCCTGCCGCCGGGGCTGCTGGATCTGGCCGAACTGGAGTCGCACGGCACCGCGTTGCGCACTGCCCATACCTCAGGTATCCCCGGTCTTCTCCAGACACTGGACCACGCGCGTGAGGTGTTCCGCCAGGTCGTCCCCGAACTCTCGCCGCCCGAGGTGGAACACCGTGCGTCCTTCCGCGTCAAACGGCAGGCCGTGCTCTTCCGGAGGGAGCCGGTCCCGTATCACGCGATCATCCACGAGGCCGCCCTGCGCATGAGGTTCGGCGGACGCGAAGTCGCCAAGCAGCAACTGAAGCACCTGCTCAAGATGACCGACCATTCCAACATCTCGATCCACGTCATCCCGTTCGACGCAGGCGGCTACCCCGGAGCAGGCCAGCCCATCTACTACGTCCACGGTGCCGTGCCTGAGCTCGACACGGTGCAGCTCGACCAGTCGCACGGCATCGCCCTGCTGCACGCCGAGGCCCAACTCGACAAGTACCGCAAGGTTCTCGACCGCCTGATGGCACTCAGCCTGATCGAGCTGGAGTCGCGGGCCCTCATCCACAGCGTCATCCAGTCCCTCTGAGAGGCAGACATGTCCACCTCCTGGCAGAAGTCCTCGTACTGCGGCGAAGGCGAGTCCTGCGTCCACGTCGCCGCCACCCGCGCCACCGAAACGATCCATCTCACCGAGAGCAGCGACCCGACCGGCGCGATACTCAAGGCCGTTCCGGCCGCCTTCGACGCCCTCCTCTCCGCACTCAAGGAGGAAAACCACCGTGGCTGAACTGCCCCCCGACCTCGAATGGACCCGCGCCGCCCCACCCGACGCCACCGGCCCCGGCCCCTGGATCGAGATCGCCTTCGGCGACGGGGACGACGGGGACGCCCCCGTCTACCTGCGTGAGACCAGCGCCCCGGACAACGTCGTCACGACGAACCGCCGCAAGTGGGACGCCTTCGTTCTCGGCGTACAGGCAGGCGAGTTCGACCACTTCGTGGAGGGCGTGCCGGGGACGGACGGCCCGACGGAATGACCGCCGGCCGGCGTCACCCGCCGGCCGGACCGCCCTCCGACCCCGCCGGCACCAACGGGAAGGCCGTGCCGGTCAGTTCCTCCGACACGGTCCACAGCCGGCGGGCCGTCACCGGGTCGCTCGCCGCGGCCGAACGGCCCACGAGGGTCGGCGCGCCCCGCATCTCCCCGAGACCGTCGGGGCCCACATAGCTCGCGCCGGGGAGGTCCTGGGTCGCCGCGTAGAGGGTGGGCAGGGCGCCCGCCTTGTCGTCCTGGGCCACGATCCGGTTGCCCAGGCGCATGAAGGCGCGGGCGACGGGGCTCGCCGTGTGGCTCTGGAGGTTGGTGGCCGCGTAGCCGGGGTGGGCGGCGAGGGCGCGGACCGGCGAGCCGGCCTCCGTGAGGCGGCGCTGGAGTTCGAGGGTGAACAGCAGGTTGGCCAGCTTGGACTGGCCGTAGACGCGCCGCGGTTCGTAGTCGGCCGTGCGGTTCAGGTCGTCGAAGTGGATCCGGCCGTCGCCCCAGCGGTGGGCGCCCGAGGAGAGGGTGACGACCCGGTCGGTGAGGTACGGCAGCAGCAGGTTCGTCAGGGCGAAGTGGCCCAGGTGGTTGGTGCCGAACTGCATCTCGAAGCCGTCCTTGGTCCGCTGCCGCGGGAGCATCATCACGCCCGCGTTGTTGACCAGCAGGTCCAGCGGCCCGCTCCAGGAGCCGGCGAACTCCCGCACGGAGGACAGGTCGGCGAGGTCCAGGCGCCGGACCTCGGTGCTGCCGGTCACGGTCCCGGCCGCGGCCCGGCCCCGCTCCAGGTCCCGTACGGCGAACACCACGTGCGCGCCGGCCCGGGCCAGCGCGTCCGCCGCGGTGAGCCCTATGCCGCTGTTGGCGCCCGTGACCACGGCCGTACGGCCGGAGAGGTCAGGGATCCGGCTCGCGTTCCACTTGCCCTGCTCATGCTTGTCAGCCATGACGTCAATGTAGGCGCCGCCAACAATGCTGTCAACGACAACAATGATGGCGGCGGCAACATCGGGATACGATGGTCCGCATGCCCGAGAGCCGCCCCTACCACCACGGAGACCTGCGCGCCGCGTTGCTGGCCGGCGCCGAGCGCACCCTGCGGGAGCGGGGGAAGGCCGCGCTGTCCCTGCGCGAACTGGCCCGGGCGACCGGCGTCAGCCACGCGGCCCCCGGCCGGCACTTCCGGGACAAGCAGGCCCTGCTCGACGCGCTGGCCCTCACCGGCTACGAACGGCTCGCCCGGGCCCTGGAGGCGGCCGACGACCCCGCCCTCCCCCTGGAGCCCCGCCTCGTCGCGCTCGCCCGGGCCTACCTCGGCTTCGCCATCGACAACGCCGAGCTGCTGGAGCTGATGTACACCCGCAAGCACGAGCCGGACGCGTCGGACCAGATGGCCGCCGCCGTCGACCGGACCGTCGGCGGACTGGACCGTCTGATCGCGGACGCCCAGAAGCGCGGCGAGATCGTCGAGGGGGACCCCGAGCAGATCACCCTCGTCGCGGCCGCCGCCCTGCACGGCACCGCCACCCTCACGGCCAGCGGCACACTCACCCCCGAAGCGGCCCTGGCCGGAGTGGACGGCCTGGTCCACCACATGCTGCACGGCCTCAAGCCCCGCTGACCCGGCACCCGTTCACCTCCGGTGGGCGTGTCCCGCGTGCCCAATCCCAGTGAGTCGCCTGTGAGTTGGGTCAAGCGGCCTTCACCCGTGCCCCATCTGCCAGCCATCGGCGAGTAACCCCCGGCCTGGGTTCGGTATGGCGGAAGTCAGGATTCCGGCAGCCCCTTGTTGTCGCGTACTCAACAAGAGCATCGTCTTCGCGGGCCGCCGCCCACCGCCGCGGACCCCACACCGGCGGCACGCACCCGCACGCGCCCCTGCCCCACCACCATCAGGAGGCTGCACCCTTGCGTACCACCACCCCCACCGACAGATCCGACGGCCCCTCCCCCCGCCGCGGCGCCCGCCGCGTCGCCGCGGCCGTCGCCGCCACCGCCGCGCTCGTGTTCGCCGGATTCGGCACCGCGGTCCAGGCCGACGCGGCCCAGACGACCGCCACGCCGTCCAAGGTCACCTGGACGGCCGCCCCCTGCTCCACCCCCAGGAAGACCGGCGAACTGGCCTGCCACTCCCTGCGCGTCACCGGCGGCGTGACCGCCTTCCAGCAGGCGCGCGCCAGGGCCGCCGGCGTCACACCGAGGGCGGCCGACGCCACCACCCCCTCCGGCTACGGCCCCACCGACCTCCAGTCGGCCTACGGCCTGACCTCCGCGGCCGCCGCCAACGGCGCCGGCGAGACCATCGCGATCGTCGACGCGTACAACGACCCCAACGCCGAGGCCGACCTCGCCAAGTACCGCTCGTACTACGGCCTCACCGCCTGCACCACGGCCAACGGCTGCTTCAGGAAGGTCGGTCAGACCGGCTCCACCACCTCGCTCCCCACCAGCGACTCGGGCTGGTCGGAGGAGATATCCCTCGACCTCGACATGGCCAGCGCCGTCTGCCCGAAGTGCAACATCCTCCTCGTCGAGGCCACTTCGGCCACCATGGCCAACCTCGGCAAGTCCGTGAACGAGGCCGTCACCCTCGGCGCGAAGTACGTCTCCAACAGCTACGGCGGCTCGGAGTCCTCCTCCGACACGTCGTACGACTCCTCGTACTTCAACCACCCGGGCGTCGCCATCACCGTCAGCGCGGGCGACTCCGCCTACGGCGCCGAGTACCCGGCCGCCTCCCGGTACGTCACCTCCGTCGGCGGCACCGCCCTGACGAAGGCCACCTCCACCACCCGCGGCTGGACCGAGAGCGTCTGGAAGACCAGCAGCACCGAGGGCACCGGCTCCGGCTGCTCCTCCTACGACGCGAAGCCGGCCTGGCAGACCGACACCGGCTGCGCCAGGCGCACCATCTCCGACGTCTCGGCGGTCGCCGACCCGGCGACCGGCGTCTCCGTCTACGACTCCTACGGCGTCACCGCCGGCTGGTACACCTTCGGCGGCACCAGCGCCTCGTCCCCGATCATCGCTGCCGTCTACGCCCTCGCCGGCACCCCCTCCAGCGGCTCCTACCCGGCGAAGTTCCCCTACACGGCGGCCGGCACCTCCGCCCTCAACGACGTCACCAGCGGCAACAACGGCACCTGCACCACCAGCTACCTGTGCACCGCGACGTCCGGCTACGACGGACCGACCGGCTGGGGCACCCCGGAGGGCGTGAGCGCCTTCACCGGCTGACCCCGGACGCACGGAAGACCCCGGACGCACCGGGAGGACGCGCCGTCGGCGGGCGCTCGTGGGGAGACCGCCGGCGGCACAGGAGACGGGCCGCGGCACCCAGCCGCGGCCCGTCCGCCGTCGCGGCGTTAACCTTCACCCGGAGAACACCGGCACGACCCTTTCCCCCGACCGGCCGTCAGAAACGGGCGGGAACGGACAAGGGCGTAAAAGGGGTCAACGACGGAACCACACCACAGGTTCCGCTCCGGCCTCATTGCCCGGCGTGACCTGCCGTGATACACAGAGTGACCATACGACCCTCCGTAAGGTGTTCGTACGAAACCCGCCAATCAATGACGTCAAGTCGACATACGACGGCGCCATCGTCGGCGACAATGGTGCCTGACCTCTGCACCCACGCAGGGGGTGCGGAACTACCCACCAGGGGCGGTGACTTACATGCTCTTTGCGGCCGACAAGGGAGACATCAACACCATCATCGGCGGAATCGCTCCGGACTGGGGGCCCTTCGGCAGCCTGGGCAACGAGGCGAAGGTGATGATCGAGGTGGTGATGGCGGTGGCCATCCTCCTCTGCCTCGGCATCGCCATCTGGGGCGCCGCCAAACAGCGCATCGGCGCGACCGCGCTGCGCGACACCTTCAGCGCGGAACAGGGCAAGGGCCTCATCATCGCGGGCCTCACGGGCGTCTTCATCATCGGCTCCCTCGGCACGCTCTTCACCATCGTGTACGGCATGGCCGTGTAGGCGGGGCGTCCGGTCGACGCTCCGTCAGTCCGGCCGGGCGCGCCCGGTGTTCCCCTACCCCACCCGTCCGTCGTGCCCACCGGCTGAGGTTGCGTTTCCCTGATGTCGAGTCACCACACCGCGCCCGCGCGGGAACCAGCACGGCTACCGTCGTATTCCTACGAGTATCCGCACGACGTCGAGGGGGCGTACGCGGCATGAGTCTCGGGGACGACAACGAAGCCTCCGGTTACGGCGGCACCGGGCAGACCCGGACCCGCCTGCCGGACCGGGGCGGCGACGTGTACGGAGGCGCCCGCCGCGGTGGCCGCTCCTCCTCACGGAGCCTGGTCACGGTGGTCGGCGTGGTGGTCCTCCTGATCGCCGCGATCGCCTTCGCGAACCGTGGAGGAGACGATTCCGCATCCAACGGCACGTCCGGCGCCAAGCCGGACGCCGCCTCCACGGCAGCATCCGGCGACAAACCGGTGAGGTCCACGACGGGCGGAATCCCGTCGGGCTTCACGCGTGACCAGACGGGGGCGGAGAGCGCGGCGGCGAACTACTCCGTCGCGCTGGGCTCGACCGACATGTTCAACACGGCCAGACGGCACGACATCGTCGACACGGTCTATGCCCCTGATGTCGCGGCAACCCGCCAGACCGCCCTGGACAAGGCGTATACGAACGAGGACTTCCTCACCAACATCGGCCTCGCCAAGGACGGCAGCGCGCCGAGCGGCCAAACGTTCATTTCGCGCGTCATCCCGGTGGGCACCAAGGTCAAGTCGGCCAGTGCCAGCAATGCGACGGTCGAGGTCTGGTACACGTCGCTGTTCGGTCTGTCCGGTGAGAACTCGACCAATCCGGTGTCCGAGAGCTGGTACACCACCACTTATGAGCTGAAGTGGATCGACAACGACTGGAAGGTCACCGACTTCCAGCAGCAGGACGGGCCGGTCCCGGTCGGACGCGACCAGAAGGCCTCCACCGCCGACGACATGACCAAGGCCGTCGAGGAGTACGGAGGCTTCACCTATGCGCGCTAAGCACTGCTTCCTCAAGGTCACGACCGCCGTCGCAGCCGTGCAGACCACTACGCTCCTGCTGGCCACTCGCGCGCTCGCCGCACCCACACCTCAGCCCACGACCAGCAACGACCCCTGCGACCTGATCCGCGGTCCCGCCAAGGACTACTGCGAAAGAGGCAGCTCCGGCAAGCGATCCGGTACCAACCCCCCCCTCACCGACACCCTCGACCCCCTCTCCTCCCTGGCAAGGGGCTGTGCCGACGCCGCGTCCTGGACCGTCGACAAGCTCAGCGAGGCCGTGAAGGAGACCGCGAACGTCGACTTCACGAACAGCAAGTTCCTCCAGCAGTACGCCGTCGTCTTCGCCGCGTCGACCATCCTCACGCTCGTCCTGTGGCTGCTGGCCGTGACCAAGCGGGCCGTCCGGGGCGTGCCGCTGACCACCGCCATCTCGGAGGCGATCGGCTTCCTGTGGCTGACGGTGATCGCCTCCGCCTTCACCCCGCTGATCCTCTACACGGTCGTGTCGGCGACGGACGGCGTCTCCGAGGTCCTCGCGAAGACGACCGGCGACCAGACGGACACGTTCTTCGGCACGTTCTCCGGTGCTCTCGGCAAGAGCGACGACATCGGCGGCGGCCCGATCATGCTGATCGTGGTGTCCCTGGTGTCGATCCTCGCCGCGGGCGTCCTGTGGCTGGAGCTCGTCATCCGGGCCGCCCTGCTCTACGTCGGCGCCCTCCTCGGCACCGTCGTCTACGCGGGCCTGGTCGACAAGAACATGTGGGGCCACGTCCGCCGCTGGGCCGGCATCATGATCGCCGTCATCCTGGTCAAACCGGTGATCGTCATCGTGCTCGGCCTGGCCGGTGCCCTGTCCTCCGACAACGGCCCCGACGCCTTCTCGGCCGTCGTCTCCGGGCTCGCCATCATCCTGCTGGCCATCTTCGCCAGCGCGATGATCTACCGCTTCGTCCCCGGCTTCGGCGACGAGATCGCCGGCTCCCGCAACAACCGCATCATGCAGGGCGCCGAGGGCAAGGCCGCCGCGGTCATCAGCTCCCCGGCGACCATGGTCGCGCAGGGCATCAAGACCCACAGCACCCGCGCCGACAACAACGGCGGCGGCGGCCAGTCCGCGTCCAGCGGACCCCGCCCCGCCAACCCGGCCTCCGGCGGTGTCGCCGCGCACAGCTCGCGCACCGCGAACGGAGGCGGCGGATCTGTCCCCTCCGCCGCCCCCGCTCCCCGCCAGGGCAGCCCGGTGAACACGCCGCACGCCAGTGAAACCCGCAACAGCAGTACCAACCGCACGGGAGGTGAAGGGCGTTGACGACCGAGTCCCACGTGTCCCACGTGCTCGCGCCCCGCCGTACATATCTGATCGGCCGCGCCCGGCCGAACGCGATCGTCGGCCGCAACCGCGAGAGCGGTGAGATCGCGCTGATCGTCCTGGGCGCGTTCCTCGGCATGATGTGCGGGCTCCTCGTCCCCGTCCTCTCCCTGCGGATCGTGCTGCTCACGGGCTTCCCGATGCTCGCGCTGGCCGCCGTCTACGTGCCGTACAAGCGCCGCACGTTCTACAAGTGGTTCGAGATCAACCGCAGCTACAAGCGCACCCTGCGCCGGGGGACGACCTACCGTTCCTCCGCCATGGAGGCCGGTACCCGCCTCGACGGCCGGGAGATCGAGGTCGGCCCGCCGCCCGGCATCGGCCGCATCAACTGGCTGGCCGCGCCCTTCGGCCCGGACGAGATCGCCGTACTCCTGCACGCCGACCGCAGAACCGTCACCGCGGCCATCGAGATCGAGGGCCCGGGTGTCGGCCTGCGCGACTCCGAGGACCAGGAGGCGCTGGTCGACCGCTTCGGCACCCTCCTCAAGCACGTGGCCAACGGCGACGGCTTCGTCACCCGCCTCCAGATGCTCGCCCGCACCCTCCCCGCCGACCCGGACGCCCACGCCAAGGACGTCGCCGTACGCGGGGACGAGCGGGCACCGGGATGGCTGGCGCAGTCGTACGAGCAGCTGCAGTCGATGGTGTCGACCAGCAGCGAGCAGCACCGCGCCTACCTCGTGGCCTGCATGCACTTCACCCGCGAACTGTCCGCCGAGGCGCACGCGATGGCCCGGGCGGCCCGGCCGCACTCGGGCCGCAAACTGGACCGGGACGCCGGGCTCGCCGTCGTCATGGCCCGTGAGCTGACCGACATCTGCTCGCGCCTCCAGGAGGCCGACATCCGCGTCCGCCAGCCCCTCGGGCAGGGCAGGCTCGCCTCGCTCATCCACGCGATGTACGACCCGGACCACCCGATCGACCACATCCAGGCGATGACCAAGCGCAACGCCTGGCCGGCCGAACTGGACGCCATGGAGCCCTCCTACCTCCAGGCCAAGACCCGCGAGTCCTCCACCCGCGCCCCCTGGTGCCACGCGACCGCCTGGGTGAAGGAGTGGCCGATGACCCCCGTCGGCGTCAACTTCCTCGCGCCGCTGCTCGTCCACACCCCAGACGTCATCCGTACCGTCGCCGTCACCATGGACCTCGAACCCACCGAGGTCGCCATCGAACGCATGCTGACGGAGAAGACCAACGACGAGGCGGAGGCGTCCCGCGCCGCCAAGATGAACCGGACCGTCGACCCCCGCGACGTCGCCGCGCACGGTCGGCTCGACCAGCGCGGAGAGGACCTCGCGAGCGGCGCCGCCGGCGTCAACCTGGTCGGCTACATCACCGTCTCCTCCCGCACCCCCGAGGCCCTGGCCCGCGACAAGCGGACCATCCGGGCCTCGGCCGGAAAGTCGTACCTGAAACTGGAGTGGTGCGACCGAGAGCACCATCGCGCCTTCGTGAACACGCTCCCGTTCGCCACCGGCATTCGAAGGTAGGGGCCGCCGCATGCGGGATCCGATGTCCATCCTGACCGACGCCTTCACCTCCTTCCTCTTCGGGAAGGTCGAGACGACCCGCCTTCCGGTACGCACCTCCACCGGCCAGGCGCAGGCCGTCTACCTGCCGACCGCGGCGCCCGGCCTGGGCGACTCGGGGGTCATCATCGGCCGCGAGGTCTACTCCGGGAAGGGGTACATCTACGACCCCTTCCAGCTGTACGGCCAGCAGCTCCCGGCCCCGCACTGGCTGGTCCTCGGCGAGTCCGGCAACGGCAAGTCGGCTCTGGAGAAGACGTACGTCCTCCGACAGCTGCGCTTCCGCGACCGCCAGGTCGTCGTCCTCGACGCCCAGGGCGAGGACGGCGTCGGCGAATGGAACCTGGTCGCGCAGGAGCTGGGCATAACTCCCATCCGGCTGGACCCGACGGCCGCCCTCGACCACGGCATCCGGCTCAACCCCCTCGACCCGTCGATCACGACGACGGGGCAGCTCGCCCTGCTCCGCACGATCATCGAGGTCGCCATGGGGCACGGCCTCGACGAGCGGTCCGGCTTCGCCCTCAAGGTCGCGCACGCCTACGTCAACGAGACGATCATCGACCGCCAGCCCGTCCTGACGGACATCGTCGACCAACTGCGGCACCCCGAGCCGGAGTCCGCCGAGGCGATGAACGTCGCCCTGGACGACGTACGCGCCTGGGGCCTGGACGTGGCCCTCGTTCTGGACCGACTGGTCGACGGTGACCTGCGGGGCATGTTCGACGGCCCCACGACGGTCGGCATCGACCTGGACGCACCCCTGATCGTCTTCGACCTCTCCCACATCGACCGCAACTCCATCGCCATGCCCATCCTGATGGCGATCGTCGGAGTATGGCTCGAGCACACCTGGATCCGCCCCGACCGGAAGAAGCGCATCTTCCTGGTCGAGGAGGCCTGGCACATCATCAACAGCCCGTTCGTCGCCCAGCTCTTCCAGCGCCTGCTGAAGTTCGGCCGGCGGCTGGGTCTGTCCTTCGTGGCGGTCGTCCACCACCTGAGTGACGTGGTGGACGGCGCGGCCGCGAAGGAGGCCGCCGCGATCCTGAAGATGGCGTCGACCCGGACGATCTACGCCCAGAAAGCCGACGAGGCCCGCGCCACGGGCCGGGTGCTGGGGCTGCCGCGCTGGGCGGTGGAGATCATCCCCACCCTGACCCCCGGCATCGCCGTCTGGGACGTCAACGGCAACGTCCAGGTGGTCAAACACCTGGTCACGGAGACCGAACGCCCGCTCGTCTTCACCGACCGCGCGATGACCGAGACCTCCAGGGAACACGAAATGGCGGGCGACGCCCTGCGCGCCGCCGAGCTGGAGGCGGAGGAACGGGCGGCGGCCTTCATGGAGCAGCACCTCAACGACTTGGACGGCTCGTCCGAGTCGACGGTGGCGTAGGCGGAGGGGCAGGGGCAGCCGTGAGACCGGACGATCACCTCGACCGCCGGCAGGACAGAACGGACCGCCACAGCCGGCAGGGAGGCGTGCCCGACGGACTCCTGGTCGGCCTGCTCGCCTTCCTCCTCGGCATGACCCTGCTGGTGTGGACGGCGACCGGCCTGTCCGGCCTGTTCGCCCAGGGCGCCTGGCCGGACGGCGTCGCCTTCACCCGCACCCCGCTGGCCATGCGCCACCTCATCGGCCGCCCGCACGACGTCCCCGGCGCCTGGCCCGACACCCCGCCGGCCCAGCTCTCGGGCTACGGCCTCTTCTGGGGCCTGTTCCTCGGCCAGCTGATGGTGCTGTTCGTCCTGACGGTGTTCACGCTCGGCACGGTGGCACGGTGGAAGGGCGTCAGGGCACGGAAACGGGCTGAGGCGACGGCTCGCGGCACGACGAGCGGCACGGAACCGAGGCCGGTTCCCGAGCCGGTGCGCGCGCCCGTACCCGAGCCGGAGGCACGCCGGCCGCACCCCCAGGTGCACGAGGTCCCCGTCCCGCGTGTCGAGCCTGAACCCGCGGAGCTCCTCACGCCGCCGGCCCCGCAACAGACGGTCCCCGCCTCCCCGTTCGGCGGTGACAGACCGGGCGCGTGGGAACCGGTCCGCTCCGGGGGCGTGGTGCTCTACGGCCTTCCGGACAGCCGCCGTACGTCGGCGACCCAGGCGGTACGCGACGCCGCGGGCCCCGCCCTCGTCGTCACCTCCGACCCCGTGCTGTGGCAGGACACGAAGGACGCCCGCGCGAAGCTCGGCCCGGTCCACCTCTACGACCCCGCGCACCGCTGCGACACCCCGGCCCGTCTGCACTGGTCGCCCACCGCGGGCTGCGAGGACAAGGCGACGGCCGCGGCGAGGGCCACCGCCCTGCTCAGCCCGATCCGCCCCACCGCGCGGCTCGACCAGGCGGTCAGCGATACCGCCGAGACCCTCCTGCGCAGCTACCTCCACGCCGCCGCGATCGACGGCAGAACCGTCCGCCATGTCCACCGCTGGTCGCAGGGCACCCAGATCCAGGACGCCGTCCGCACCCTGCGGACGAATCCCAAGGCGGCCGCCGGCTCGGCGGGTGAGCTCGAGGCAGCGCTCACCGGGCATCCGGACCGCCGTGACATCGCCCAGGAACTGGCGGGCCGGGCGCTGGCCGCCCTCTTCACCGTCAACATCCGTGAGGCGTGCACTCCAAACCGAACTGATGCCCTCGCCTTGGATTCCTTCGTCGACGAAGGGGGCACGCTTTATGTGGTCGGTGAATCGATCGAAGATCCCAGGACGAATCCCGGTGCGATGCCCTTCCTGACGGCTCTCACCGCAAGCGTGGTCGAGCACGGCCGGCGCATGGCCGAACGGTCATCCGCCGGTCGGCTCGACCCACCACTGACCCTCGTCCTGGACGACATCGCGGCCGTCGCACCCCTGCCCCAGCTCCCGGAGCTGCTCGCCACCGGCGCCGACCGGGGGTTGCTCACGCTGGCCCTGCTCCGCTCCCGCGAACAGGCCCGCGCCCGCTGGCCGCACGACGAACTGCCGGTGTGAGCGCCGTCCCGTTCCTCACGGCCGCTCGACGGCCATCTCCAGCTCGCGGCCCTCGCTGCCCGCGATCGGCACGATCACTCCGGTGGGCACGAACCCCGTCTTGCGGTAGAAGGACCGGGCCCGCCCGTTGTCCTCGTGCACGATGAGCCGTACGCGCTCGACGCCCTGCCCCCAGGCCCATTCCAGGCCCGCGTCGAACAGCACCTCGGTCATCCCGCACCCCCGGTGCTCGGGCCTGACGTAGACGCCGACGATGTGCCCCTGCTTCCGCTCGATGGGAGATCCCGCCCAGTCCGTGGTCCCGGGCTGCTCGATCAGCACGGTCAGCATGCCGGCCCAGTCCCCGTCCGGGCCCTCCGAGATGATCTGCTGCGCCCCGGTCGCCCCTTCGGCGGCACCCTCGGCGCGCTCCTGCCAGAAGGAGTCCGGCCTCGCCGCGGCCTGTTCGTAGGTGTCGAGGAAGGCGAGATGCGCGATCGGGTCCCGCAGGGCGACGAGCCGCAGCTCCTTGGCCCTGGCCCATTCGTCGGAGCGTATGGAACGGATGAGATAGCTTCCGGGATTTTCGGCGTTCGAGGTGCTCATGCGGCCACCGTAATACCTGACCCCGGAACGCAGAAAACCCCCGCACCAACGGTGCGGGGGTTTTCCCAAGAATTGTTCGGCGGTGTCCTACTCTCCCACAGGGTCCCCCCTGC
>NZ_JBWKDW010000046.1:0-37503 GCF_056435735.1 Streptomyces sp. NPDC043878
TGTGGGCGGGTGGGTGGGTGCCGACCCACCCACCCACCACCCACCATCACCCCCTCACCTCCCCTCCAACCCCTCCTCCCCTTCCCCCCCCCCCCCCCCCCCCCCCCCCCCCCTCCTTCCCCCCCCCCCCCCCCCCCCCCCCCCCCCCCCCCCCGACCGGGGTGGCCACCGGGGTCGCGGCCTCACTCGTTGAGGTGACGCGCGTCATGCCGTCGGCCGCGGCGGGAACATACGGCCCATGCCCCAGACGCCCCCTTCTCCGTCCCTCCGGTGAGCGCCGGAACACTCGTCCGGCGGACCGTGCGCGGCGCGACGGCGCTGCGCGGCGGCCGACTGCGGCGCCCGAGTCCGTACCAGTTCTTCGGCGCCCTGTTCTGGCTGGTGATGACGCTCGCGTACTGGCGGGTGCCGTTGTGCTGCGACGCCGGCCAGCACGCGGCGGTCGTGGAACGCCTCAAGGCGGACCTGCTCCACCCGGCGCACTCGATGGCCGCCCTGCCGGGCGCGGGCAGCCCCTACTACGGGCCGTACGCCGTCGCCCAGGCCGTCCTCGCGCGGCTGACCGGGCTGTCGGGCTGGGAGGTCGTGAAGCTGGCCGGGCCGGTGCACCTGCTGGTCCTGCTGACGGGGACCGGCCGTTTCGTCCGGGTGCTCACGCCCCGCCCGTGGGCGCCGGTGCTCGCCCTGCCGGCGATGACGCTGCTGTGGGGCACCGCACGCGTCCTGTGGAGCGGCTACCTCGGGCTGATGCCGATGACCACGAACCTGGGCTACCCCTCGGCGTTCGCCATCGGGCTGACGCTGTGGGCGTGGGCGCTGACCGGCACCCTCGCGGGGACGGACGGCGCCGCGGTGCGCTACGTCGGCCCGCGCGGGCTGCGCGGCTGGTGGGGGTACGCCGGGCTCGGGGCGCTGTACGGGCTGATCCTGCTGATCCACCCGGTGACGGCCGTGTCGGCGGTGACCGGGGCGGTGGCGGTCATGGCGGCGCGGCAGCGGGCGTGGCGGGCGCCGGTGGCGGGCCGCTGGGCGCTCGCCGGGGCGCTCGCCCTGGCGGTCGCGGTGTCCTGGCCGTACTACGACGTGCTGTCGCTGACGGGCGAGAGCGGCCTGGACGCGATGCACCACCGGTTGTACGAGCAGATGGCGGCGAACTCCTGGCTGGCGCTGCTCGGGGCGCCCGCGCTGTGGGCGCGCGCCCGGCGCTCGGCGCGTGACCCGCTGGTGCTGATGTTCGCGCTGCAGTGCCTGGTGGTGGGGTACGGCTGGGTGAGCGGGCACTACACGTACGGCAGGGCCCTGTGGTCCGCGCTGCTGCCCCTGCAACTGGCGCCTGCCGTCGCGCTGGCGGCGCCCCGGCCGTGGGGGCGGCCCAGACGGGCACTGGGCGCCGCCGTGGCCGCCGGGGCGTGCGTGGGGTTCCTCACCGTGCAGGCCGGGGCGGTCGTACCGCGCGCGCTGGACCCCGTGGGCTTCCCGCAGCCGCCGCGCTGGCCGTCGTACGACTGGGCGGCGCGGCACATCGGCTACGGCGAGGTGGTGATCACCGACGGGTACATCGCCGGTCATCTCATCGCCGGGTACGGTCCGGACCTCGCCGCGCCGATCTGGCCCGACCCGGCCCTGGACGAGCGGGAGCGGGCCCGCCGGCTCGCCGACGTCGGCGCCTACCTCGCCCCGGGCTCGACCCGCGCCGGGCGCGCCGCCCTCGTCCGCCGCTACCACGTGCGCTGGCTGCTGCTGACGCCCCGCCACCCGGTGCCCCCCGAGGCGGTGGTGGTGGCGTGGAGCCGGCGGACCGGCGAGGTGCTCGCGCGGGTCCCCTCGGGGGGCGGCCGCCCGGGGTCTTCCCCGGACAGCCGTCCGGTGACTACTCGATGACGAGGTCGACCGGGACGTTGCCGCGGGTGGCGTTGGAGTAGGGGCACACCTGGTGGGCCTGCTCGACGAGCTTGCGGCCGGTGGCCTCGTCCACGGTGTCGGGCAGCTCGACGCGCAGGGTGACCTTGAGGGCGAAGCCCTCACCCTCCTTGCCGATGCCGACCTCGGCGGTCACGGCGGCGTCGCTGACGTCGACCTTGGCGGCGCGGCCGACGAGGCCGAGGGCGCTGCCGAAACAGGCGGCGTAACCGGCGGCGAACAGCTGCTCCGGGTTGGTGCCCTGACCGTTGCCGCCCATCTCCACCGGTATGCCCAGCGCGAGGTCCAGCGTGCCGTCGGAGGAGACGGCGCGACCGTCCCGGCCGTGGGTGGCGGTGGCGACAGCGGTGTAGATCGCGTCCATGGAAAACCATCCCTCTGCGTGCGAGTCGTGTGCGGCGGCGCCCTTACGGGCCGCCTTCCGGGCTCAAGTAGAGCACACAACTGAATTGTGCACAACTAAATGACTCGAAAGAGCTATCCTGGAGGCATGACCGCGACGCCGACCCCAGCCACCCAGGAGAACTGGCTCCGCCTGGACCGCCAGATCTGCTTCTCCCTGCACGCCGCCTCCCGCGCCTTCAACGGCGTCTACCGCGTGATCCTCAAGGACCTCGGTCTGACCTACCCGCAGTACCTGGTGATGCTGGTGCTGTGGGAGCACGGCGACCTGCCCGTGAAGAAACTGGGCGAACACCTGCGGCTCGACTCCGGCACGCTCTCGCCGCTGCTCAAGCGGCTGGAGGCGACCGGCCTCGTACGACGCGAGCGCAGCACCCGCGACGAGCGCTCGGTGGAGGTGCGGCTGACCGGGGAGGGCACCGCGCTGCGTGAGCGGGCCCTGGAGGTACCGCGCCGGATCTTCGCCTCGACCGGATTCGACATGGAGGAGCTCGGCGCCCTGCGTGCCCGCCTCGACGAACTCACCACCGCGCTGGACGCGGCCGCGCTGTCCCAGGCGCCGGGCCGCCCGTAGGCGCGCCCGCCCGACCGGTCACGGGCGGGACGCGGACGTAGAGACGCAGGGTCACCCCCCGGCGGACGTACTCCCTGCGCGGGGTGAACTGCTCCCGGACGACCCTGAGTTTGGCCCGCTCGGTCGGGTCCCGCGGCGACCAGCGGGAGGTGAGGGCGTACGGCTCGGCGACGACCCAGACGCGGTCCACCGAGGCGAGCCGGCGCAGCAGTTCCCGGGGCCCGGCCTCACGGCCCCACAGCGTCCCGGACCGGGGCGCGGACTCCCGCAGCGCGATGTCGCGGCCGCGCCGGAACCCCCGCGGATACGTCAGCGCCGCCAGCCGCCCCACCGAGGGCAGGAACAGCACCGGATCGCCGGGGCGGACCTGCCGGGCGGCGAGGCCGGCGACCGCCGCGAGGTTGTCGGGACGGTGGTCCGGGGAGCGGTCGTCCAGCTGCAGCGGAAGGGTCTGCAGGAAGGCGAGGGCGACGGCCAGCACACCGGCGAGGACGACAGCCCGGCCGTACGACGGAGGCCGCGCGCCCGGCCGGCGGGCCCGCAGCCCCGCCACGGCCGCGGCCACCCGGTCGGCCCCCGCGGCCACCAGCAGCGGTGACCCGGCCAGCGCGTACAGCACGTACCGGTCGTGATAGAGCGGCCGGACCTGCGAGACGCTCATCAGGATCACCGGCGGCAGCACCAGCAGCGGGCCCGCGACCACCGCCACGCGCCGCGCCGCGAGGCCCGCCACCAGCAGCAGGACGGACACCCAGAAGACCGCTCCCGTGGGACCGGCGACGAAGCTCCGCACCAGCTTCCCGACCCGGTCCCAGCCCGGCGCGACCAGCCAGGCCACCTGCCCCGACTGGCGCCGCGACACCCACACCAGCGGCAGCAGGACCGCCCCGGTCACCGCCACCGCCCGCGCCCAGCCCGTCCACACGGCCCTCGGCACCCGGGCGAGCGCCAGGGTCGCCGCGTGCGCGCAGACCGCCAGTACCGCCAGCTCGTGCAGCAGACAGGTCACCGCGAGGACGCACCCGTAGGGCCACCACACCGCCCCGGGCTTCCCCGGCCGTCCGTCCGTCGCCCGTACCAGCAGCAGCGTCGCGCCCGCCACGCCGGCCGCGACGAGCGCGTAGGACCGCCCCTCCTGCGCGTAGTGGCCGCTCAGCGGTGTGACCGCGTAGAGCAGGCCGGCCCACAGCCCGACCCGCGGCCGGGCCAGCCGCACCCCGAGGGCGGCGACCAGCGCGGCCGTCGCGGAGGCCGCGCACACCGACGGCAGCCGCAGCACGACCTCGCCGGGGTGGAGGGGCAGCACGACGTGCATGAACAGGTAGTACAGCCCGTGCACCGCGTCCACCTCGTGCAGCAGCCGCCAGATCTGCGGCACCGTGCGCCAGGCGACCAGGAAGGTGACGCTCTCGTCGCCCCACATGCCGCCGCGGTCCAGGCCCCACAGTCCGGCCGCGAGCATCACGGCCGCGGGAACCGCCACGGCCACCGCACGGTCACCGGCCCGGCCGGCCCTGCTCGACTGCCCGCTCGTCACAAGGCCGATTGTGTGGTGCCGACGGGCCATTGGTGATGATTGGCGGTGTATCAGACGTTTCATGTCATTCGCCCGGATTACCATCCCCCCGATGAACCTCGCACCGCACCCCCTCATGACCACCTCGGCGAGCGCCGTGCGACGACCGGGTCACCTCGCCCTCGCCGCCGCCTGGCTCGCCGGCCGCGCCCTGATGCTGTGGCTGCTCGCCCACAACGGGCTGGCCGTCCTGGGCGGAGGCCGGGTGGCGGGCGAGGTGTGGCGGCTCTACCACCGCTGGTACGGCGGGCTCGCGCACGGCGCCTTCCCCGTGCACGACCCGCTGTGGCAGTACCCGCCGGGCGCCGGCCCGGTACTGCTGTCACCCGCGCTGCTGCCCGGACTGACGTACTTCCAGGCGTTCGTCGTCCTCACCCTCGCCGCCGACGCGGCCGTCACCGTGGCACTGGTGCGCGCGGGCGGGCGGCCCGGCCACAGCCTGTGCGGGGCGGCGGTGTGGGTGGGCGGCCTCCCGCTGCTGCTGCACCTCCCGCTCGCGCGCTACGACGTGCAGGTCACCGCGCTCGCCGTCCTCGCCCTGCTGGCGTGGTCGAGGTACCCGCGCGTGTGCGGGGCGCTCGCGGCGGCGGGCGCCCTGGTGAAGGTGTGGCCGGCGCTGGTGCTGCTGGGGCTGGCGAGGGGCCGGGCGGCACGGTCGGCGTGGACGTGGGCGGGGCTGACGGCCGTCGTGGCGGTCGCCCTGTTCGCCGCCGTGTGCCGCGACCCCTTCTCCTTCCTGCTCCAGCAGGGCGGCCGGGGCGTGCAGATCGAGTCGTTCGGCGGCACCCTGCTCGGCCTCGCCACCCACGCCGGCTGGCCGGGGACGGTGGGCTACCGCTACGGGGCGATGGAGTTCACCGGCCCCTGCGTCGCGGCCGTCGCCGGCGCCTCACTCGCGCTCACCGGCGTCGCCCTCGCGCTGCTGGTGCTCTGGCGGGTCCGGGCAGGCGACTGGACACCGGCCACGCCGTACGACGCGGCGCTCAGCGCCGTCCTGCTGTTCACCGTCACCAGCCGGGTCATCAGCCCGCAGTACATGGTCTGGCTGGTGGGCCTGGCCGCCGTCTGCCTGACCTCCCGGCACACCGTGCAGCGTCCCGCGGCCGCGCTGGTCGTGGCGGCCACCGCCGTCAGCTCGGTCGTGTACCCCGTCCTGTACCACGAGGTGGTCACCAGCACCTGGACGGGCTGCGCGCTGATGCTCGTACGCAACGGCCTGCTGGCCGCGGCCGCCGCCCTGTCGTTCATCCGCCTGTGGCGCTCCACCGACGGCCCGCCGCGCCGGCCCCCGCGCCTCCCCTCGGAACCGCTCGCGTCCCTGCTCCCGCTCCCCGCCCGGCGCCTCTCCGGCGCCCACCGGTCCCCGTCCCGGTGACGGGGAACCACGTCGCGGCGGTCCCCCGCCGGGAGGCCCACGCCCGGTCCCGCCGCCTGCTTCACCGAGACGGCGGCACGCGGGGCGCCGCCACGGGCAACGGAGGAGGGAACCGCCGCACATGACCTGGCTGATCACCGGCGGCGGCGACTACATCCACGTGGCGGACCTGGCGGACGCCCATGTGGCGGCCGCCCGCGCCCTGCGGGCCGCCCCGGGCCGCGCACTCACCCTCGACATCGGCCGCGGGGAGGGCGGGTCCGTCCGCGAGATGATCGACCGCATCAGCGCCCTCACCGGCCACCACCGCCCCCGGCGGTCGCCCCACGCCGCCCCGGCGACCCGGCCCGGGTCGTGGCGTCCGCCGATCGCGCCGCCACCGGGCTGGACCGGAAGGCCACGCCCGACGTCCAGGACATGATCACCTCGGCCTGGGAGGACCGGGTACGGCTGCACCCGGAGGCGGCACGCGGCTGAGGGCTGTCCCGCGCGACGAGGGGCGGAGGGGCCACAGGCTCCCGGCCCCCCGCCAGAGGCGCCTCACAGCGCCTTGAGTGCCTCCGCCGTCGCTCGCGCCAGTGCGCCCAGGTAGCCCTTGGGCAGCTTCGGGCTGCGGATCACCACCGAGCGCCAGTACAGGGGCCCCGAGATCAGGTCGAGGGCCAGGTCCTCGTCGGCGCCGGGCCGGATCTCGCCGCGCTGCGCGGCCGAGACCATGATCTTGCTGGCGACGCCGTCCTGTCCCTCGCGCAGCGCCTTCTGCATGGCCTCGGCGATGTCGGGGTTGCGGGCCGCCTCGGCCTGGAGGTCGGGGATGATCTGCGAGGCGACGGGGTGGCGCAGCGCCCGCGAGGTCACCTCGTACAGCAGTCGGAGGTCGCCCTCCAGCGAGCCGGTGTCCGGGGCCGGCAGGCCCTGCACGGCGATCGCCGAGACGAGGTCCAGGACGAGGTGCAGCTTGGAGCGCCAGCGGCGGTAGACGGCCGTCTTGCCGACGCCCGCGCGGCGCGCGATGCCCTCGATCGACATCCGCGCGTAGCCGACGGACGCGAGCTCCTCGAAGACGGCCGCCCGGATGGCCTCCGTCACGTCCTCCCGGAGCACGGCGGCTCCCGCGGGGGTCCGGCGGCGCGGACGCGCTAGGGGCTCCTCTGCGTTCGTCGTCATACGGTCCAGCATAGGGCGTCACGACGAAACGGTTGCGTTCCGACGTCCACTCCGCCTACGCTCGCGTTGCGACGATACGGTCCCGTCCCGACGTAAGAGAACGTGAAGGAAAGCGTAAGGAAACCGCGGGTGACGAACCCGGCGGAAACCTGACGCGCACCACCCCCTCCCCCCGAGTGAAAGCAGCGGATGTGAGCCAGGTCCTCCACACACCGCCCCCGACGCCGGCCCCGGCCGACGACGATCTCGCGGCCCTCGCCGCCCGCCACGGCCTCTCGGTCAGCGGCGCCCGCCCCTCCCTGCCGGACTACGTCCGCCAGCTCTGGGACCGGCGTCACTTCATCGCGGCCTTCTCGACCGCCAAGCTCACCTCGCAGTACAGCCAGGCGAAACTGGGCCAGATCTGGCAGGTGATGACCCCCCTGCTGAACGCGGCGGTCTACTACTTCATCTTCGGTGTGCTGATGGGCACCAAGCGGGGCGTGCCGGACTACGTCCCGTTCCTGGTGACGGGCGTGTTCGTGTGGACGTTCACGCAGAGCTCGATCATGTCCGGCACCCGGGCCATCGCGGGCAACCTCGGTCTCGTCCGGGCGCTGCACTTCCCGCGGGCCGCGCTGCCGATCTCGTTCGCGCTCCAGCAGCTCCAGCAGCTGCTGTTCTCGATGGCCGCCCTGGTCGTGATCCTGCTCTGCTTCGGCGTGCCGGTGGCCGCTTCCTGGCTGCTGGCGATCCCGGCGCTGGTGCTGCAGTTCACCTTCAACGCGGGCGTCGCGATGATCGTGGCGCGGCTGGGTGCGAAGACGCCGGACATCGCGCAGCTGATGCCGTTCGTGCTGCGCACCTGGATGTACGTCTCGGGCGTGATGTGGAGCCTCGACCGCCTGCTCAGCAAGCACAGCGACCTGCCGTCCTGGGTGGCGCCCGTGCTCCGGGCCAACCCGGCGGCCGTCTACATCGACCTGATGCGCTTCGCCCTGATCGACAGCTTCCACTCGAGCCAGCTGCCGCCCCACGTGTGGCCGATCGCGACCGGCTGGGCCCTGCTCGCCGGAGTCGGCGGCTTCATCTACTTCTGGAAGGCTGAGGAGACGTACGGCCGTGGCTGAGAACACCGAGTACCGCTACGAGAGCGACGGCGAGCGCATCCCCACCGTCGTCGTCGACAACGTCGACATCGTCTACCGGGTCAACGGCACCGGCGCCGGACGCGGCTCCGCCACCGCCGCCCTCAACCGCATCCTGCGCCGCGAGAAGGCCGAACGGGCCGCGGGCGTGCGCACGGTGCACGCGGTCAGGAAGGTGTCGTTCGTCGCCTACCGGGGCGAGGCGATCGGTCTGATCGGCTCCAACGGCTCGGGCAAGTCGACCCTGCTCAAGGCGGTCGCGGGACTGCTGCCGGTGGAGAACGGCCGCATCCACACCGACGGCCAGCCCTCCCTCCTGGGCGTCAACGCGGCCCTGATGAACGACCTCACCGGCGAGCGCAACGTCTACCTCGGCGGCCTCGCCATGGGCATGTCCCGCGAGCAGGTCAAGGAGCGCTACCAGGAGATCGTCGACTTCTCCGGCATCAACGAGAAGGGCGACTTCATCACCCTGCCGATGCGCACCTACTCCTCCGGCATGGCGGCCCGCCTGCGCTTCTCCATCGCCGCCGCCAAGGACCACGACGTGCTGCTCGTCGACGAGGCCCTGGCCACCGGCGACGCCTCCTTCCGCAAGCGGTCCGAGGCCCGCATCCGCGAGCTGCGCGAGCACGCCGGCACGGTCTTCCTGGTCAGCCACAACAACAAGTCGATCCGGGACACCTGCGACCGCGTGCTGTGGCTGGAGCGCGGCGAGCTGCGCATGGACGGCCCCACCGAGGAGGTCCTGGAGGCGTACGAGGCGTTCACGGGCGGCCCGGAGAAGCCCAAGCCGAAGCCCCGCCCGAAGAAGACTCCCCCGAAGGCCCCGAAGGCCCCGGAGCAGACCCAGACCACGCCGGAGGACGCGAAGGTGCCGCTCTCCTCGTGAGGCGTGAGGCATGCGCTGAGGCGTACGCCGTGCGCTGAGCCGTGCGGCGTGAGCCGTGCGCTGAGCCGTGCGCTGAGCCGTGAGCCGTGGGGCAGCCGCGGCTGTCCGGGCAGAACGAAGGGCGCCCCCGCCACAACGGCCGGGGGCGCCCTCACGCACGTACGGGCTACGAATGCGCGCGCAGCAGCGTACGCATCGTCCGCATCGCCACCGACAGGTTCGCCAGGTCGAAGGAGTCCGAGCCCTGGATCTCCTCCAGGGTCGTGCGGGCCCGGCCCAGGATCGGCGCGTTCCTCTCCTCCCACGCCGTGAAGCGCTGCTCGGGGGTCGAGGTGCCGTTGCCCACGGCGAGCACGTCGGCCGTCAGCGCCGCGTGCGCCGCGTACAGGTCCTCCCGGATCGAGGCGCGGGCCATGGACTGCCAGCGGTCCGCGCGCGGCAGCTCGATGATGCGGTCCATCAGCTGGGTGATGTGGAGCCGGTCGGCGAGGTCGTAGTACACCTCGGCGACGGCCAGCGGCTCCTTGCCCATGCGGTCGGCCACCGAGACGATGTCGAGCGTCGGGAAGGCGGAGGAGAACCCGGCCACCCGCGTGGCCAGTTCGTCCGGCACGCCCGCCGCCGTCAGCTCGTCCCGGATCTGCTCGTACCACTCCAGGTCCGCGCCGCGCAGCAGCTTGGGCAGCTGTCCCCAGACCAGCTCGACCCGCTCGGAGAAGAACTCCACCGTCTCGGCGAGCTGCAGCGGCTGCGGCCGGTTGTTCAGCAGCCAGCGCGTGCCCCGCTCCACCAGTCGGCGCGAGTGCAGACGGATCCGGGTCTGGACGGCGGCCTCGACCGTGTTGTCCAGTGCCTCCACGGCGTCCCACACGGCGCCCGAACGGAAGATCGTGCGGGCCACGGTCTGGGCGCGGACGATCTCCTCCAACGAGGCACCGGTCTCCTCGCGCAGGCGGTGCAGATACGTCGTACCGCCCGTGTTCACCGTGTCGTTGACCAGGACCGTCGTGGTGATCTCACGGTTCAGCGGGTGGCCGTCGATCCGGTCGCCGAACTTCTCGCGCAGCGGCGCCGGGAAGTAGGTGTGCAGCAGTCCGCGCAGGTACGGGTCGTCCGGCAGCGAGGTGTGCAGCAGCTCCTCGGCGACCGTGATCTTCGTGTACGCCAGCAGGACGGCCGTCTCCGGGCTGGTCAGACCCTGCCCGGCGCCGAGGCGCTCGCGGATCTGGCGGTCGGTGGGCAGGAACTCCAGCGCCCGGTCGAGCAGTCCCGCGCGCACCAGGTGCCGCATGTACCGCTGCTGCGCGTGGAGCATGTCCTTGGACTGGGCGAGGGCGTTGGCGATCGCCGTGTTCTGCGCGTAGTTGTTGCGCAGGACCAGGTGGCCGACCTCGTCGGTCATCTCGGCGAGCAGCTTGTTGCGCTGCTTGACCGTCAGGTCGCCGTCCGTGACCAGGCCGTTGAGCAGGATCTTGATGTTCACCTCGTGGTCGGAGGTGTCCACGCCCGCGCTGTTGTCGATGGCGTCCGTGTTGGTCTTGCCGCCGTGCAGCGCGAACTCGATCCGGCCGAGCTGGGTCAGACCGAGGTTGCCGCCCTCCCCGACGACCTGGACCCGCAGGTCGGCGCCGTCGACCCGGATCGCGTCGTTGGCCTTGTCGCCGACGTCCGCGTGGGACTCCGTCGACGCCTTCACGTACGTGCCGATGCCGCCGTTCCACAGCAGGTCGACCGGCGCCCGGAGGATCGCCTTCATCAGGTCGGCCGGCGTCATCTTGGACACCTTGTCCTCGATGCCGAGGGCCTGGCGGATGTGGGCGTTGACCGGGATGGCCTTGGCGGTGCGCGGGAAGACGCCGCCGCCCGCGGAGATCAGCGCCGTGTCGTAGTCGGCCCAGCTGGAGCGGGGCAGCTCGAAGACGCGGCGGCGCTCGGCGTAGGAGGCGGCCGCGTCCGGGGTCGGGTCCAGGAAGATGTGCCGGTGGTCGAAGGCGGCGACCAGGCGGATGTGCTCGGACAGCAGCATGCCGTTGCCGAACACGTCACCGGACATGTCACCGATGCCGACGACCGTGAAGTCCTCGGCCTGGGTGTTCACGCCCAGCTCCCGGAAGTGCCGCTTGACGGACTCCCAGGCACCGCGGGCGGTGATGCCCATGCCCTTGTGGTCGTAGCCGGCCGAACCGCCGGAGGCGAAGGCGTCACCGAGCCAGAAGTTGTACTTCTCCGCGACACCGTTGGCGATGTCCGAGAAGGTCGCGGTGCCCTTGTCGGCGGCGACCACCAGGTAGGTGTCGTCCTCGTCGTGCCGGACGACGTCCGCCGGGGGCACGACCTCGCCGGCCACCATGTTGTCGGTGATGTCGAGCAGCGCCGAGATGAACGTCTTGTAGCTGGCGATGCCCTCGGCCAGCCAGGCGTCCCGGTCCACGCCCGGGTCCGGCAGCTGCTTGGCGACGAAGCCGCCCTTGGCGCCCACGGGCACGATGACGGTGTTCTTCACCATCTGCGCCTTGACCAGGCCGAGGATCTCGGTCCGGAAGTCCTCCTTGCGGTCGGACCAGCGCAGCCCGCCGCGGGCGACCTTCCCGAACCGCAGGTGCACGCCCTCCACCTGCGGCGAGTACACCCAGATCTCGAACGCCGGGCGCGGTGCCGGCAGATCGGGGATCGCCTGCGGGTCGAACTTCATGGAGACGTACGCGTGCGGCTTGCCGCCCGCCGCCTCCTGGAAGAAGTTGGTCCGCAGGGTCGCCTTGATGACGGTGAGGAAGGACCGCAGGATGCGGTCCTCGTCGAGGCTCGCCACCTGGTCGAGCGCCGCCTCCAGTTCCTCCAGCAGCGCGTCCACGAGCTCGTGCCCGGCGCGCTGGCGGTCCGGCGACATCCGCGCCTCGAACAGCGACACCAGCAGACGCGTGGTGTGGACGTTGTTGCGGAGGGTGTCCTCCATGTAGTCCTGGCTGAACGTGGAACCCGCCTGGCGCAGGTACTTGGCGTACGCCCGCAGCACCATCGCCTGCCGCCAGCCCAGCCCGGCGCTGAGCACGAGGGAGTTGAAGCCGTCGTTCTCCGCCCTGCCGGTCCAGGTGGCGGCGAAGGCCTCCTGGAAGCGCTCGCGGGCGTCGTCGCCCAGGTAGTCACCGCCGCCGTTCTGCGTCTGGGGCATGCGCAGACCGAAGTCGTAGACCCAGGCGACACTGCGGTCCGAGCAGCGCAGCTCGTACGGCCGCTCGTCGGTGACCTCGACGCCGAGCCGGTTGAGGACCGGCAGCACCGCGGACAGGGAGACCGCGTCGCCCTTGCGGTAGATCTTGAAGCGGCGCTCCTCGGGAGCGGCGCCCACCGGCTCGTAGAGGCTGAGCGCGAAGTCCTTCCCGCCGTGCTCCTGGGCTTCGGTGAGCTGCTCGATGTGCACCAGGTCGGCGACCGCGGCCCGCGGGGTGTGGTCGGCCTTGTAGCCCTCCGGGAAGGCGTTGCCGTAGCGGCGCACCAGTTCGGCCGCGCGTTCCTCTCCCAGCTCGGCGTTGAGCGCCTCGGCGAAACCGTCGGCCCAGGAGCGGGCGGCCTCCACCAGCCGCGCCTCGATGCGCTCCTTGTCGGCGTCGGACAGCTGCGGCAGCTCTGTGCCCTGCGGGACGCGCACCACGAAGTGCAGCCGGGACAGGATCGACTCGGTGTTCCAGGCCGTGAAGTCGACGCTGGTGCCGGCGAGCTCCTCCTTCAGGATGTCGATGATCCGCAGCCGCACCCCGGTCGTGTAGCGGTCGCGGGGGAGGTAGACGAGGGCGGAGTAGTAGCGGCCGTACTCGTCCTGGCGGAGGTAGAGGCGCAGCCTCCTGCGCTCCTGGAGGTAGAGCACCGAGGTGACGATGGCCTGCAGTTCGTCGGCCGGGGTCTGGAACAGCT
Source organism: Streptomyces sp. NPDC043878 (assembly GCF_056435735.1). Classification (NCBI taxonomy): domain Bacteria; kingdom Bacillati; phylum Actinomycetota; class Actinomycetes; order Kitasatosporales; family Streptomycetaceae; genus Streptomyces; species Streptomyces sp. NPDC043878. Next base: position 12,943 of record NZ_JBWKDW010000046.1, read on the forward strand.
CGTCGCGCGGGTAGGTCTCCAGGATCTGGAGCAGGTCGCGCCCGTCGTGGCTGTTGGGCGAGAACCCTGCGCGCTCCAGGACCTCCGCGACCTTGCGCCGGATGACCGGGACCCGGCGTACGGACTCGGTGTAGGCGGCGGAGGAGAACAGTCCGAGGAAGCGCCGCTCGCCGACGACGTTGCCCTGCTCGTCGAACTTCTTGACGCCGATGTAGTCGAGGTACGACGGCCGGTGCACGGTGGCGCGGCTGTTGGCCTTGGTGAGTACGAGCAGCTTGTGCTCGCGCGCCTTGGCGCGGGCGTCGGCGGGCAGCCGCTCGAAGGAGGGGCTGACGGGGTGGCTCTCGTCGCTCGCGTGGTGCGGGTCGGAGCGCAGTATCCCCAGACCGGTGCCTGGCACGGCGGCGAGGGAGTCGTCGTCGCGCAGCCGGTACTCGCGGTAGCCGAGGAAGGTGAAGTGGTCGGCGGCCAGCCAGCGCAGCAGCTCACGGGCCTCCTCGATGTCCTGGCCGCGCAGGTCGGAGGCGACGGGCTCCTTCGGCAGCTCGTCGGCCATCCGCAGGGCCGCGTCCCGCATCTTGTCCCAGTCCTCGACGGTCTCGCGGACGTCGGACAGGACACGCAGCAGGTCGGCGGTGATCTGCTTCAGGTCGGCGCGGTCGGTCTCCCGGTCGATCTCGACGTGGATCCAGGACTCGGTGTGCGCGTCGTGCGGAAGGCGGTCGGTGACGGGCGCGTTGAGCACCTCGATCAGCTTGCCGGTGACATCGCGGCGCACGAACATCTGCGGGTGGATGACGACGTGGATGCCGCGGCCCTGACGGGTCAGCTCGTTCGTCACGGAGTCCACGAGGAAGGGCATGTCGTCGGTGACGACCTCGACCACGGAGTGGCTGCAGGTCCAGCCGTTCTCCTCGACGGTCGGGGTGTGCACCCGCACGCTGGCCGTGCCCTGCGGGCGGTTCTCGGCCAGCCGGTAGTGGGAGAAGGCGGCTCCGAAGACGTCGACCGGGTCGCGGTCGGTGAGGTCCTCCGGGGCGGTGTGCAGGTAGTAGCGCTGGAGGAACGCGAGCACGGTGTCCGGGTCCGGCGTGCCCTCGTCCGTCGTCCCGGTCGGTAGGTGCCCCCCGACCGGACTGTTCTCAGCAACCCGGGCGGCCCTCTCGAGCAGCTCGGCCTTGGCTTCGTCCAGCTTGGTCTGCATTGTCCTCTGGCTCCTGTCGCGCGCCATTGCGTGACGTAGAAGGAAACACGGCCTCTTCCCCTCCGACGCAACGTCCAGACGCGGGGTGTCCGGTCTGCTCCGACGCTATGCCGCAAGGTGAGATGAGCGGGGGGTTATCAGCCATTCTCGACACGCCCTCAGGGTGTGACGCTGATCTCTGCGGCGCCTGTCCCGGGTGTGTGCACGGCGTCCTGGGGGCCCTGGTGGCCCCGTCCCGCCCGCGAGGACCAGCGACCGCCGCCCGGTCACGGAGATGGTCCGTGCTCGCCGGGCGCAGGGCGGGGGCGGCAGTGCCCCCGCGAACTATCGCGCTGATCACGCCACCAGGCTATCGCCCCCGGGAGGGGGCCCGTCATGAGCCGTATGTGTACAAAACCTGGGGTGGAACTTTGACATTCTGCACAGGGGCGCGAACAGCCGATCCGGCGTAACGGCCCCGCCGGCCGACGGGCGCAGGACTGATCCCGACCGACGGGCGCAGGACTGATCCCGACCGACGGGCGCCGGACCGATCCCGACCGCTGATCGCCGACCGGCGACCGGCGACCGGCGACCGGCGACCGGCGACCGGCCGATCATCGGCCTGCGATCGCCGACCTGCCGGTCCCGCGTTGACCTGCCGGTCCCGACCTCGCTCCGTGGCCTGCCGTCCGTACCTGCCCGACCGCGGCCTGCCCGGTCTCTGACGGGCTCCTTCCCGGCCGGTCGGCCCGCTCGCCTCAGGCGGCCAGTCGTGCCGCCTCCTCGACGGCCTCCGCGAGCGTGTCCACCACCGGGACGCCCACCGTCTCCAGGCTGGCCCGGCCGTGCGAACCGCCGGTGTACAGCACCGCGCGTGCCCCGACGTGCAGCGCGGCCACCGCGTCGTCGGCGGCGTCCCCGATCACCACCGTACGAGCGGGGTCCATGCTCCTCGCGCCGGTCAGGGCCGCGAGGTGCCGCACCATGTGCTCGGCCTTGCTGCCGCCGGAGGGACCGGTCCGCCCGTCCACGCGTACGAAGTGGGGCTCGATGCCGAAGCCCCGCACCAACGGCACCAGTTCGTCATGCCCGTACATGCTCAGCAGGGACTGGCTGCGTCCCGCCGAGCGCCACCCGGCGAGCAGCTCCGCCGCGCCGTCGGTGAGCCCGCAGCGAACCCGGTGCTGCTGGTAGTGCCGGTGGAAGACCGCGTCCATGAGCTCCCACTCGGCGTCGGTCGGCAGCCGTCCCAGCAGCCGCTCGTAGAACTTCGGCACCGGCACGCAGTACAGCGACCGGTACCGCTCCAAGGTGATCGGTTCGAGTCCGAGCTCGGCGAAGGCCGCGTTCGTCGCCCCGATGATCGCGTCGTTGTCGTGGAACAGCGTCCCGTTCCAGTCCCAGACGATGTGCGCGTCCGTCTGCATCCCCATGTCCAAAACGTACCCGCCGCCACTGACAACGAAGAGACCCGCGGCTGCCGGGCCCGGTGCGGTCGGCCGGCTATTCCCCGAGCCCCACCAGGTTGGGGATCTCCTGCCGCGCGAACCACAGCAGTTCGTGGTCCTCGGCCCCGTCCACGACGAACTGCGCGTCGTCGTCCCCCGCGTCCGCCGCCGGCAGCGCCTCCGCGGCGGCGGCCACGTCCGCCTCCGCGTCGCCGGAGTCGACGTGCACCGCGGCGGCCTTGGCCAGCGGTACGGCGGCGGCGATCCGCACCTCGCCGAGCGCCGCCGGGTCGAGGGCCCGGCCGGGGTCGGCGACCGCCGTTCCGTCGGGCACGTCCACGGCGACCACGACCCGCCGCCGGGCCGCACCGGGGTCCGCCGCCAGCAGCCGGAGCGAGGCCAGCGCGGCCCGGTTCAGCGCCGCGTACTCCAGCTCCTCGATGTCGTCGGAGAGGTACCACTCCCGCAGCGCCGGCGTGACGGCGTACGCCACGAGCGGCCCGGCCCCCAGCTCTCCCGCCTTGTACGTCTCGGCGAGACCGGAGAGGGTCAGGGGGACGTAGACGCGCATGACAGTCCGCTTTCTGGTCGGTGGGGTTCGCCGCGGCCGGACGGCTCTCAGGATACGTGCGGGCGTCGCCTTTCGGGTCCCCGCCCACCCCCCGGCGGGCGTCCACCGGCCGCCCCCGGATTCACCCGGCCCGCCCCCGTCGCCACGGGCTTTTCCGGCCACCCGATCACTCGGATAAGTGAACGTGCCGACCCTCCGCCCGAGGCCCCGGCCGCCTTGCCGGCCCGCCGCACGGCCCCGTACAAGATCCCCAACCGAAGTTACCGCCCGGTACCGTCCGGGCCCGTCGAGCGGGGACACCATGCACAAGGTCATGACCAGGGCGAAGCAGCAACCCGGCAGCCGTCCGCCCGGCCGCCGCGACCCGCGTCACCCCGGCGGTGCACCGCCCCGCACGCCCGGCGGCGGTACGGCCCGTACGACGGCCGCGGGCGGCAGGCCCCCTGGCTCACCGGGCGGCAGCGGAACCCGCACCCGCACGAGGCCCACCGACGGCCGTCCCCCGACAGCCCCGGCCGGCTCCGGCACGCGCACGACAGATACGGGCGGGAGCACGAGGGGCACGGACACCGGCACCGGCACGACAGCCGCCCTCACGTCACCCACAGCGGCCCTCATCCGAGGCATCGGCGCCACACCCCTGCACGCCGCCACGCGTGCACCCGCCCCCCGAGCCGCCGCGGACCACCAAACGGTCCCCCTCCAGGCCCCCCGCCGCCCGCTCGCCCCTCCCCCCGCCACCACCGACGTCTTCGCGGACCGTCTGCTCGCCGTACTGAGCGGTCAGCGCCCCGTCCACTGGATGCTCCGCCACACCGCGGGCCGCGCCTACGACGAACTCGCGCACCTCGCCGAGCGCGGCCCGCTGCGCACCCGCGGCGCCCGCCCGGTGGTCCGCGACCTCGGCTACTACGTGCCCCGTCCCGGTGCCGTCGAGGTCTTCGCCCGCATCGGCGCCGGCGACCAGCTGCGCGCCATGGCCTTCCGTCTGGAACAGGGCCGGGACCTGCGCTGGCGCTGCACGGCGGTCGAGCTGGGCGGCCCTCGCCCTCCGCACCCGGACGACGACTGACGCCACCGACACGCCGAAGGGCCGGCCCACCCCTGGGGTGACCCGGCCCTTCGACTCGCTCCGGCGCCGAAGGCACCGTCACGTCACTTCTTGCGGCGACGCCCGCCGCGCGACTGCTTGCGCCGCTCCGCACGCGTGAGGCCGTCCGCCTCGGAGCGCACGGGCTCCTCGTCGTCGGCGAACTCGCCCTCGACGACACCGCCCTCGCCGTCCACCGTCGGCGCGGAGAAGTGCAGGTCCCGCCGCTGCGGGGCGTCGAGGCCCTTGGCGCGGATCTCGGGACGGGAGCCGGCCTGCGCGGGCACCGCGTCGCGCTTCTCGAGCGTCGGCGCCGTGTCCTCCACCGGGACCTCCTCGACCTGCTGCTCGACCTGGACCTCCAGGTTGAACAGGTAGCCGACGGACTCCTCCTTGATGCCCTCCATCATGGCGGTGAACATGTCGAAGCCCTCGCGCTGGTACTCGACCAGAGGGTCCTTCTGCGCCATGGCGCGCAGGCCGATGCCCTCCTGGAGGTAGTCCATCTCGTAGAGGTGCTCGCGCCACTTGCGGTCGAGGACCGACAGCACGACCCGGCGCTCCAGCTCACGCATGATCTCGGAGCCGAGCTGCGTCTCGCGCGACGCGTACTGCTCGTGGATGTCGTCCTTGATGGACTCGGCGATGAACTCGGCGGTCAGGCCGGCCCGGTCACCGGCCGCCTCCTCCAGTTCCTCGACGGTGATCTTCACCGGGTAGAGCTGCTTGAAGGCGCCCCACAGCCGGTCGAGGTCCCAGTCCTCCGGGAAGCCCTCTGCGGTCTCCGCGCCGACGTAGGCGTCGATCGTGTCGTTCATGAAGTGCTGGATCTGCTCCTGCAGGTCCTCGCCCTCCAGGACGCGGCGCCGCTCGCCGTAGATGACCTCACGCTGACGGTTGAGGACCTCGTCGTACTTGAGGACGTTCTTGCGGGTCTCGAAGTTCTGCTGCTCGACCTGCGACTGGGCGGACGCGATCGCGCGCGTGACCATCTTGTTCTCGATCGGCACGTCGTCGGGCACGTTGGCCATCGACATCACGCGCTCGACCATCTGGGCCTTGAACAGACGCATCAGGTCGTCGCCCAGCGAGAGGTAGAAGCGGGACTCGCCGGGGTCGCCCTGGCGGCCGCTGCGGCCGCGCAGCTGGTTGTCGATACGGCGCGACTCGTGCCGCTCGGTGCCGAGGACGTAGAGGCCGCCGAGCTCCTTGACCTGTTCGAACTCGGCCTTGACGGCCTGCTCGGCCTTCTCGAGCGCGGCGGGCAGGGCGTGCGCCCACTCCTCGATGTGCTCCTCGGGGTCGAGGCCGCGCTGGCGCAGCTCCGCCTCGGCGAGGTCGTCGGGGTTGCCGCCGAGCTTGATGTCGGTGCCACGGCCGGCCATGTTGGTGGCCACCGTCACGGCGCCTCTGCGGCCGGCCTGGGCGATGATCGGCGCCTCACGGTCGTGCTGCTTGGCGTTGAGCACCTCGTGCTGGATACCGCGCTTGCTCAGCTGCTGCGAGAGGTACTCGGACTTCTCGACCGAGGTGGTGCCGACGAGGATCGGCTGACCCTTCTCGTGCTTCTCGGCGATGTCGTCGACGACCGCCTCGAACTTGGCGACCTCGGTCCGGTAGATCAGGTCCGACTGGTCCTTGCGGACCATGGGCCGGTTCGTCGGGATCGGGACCACGCCGAGCTTGTAGATCTGGTGGAACTCGGCGGCCTCGGTCATCGCCGTACCGGTCATTCCGGAGAGCTTGTTGTAGAGGCGGAAGAAGTTCTGCAGGGTGATCGTGGCGAGCGTCTGGTTCTCGTCCTTGATGTCCACCCCTTCCTTCGCCTCGATCGCCTGGTGCATGCCCTCGTTGTAGCGGCGGCCGGCGAGGATACGGCCGGTGTGCTCGTCGACGATCATGACCTCGCCGTCGATGACGACGTAGTCCTTGTCCTTCTTGAAGAGTTCCTTGGCCTTGATGGCGTTGTTCAGGTAACCCACCAGAGGCGTGTTCACCGACTCGTAGAGGTTGTCGATGCCCAGCCAGTCCTCGACCTTGCTGACGCCGGACTCGTGGATGGCGACGGTGCGCTTCTTCTCGTCGACGTCGTAGTCGCCGGTCTCCTCCATGCCCTTGAGCGGGTTGCCGGCCTCGCCCTTCTTCAGGCGCGTGACCAGCTTGGCGAAGTCGCCGTACCACTTGGTGGCCTGGTCGGCCGGGCCGGAGATGATCAGCGGGGTGCGGGCCTCGTCGACGAGGATGGAGTCGACCTCGTCGACGATGGCGAAGTTGTGGCCGCGCTGGACGAGTTCGTCCTGGGACCACGCCATGTTGTCGCGCAGGTAGTCGAAGCCGAACTCGTTGTTCGTGCCGTAGGTGATGTCGCACGCGTACTGCTCGCGGCGCTGGGCGGGCGTCATGTTGGCGAGGATGCAGCCGACGCTCAGGCCCAGGAACTTGTGGACGCGGCCCATCATCTCGGAGTCACGCTCGGCCAGGTAGTCGTTGACCGTGATGAGGTGGACGCCTTTTCCGGACAGGGCGTTGAGGTAGGCGGGCAGCGTGCCGACGAGGGTCTTGCCCTCGCCGGTCTTCATCTCGGCGACGTAGCCGAGGTGGAGGGCGGCGCCGCCCATCATCTGCACGTCGTAGTGGCGCTGGCCGAGCACGCGCTTGGCCGCCTCGCGGACGGTCGCGAAAGCCTCGGGAAGCAGGTCGTCCAGGGTCTCGCCGTCGGCGAACCGCTGCTTGTACTCATCGGTCAGGGCCCGCAGCTCGGCGTCGGAGAGGTCGACGAAGTCCTCTTCGATGGACTTGACCTGGTCCGCGATGCGGTGCAGCTTGCGCAGGATCTTGCCTTCGCCTGCACGCATGATCTTCGAGAGGACGGACACGGGGCTTGGTCTCCTTGCCGGTCGGGCCGGGACGGTCGGTTCCATTTGACTTAGTGAGCAACGGCCATCGTATGCGAGGACCCCGCCACGCCGGGAGGCCCTGCCGGGTCGGCGACGGTCCGCATTCCACATCTGTTTCAAAGGGGACAACGGCCGGAGGTCGCGGATGGTGCCGCGTCCCGCCGAGGAATTGCGCGAATCGTGATCACGCGCTCACACACGGCTAAAGCGGTGGCGGCCCGCTCCGGCCGCCCAGCAGAATCGGCCGATGGACCCCGTGAAGCTCTCCACCGGCCGCCTCCTGCTGCGCACGGTCGGCCCGCAGGACACCGACGCCGTGTACGCCGCCGCCCAGGACCCGGACATCCAGCGCTGGACGGCGATCCCCTCGCCGTACCGTCACGAGCACGCGCGCGGCTTCACGGAGCAGGTGGTCCCCCTCGGCTGGGCGAAGGAGTCGGTGTTCACCTTCGGCGTCTTCCTCGCCGGGCCGGCGGACCTGGTGGGCATGCTCTCCCTCACCACGCGCGGCCCGGGTACGGCCGAGCTCGGCTACTGGGCCACCAGGGAGCACCGCGGCAACGGCTACACCACCGAGGCCGTCGCCGCCGCCACCCGCTGGGCCTTCACGCACCTGCGCACGGACCGTGTGGAGTGGCGGGCGGAGGTCGGCAACAAGGCCTCCCGCGCGGTCGCGGAGCGGGCCGGCTTCCGCTTGGAGGGCACGCTGCGTTCCGCGCTCGTCCACGCGGGCGTACGCCGGGACTGCTGGGTGGGTTCGCTGCTGCCGTCGGACCTGGGCCTGCCGACGCCGTCGGCCTACCTGCCGGCCGAGGCATGACGACCCCACGGCGCGCGCCCCGTCCACCGGGTCCGGGTCCGGTGCCGGTGCCGGTGCCGGTGCCGGTGCCGGGGGAACCTTCCGTCACCGGCGCGGCCACCGGGCGCCCGGCCCGCGACAGGGCAGGTCGGCCCCCGCTGTCAGTGCCGGCCCCTATCGTGCGAGACATGACGACCCCGCGTCCCCTCCCCCTCTCGGCAGCCGAGGCCCGCCGCATCGCCCTGCGGGCCCAGGGCTTCCTCGGCGCCCCCGACCGCCGTGCGGGCGTCCGCGGCGTCCTGCGTCATCTGGGCGCGGTCCAGCTCGACACCATCTCGGTCCTCGCCCGGTCCCACGAACTCATCCCGTACGCCCGCCTCGGCGCCGTGGGCCGCGCGACGGTCGAGGCCGCCTACTGGGGCACCGCCTCCACCGCGGCGGGGCAGGCAGAGCCCCACGCCTTCGAGTACTGGTCGCACGCCGCCTGCATCCTCCCCGTCGAGGAATGGCCCCACTTCGCCTTCCGGCGCCGCGCCTACCGCTCCCGCCCACACTGGAACCACGACCTGCCGGACGGTGCCTACGACCAGGTGATCAAGCAGCTGCGCACCGAAGGCCCGCTCACGGCAACGGAGTTGGGCGGCGCGAAGCGCACCAGCGAGTGGTGGGACTGGTCCGGCGCGAAGGTCGCCGTGGAGCGTGCCCTGATGTACGGCGAAGTGGTGTGCGTCGAGCGCCGCGGCTGGAAGCGCGTGTACGACCTCGCCGAACGCGCCGTCCCCGAACCACTGCTGCACGACGACCTGGACGACACCGAGTGCCTGCGCCGCCTGGTCCGGCTGGCGGGCCGGTCCCTGGGGGTCGGCACCCGCGCGGACATCGCGGACTACCACCGCCTGAAGGCCGAGCAGTTCGACGCGGTGGTCGCCGACACCGGGCTGGTCCCGGTCACCGTGGAGGGCTGGGACAGGCCGGCCTGGGCCGACCCCGAGGCCCTGCGGACCGCGCCGCGCGGCCGCCACCGCACCACACTCCTGTCCCCCTTCGACTCCCTGGTCTGGGAGCGGGCGCGCACGGAGCGGATCTTCGGATTCACCCACCGCCTGGAGGCGTACGTCCCCCGGCCGAAGCGGGTGCACGGCTACTTCGCGATGCCGGTGCTGGCCGGCGGCCGGCTGGTCGGCCGCGTGGACCCCGCCCGCGAGGGGCGCACCCTGGTCGCCAGACAGGTCACCGTGGACGGCGCCAAGGCGGTCCCGGCGGTGGCGCAGGCCCTGATCGAGGCGGCGAGCTGGGTGGACTGCACGAACGTCCGGGTGGAACGGGTGGACGGCCCGGAACTGCGTGATCCCCTGGCGGCGGAACTCGCCCGCGCCCTGGCCTGACGCACCCGGCGCCGGAGCGCCCTCAGCGGATTTCGAGGATCTTCTCCCGCATCGCGTACACCACGGCTTCCATCCTGGAGTGCAGCTGCAGTTTCTCCAGGATGTTGCGTACGTGGTTCTTCACGGTGTTCTCGGAGATGAACAACTCCTTGGCGATGTCCCGGTTGTTCATTCCCGTGGCCACGAGTTTGAGGACTTCCAGTTCCCGGTCGGTGAGCCGGGGCGCGGGCACCAGCCGGCGCTCGTCCGTGCGCTGGATCATCGACTTGAACTCGGTGAGGAGCTTCGACGCCATCGAGGGGCTGATCTGCGACTGCCCGTCGGCCACCGCGCGAATGGCGGTGGCGACCTCGTCGGTGGAGATCTCCTTGAGGAGGTATCCGGTCGCGCCCGCCTTGATCGCGTCGTAGAGGTCGGCCTCCTCGTCGCTGATCGTCAGCATGATGATCTTGGCGCTGGGGGCGACCTCCTTGATGGAGGTGCAGGCCTCGATCCCGCCCCGCTTGGGCATCCGCACGTCCATCAGGACGATGTCCGGCAGCAGGTCGGCGGCCTTGTCGACGGCCTCCGCTCCGTCCCCCGCCTCGCCGACGACCTGGATGTCCTCCTCGGCCGCGAGCACGATCTCCAGGCCCCGGCGGAAGAGCGCGTGGTCGTCCACGACCAGGACGCGGATGGGCTCCTTGCGTGCGGAGCCCGTGTCCGGGTCCACGCCCGCGACGCCGTCGGTGTCCTGGTCGTGCATCGGTCCGAAGCTGTCCGCCATCGTTCCTCCCCCTGAAGGCCGTGGCCTGTGATCCTGTGCCATCGCCAACCCGAGGCAACGACCCACCGGTTGGGCCGGTGCGGCCATGATTCCATGCCCGGACGACAGTGAGGTGACAGAGCGGGGCGCGCAGTGGTCGCACACAGGTGCCCCTGGGGGCGCACGCGCGCTCCAGGGGCACCGGCTCAGCTGCCGACCAGGGGCGTCAGCCGCCCAGGGTGCCGCCCGCCTCGGGAGCGTTCACCTGCGTGACCATCGGGTCCGTGCTGAGGTGGATGACGCCGTAGTCGTAGGCGTGCCGGCGGTAGACGACGCTCGGTTCCTTCGTCTCGGAGTCGACGAAGAGGTAGAAGTCGTGGCCGACCAGCTCCATCTCGTAGAGAGCCTGGTCGAGAGTCATCGGGGAGGCTACGTGGGTCTTCTCGCGGACGATGAGGGGGCCTTCGCCCTTCACCTCGAGCGAGCCGATCTTCTTCGTGGGTACGCCGTCCGGCTCTTCCTCGTGGACGACTTCGCCGTTGCCGTTGAGGGTGGCCGCGTCCGGGACGTGGTCGGCGACCTCGGCCGCCGTGAGCCTGCGTGCGCCACGGCGCGAGTACCGCTTGTCGTGCTCCTTGCGAAGCCGGGCTTCCAGCTTCTCCGCCGCCAGATCGAGTGCCGCGTACGGGTCGTTGGCCGCCGCCTCCGCCCGGATCACCGGACCGCGGGAGCGGAGCGTGATCTCCACTCGGTCACAGCGGTCGGCCTGTCGAGGGTTGGGCTCCTTGGACACCTCGACGTCGAGGCTGATCACCTTGCCGTCGAGCTTCTGGATCTTCTCCAGCTTCAGCTTCTCGGCCACGTGCTTGCGGAACCGCTCGGGCACCTCTGTCTTGCGGCCCTTGACGACGATGTCCACGCAGAACTCCGTTCCCGGATCGCTCCACTTCCGTGGCGGAGCGTCTCCCTTTTGCACCAGGTTCCGGTGAGCTCCGGAACCGCGGACTCGGTGACTTCCACCTCCTCCTCCCCCATGGGCAAGATCTCCACCCCATCGCCGCGGGTGATTGTGCGGAACCCGCAGCTGTGGCATTCACGGATGAGAGGGATGGCCTGCGCCTTTCTCTCACAACCGAACATATCTCGCCCGGACGGATGGCGTCACCCTCTACTACCGCGTACCTCCGTTCAGCTGAATTGGCCCTCCTATCACCTGCAACGATGCGAGTTGATGGTCAGTTCCGGTTTGTTTCGAAGGAGGCCGGCGTGGCGGCGACCACGGCGGCGCGGACCAGGTCGTCACGGCCGGACCGGCACACCTCGCCGCCGCCCGCACGTCCCGAGTCCCCACGCGCCCGCCCCCGCTCCCGTCCGGCTGCTTCCTCGATACGTTCCACCGGCGCCGACCGTCTCATCCGCAGCGCCCGTTGTCCTTGTTCCTCTCTGCCTTCCCGCCTTCCCGCCGCGTACACGATCGTTTCCGCGTCGCCGTCCGGGTTTCCCGGCCCCGCCAGCGCCACCCGCACGGCACGCGCCGCCTCCGTCAGGGACGCGCCCGTGGTCATCAGGTCGTCCACGAGCACCACCGGACCGCCGGCCAGCAGTCGCGCGGCGCCGGGAGCCACCACCAGCGCACCCGCCAGGTTGTCCATCCGCTCCCGGGAGTTGAGGCCCGACTGGTCGGCGACGGCCCGCGCCTGCCGCAGTACGGCGACCACCCGTGCCGGTGTCCCGGTGCGCCGCAGTTCCCCAGCGGCGGCGAACGCGATCCGCCGCGCCGGGTCGTGCCCGCGGGCGCGCACCGCCCCGGGTGACGACGGCATGGGTACCAGCCGCACCTCACCGTCGGCGGACACCCCGGTCCTGAACGGTCCCGCGGGGACCAGCCGCGTCTCCCCGACGCCCGGCACCCCACCCCAGGGCGCCTTCGCGGCCTCCGGTGAACCCGCCCGCACGCCCGCGCGGGCCCCTTCACCCGCCTCCCGCATCGCGGCACGCACCGCTCCGGCCAGTGCCGCGCCCAGCGGGGCCGCGAGCACCAGCACGCCCCGCTCCTTGTGCGCCAGCAGCACCGCGCGCACCGCGTCCCCGTACCGGGCCGCCGCGTGCACCACCGGCAGCCCGGGCGGCCTCGGCACCGGTGTCACCCGGCGCGGCGGCGCACCGGCCAGGGCGGCACGGCACTCCGGGCAGAGCACCGTGCGAGACCTTCCGCAGCCTCCGCACTCGGCCGGCAGCACCAGGTCGGTGAGGTCCTGCCACCACCCCCGCATGCCCACCACTGTGCCAAGACCTGCCCCGCCCGACCACCCCTGTGGACAACTCACGGGACGCCGGGACAACGGCCTGTGGACAACGCCCGAGGCGACGGGGTCAGCCCGCCCGCGGACAACACGGGACGCCGGGACAACGGCCTGTGGACAACGCACGGGGCGAAGGCGGCCGCAGCCTGTGGACACCCACCGGGCGACGGGGTCATCCGCCCGTGGCAACGCACCGGGCGACGCGAGCGAGCGCCCGTGGCAACGCACCGGGCGCCGGCAGCGGCCGCTCGGGGTACCTCACCGGCCACCAGGGGCAGCCGCCCGTGAACACGCAGAGGGGTGCCGTACGACCGCGAACAACGCACCGGCCGCCGTACAGCCGCGACCCCACCGGGCGCCGTACAGCCGTGAAACAACCCACCGGCCGCCGATCAGCACCCCGGCTGCCCGGGCTCATCCCGGATAGACCGGCCCCGTCCCCTTCGCGAACACCTTCTGCCACTGCGCCCCGGCCGGGAGCCGGACGATCCCGTCCGCCGAGTACGCGACCAGCGGCACCTCGTCGTCCTCGCTCGCGGCGATCTCGTTGACACCGGTCAGGGCCGCGGGCGCGGGCACCTCGGGGGTGGAGCCGTCGACCTGGACGTAGCGCATCTGCTGCACGCCCCCCTGCTCCTGCCCGACCACCACGAGCCTGCTGTCGCCGGACCACGACATCGCCGCGACCTCCTCCGAGGCCGGTGTCAGGGACCGCAGTTCCTGGACCGACACGGCGGGCCGCTCCCCTGCCTTCTCGTCGCGTTCGATCCGTCCGACGTACAGGTGCCCCTTGCCGTCCTTCTGCACGACGAGCGCGATCCGTACCCCGTCGGCGGCCACCCGGACGGCCTCGATGCGTCCGTCGAGGCCCGGCGTGCGCACCTCCAGCGGCTCGCCCTTGGCCTGTTCGAGGAGCAGCAGCCGCTGCTTGCCGGTGGCCCGGTCGGCCACCCACAGGTCGCCGCGCGGGTCCCAGCTGGGCGTGGTGAGCCGGTCGTTCTCCGTCTTGCCGACGCTGGTGAGCACGGGGTCGCCGAGAGAGCTGCCGGACACCATCGACGCGACGTACAGCGCCTTGCCGTCGATGCCGACGCCGGCGGCGGTCTTCTCGTCGCGCGACACCGCCACCGACCGCAGCGCCTTGTCGCCGTCGCCCAGGGGACCGGGCACCGGTTCGGGCTGTGTGCCGCTGTTCTGGACGCCGATCCGCACCAGCCGGTGCTCGCCGTCCAGGAAGTAGAAGGAGTCCGCCCCCTGCGCCGCACCGCGCGCGGCGAGGGACTCGGCCTCGTCCACGTCCTCCGAGCACAGCTGCGATCCGCCCGCCCGCAGCTCGACCTCCTGCAGCGCGGGCGCGAGGTTCTGCAGGGTGAACAGGATCTGGGCGGCCATCTCGGCGCACTTGGCCGAGCCGACCCCGGCGGCCCTGGCGTTCAGCGGGACGGTGAGTGCGTTCCGGTCGTCGGGGGTCAGCGAGCTGACGCCCTTCGCGAGTGCCGTACCGGAGGGGAAGCTGGAGCGGACCACCGGCCCGAGCCAGCTCGTCGGCCCGTTGAGCAGGGACCGCACCATCTGCGTCATGGGGTCGACCATGCGACGGATGTACACGGGGTCGGCGACGGCCGCCGTCTGCGGGCCGGCCCCGGCCGTCGTGCTGGAGGCCAGGTAGTACTTGTCGACGGACGTGTAGTTGCGCTGGAAGTCCGACTGCCCCATGACGACACCGGGCGGCAGGCCGTCGATGCGCCACTGCCTGGTCTTCTTGTCGCGGACGAGGTGCACCGACTGGCTGTAGCCGCCGGTGGCGGGCGTGTACGACTGCTGCGTGTCGACCGTCGCGACCCTGGTGCCGGTCAGCGTGAACGACACGTCGCCGGTCTCCTCCCGGCCGCCCGACCGCGCGGCCTGGGCACTGGGCCCGTCCTCGAGCACCGTGGTGGACCACTCGGGACGCCACTTCGCCGCCGCGTCAGCGGTCAGGTACTTGCGAGCCGTCTCGTAGTGCGGATCGTCGCTGGTCAGTGCCTCCAGGAAGCCCTGCACGATCTCGGCCGCGGGCGCGTCCTCGCGGGGCGGCATCGCGAACACGCGCACCTGCGTGTCCTGCCGGGGCGTGGACTCGACGCCCCGCAGATCCCCGCTGTCGGGCATCGAGGCACAACCCGCCAGCAGTACGGCCCCACAGGCGGCGTACACCACCGCGCGCGCCGGTCTGCGCCGGGCGCCCCCCTCGCGGTCAGCGCCCACGAAATGCCTCCCCTTGCCTCGTCGCTTCCTCCGGCCCGGCGTCCGCGCGGCCCGCCCCGCCCCCGACGGGTGTGTCGTCCTGCCGTCGCGCACCCGAGGCGGGCCGGGGCACGACCCGCGCGCCGTTGCCGGGCAGCGCGGTGGGGTCAGCCGTGGGCACCGCGGTCGACCTCGGCGCTATCGGGTCCCTCGGCGACTGCGCGGGACCCGGGTCGCCCGTCGGCTGCAGGGGCACGGTGGCGGCCTTGTCGCCACCCCCGCGCGGCAGACCGGCGTCGTCGAGCCCGCGGTGCCGCCGCGAGTCCCTGGGTTCCAGCGGTATCGGTGAGCCCCGCAGCGGCTCGTCCGCGGTGCGCGGCAGGGTGAGCCGGAACTGCGAACCGCCGCCCGGCTCGCCCCAGGCCTGGAGCCAGCCGCCGTGCAGCCGCGCGTCCTCCAGGGCGATGGACAGCCCGAGGCCCGTACCGCCGGTGGTACGGGCGCGGGCCGGGTCGGCCCGCCAGAAGCGGCTGAAGACGCGGGTCGCCTCGCCGGGCTTGAGCCCGACGCCGTAGTCGCGGACCGCGACCGCGACCGCTCCGCCGGCCGAGGCGAGTTTGACGATGACGTCCCTGCCCTCGCCGTGCTCCACGGCGTTGACGACGAGGTTGCGCAGCACCCGCTCCACGCGCCGGGCGTCGGCCTCGGCCACGACGGGCTGCTGGTCGCCCACCACGCGTATGTGGGTGCCCTTGCGCTCGGCGAGCGGCAGCGCCCCGCTCACGACCCGCCGTACGACCTCCCTGAAGTCGATCGGCTCGGCCTCCAGGGCCGCCGCGCCCGCGTCGAAGCGGCTGATCTCCAGCAGGTCCGCGAGCAGTGACTCGAACCGGTCCAGCTGGTCGGCGAGCAGTTCGGCGGAGCGCGCGGTCACCGGGTCGAAGTCCTCGCGCGCGTCGTGGATGACGTCCGCGGCCATCCGTACGGTCGTCAGCGGTGTGCGCAGCTCGTGCGACACGTCCGACACGAAGCGGCGCTGCATCCGCGACAGGTCCTCCAGCTGCTGGATCTTCAGCTGGAGGTTCTGCGCCATCTTGTTGAAGGCCTCGCCGAGCCGCGCGATGTCGTCCTCGCCGGTGACCTTCATCCGTTCCTGGAGCCGGCCCGCGGACAGCCGCTCGGCGATGCCGGCCGCCATCCGCACCGGGGTGACGACCTGCCGCACCACGAGCCAGGCGATGGCTCCGAGGAGGACGACGACGAACAGGCCGGCCGTCGCGAGCGTCCCCTTGACCAGGCTGAGGGACTTCTCCTCCTGGGTGAGCGGGAAGAGGTAGTAGAGCTGGTACGGGTCGCCGTTCGGGTCGTTGACCTGCTTGCCGATGACCAGGCCGGGCTGGGAGTCCCGGTGGGCGTCGGCGTTGTAGATGATGCGGGTGTAGCTCTGGGCCGCCGCTGCCTTGCCGTCCACCCGCGCGCGCAGGTCCTCGGGCACGCTCACGGTGGGGTTGACCTTTCCGGAGGCGCGCGGTCCGCGTCCGGCCCTGCTCTCGTCACCCACGGGCAGGGTCACCACCTCGAAGGCGCCCTGGCCGCCGCTGGAGAGGGACGCCACGAGACTGCTCATCCACTCGATGACGTTCGGCGCGGGCCGGCCGTCCACCGTGGACGCGTCGTCACCGGTCCCGCTGGACGCCTCGTCGGCCTTCTGCTTGGCCACCGCGAACCCGCCGGTGGCCTGGCTCTGCGAGGCCCTGACCTTGGCGTCGAGCAGGCCGTTGCGCACCTGCCCGATGACCACGAAGCCCAGCAGCAGGACCACGCCGAGTGACATCAGCAGGGTCGTGACGACGACCTTGAGCTGGATGTTGCGCCGCCACAGCCGCATGACGGGCAGCAGCGGCCGGCGCACCCAGCGCATGAGCAGCCTGAGGACCGGGCTGCCCTGCACTCCGCCCTGCAGCAGCCCGGCCTCGAACAGGCGTCCCCAGCGGGAGCCTGGCGTCTTCCGGCCGACAGGCCGCTCCGCGCGGGTCCCGGACCGGCCGGGTGCCGAAGCGGCACTGTCCCTGGACATGTCAGCTCGGTCCGGCCTTGTAACCGACGCCACGGACCGTCACCACGATCTCCGGCCGCTCCGGGTCCTTCTCGACCTTGGAGCGCAGCCGCTGCACGTGCACGTTGACCAGACGGGTGTCCGCCGCGTGCCGGTACCCCCACACCTGCTCCAGCAGGACCTCACGCGTGAACACCTGCCAGGGCTTGCGCGCCAGCGCCACCAGCAGGTCGAACTCCAGCGGCGTCAGCGCGATCGACTGCCCCTCCCGCTTCACCGAGTGACCGGCGACGTCGATCACCAGGTCGCCGATGGCGAGCTGTTCCGGCGCCGGCTCCTCCGACCTCCGCAGCCGGGCCCGGATCCGGGCGACCAGCTCCTTCGGCTTGAACGGCTTCACGATGTAGTCGTCGGCCCCCGACTCCAGGCCCACGACGACGTCGACGGTGTCGCTCTTGGCCGTGAGCATCACGATCGGTACCCCGGACTCCGCCCTGATCAGGCGGCACACCTCGATACCGTCCCGGCCCGGCAGCATCAGATCGAGCAGCACGAGATCGGGCTTGGACTCACGGAAAGCGGCCAGCGCCTTGTCGCCGTCGGCTACAAAAGACGGCTCAAAACCTTCACCACGCAGCACGATGCCGAGCATCTCGGCAAGTGCGGTGTCGTCGTCGACGACAAGGACTCGTCCCTTCATAAACGACATCATCCCATTAGCTAATCGTTACCTGGCGTGACCTGGCACACAGCTCGGCCAGAGCCTCGGCTGTCACGGGCGAAACGATGCCCTCCTCGGTGACGATCGCCGTCACCAACTCGGGCGGCGTCACGTCGAACGCCGGGTTGTACGCCTGGGTCCCCAGGGGTGCCACCGGAATCCCGCCGCCTGCTTCCGCTCCGGCCACCGGCACCTGCGGTGCTGTGAGCTCGGTCACCTCATGACCGGGGCGCTGCTCGACCTCGATGGCCGCCCCGTCCGGCGTGTCCGGATCCACTGTCGTCAGCGGCGCCACCACGATGAACGGCACGTGGTGGTACCGGGCGAGCACGGCGAGCGGATAGCTCCCCACCTTGTTCGCCACCGAGCCGTCGGCCGCGATGCGGTCCGCACCGATCAGCACCGCATCCACCTCCCCCGCCGCGAACAGCGAACCCGCCGCGTTGTCGGTGAGCAAGGTGTAGGCCATCCCCTCGCGCGCCGCCTCGTAAGCCGTCAGGCGAGCACCTTGCAGCAACGGACGCGTTTCGTCCACCCACAGGCGCCTGAGCCGCCCGGTCCGGTGTGCCGCGAGGGCCACCGCGAACGCCGTCCCCTCACCGCCCGACACGAGCGCGCCGGTGTTGCAGTGCGTGAGGATCCGGTGCCCGCCGCCGGGCAGCAGCTCGTCCAGCAGGGCCAGGCCCCGCTCGGCCATACGGGCGCTGGCCTCGGCGTCCTCCCGGTGCAGCGCGCGCGCCGCGCCCAGCGCCGCCTGCGCGGCCCGCGCCACGTCGCCGCTCCTGGCGAGCTCGGCGCGGTAGGCGGACCGCGCCCTGTTCACACCGACGGAGAGATTCACCGCGGTGGGGCGGGCCCCCGCCAGGGCGTCCGCCGCGTCGTCCACGTCGAAGTTCCGTACGGCGGCGAGCGCCACCCCGTACGCCCCCGCGATACCGAGCAGCGGTGCCCCGCGCACGGCGAGCGAACGGATCGCCTCCACCAGCGTGGACGCGTCCGTGCAGACCAGTTCGACCTCCTCGGCCGGCAGCCTGGTCTGGTCGAGAAGGACGACCACCGGGCCTTCGGGTGGCTCGTCCCAGCGGATCGCCGGAGTCTCGGCCGGCCGGATGTCCTCGCCGCTTTTCGCGTACTGATCAGCCATGCGATCAGTCTGCCCCGGATCCGGCGGACAATTGAAGGTGTGCAGCCCATACCGCGGCCGATCCGCCGGTGAGCGGCCCATGGCACGATGGCTGCCAACCTGCCGCCGCGCCCGCGGACGGGCACCGTGAAGGAGCGACGATGAAAGACACTCCGGGCTGGGCCTCGCCCGGATCCGCCCCGTCCGACGGGCAGGAACCCGGCGCGTCCGGCCCTGCCGAGCCCACCGACCGCCCCGGTGCCGCACAGCCCGCGGACGAGACCTCCCCGGACGCGCCGAACCCCGACGCGCAGAGCGCCGGCCCACAGTGGTCCAGGCAGCAGCCGCCACCCGGCCAGTGGTCGGCGCCGACCGGCCCCACCGGCTCCGCGAACCCGGGTCAGCCGGCACCGCCTCCTCCCCCGCCCGGCCCCGGCTGGGGCACCCCGCCGCCCGCCGGCCCCGGCGGATACGGCCCCCCCGGATACGGCCCTCCGGGTTACGGCCCCGCCGGTCCCCCGGTCCACGGCGGACCCGGTTACGCCACATGGGGAGGTGGCGGCTGGGGCGGACCTCCGCCCGCCGCCAAACCCGGGGTCATCCCGCTGCGCCCGCTCGGCGTCGGCGAGATCCTCGACGGCGCGGTCTCCACCATGCGCACCCACTGGCGCACGGTCCTCGGCATCTCGCTGACCGTCGCCGTCGTCACGGAGATCGTCGTCGTGCTGCTCCAGGGCCTCGTCCTGCGGAACAGCACCAGCACCGACGCCCTCAACGACCCGAGCGCCACCCTCGGTGAACTGACCCGCGCCATGGGCGACGCCATGCTCAGCTCCAGTGTCGTGTTCCTGATCTCCCTGATCGGCACGGTCCTGGCCACCGCCCTGCTGACGACCGTCACCAGCCGGGCCGTCCTCGGCAAGTCGGTGACCACCGGCGAGGCCTGGCGCGACGCCCGCCCGCAGGTGCCGAGGCTGTTCGGCCTGATCTTCCTGCTGCTGCTCATCGTCGCCGGCATCTTCGCGGTGGGCGTCCTGCCCGGCGTCCTGGTGGCCGTCGCAGGCAACTCCGACGCGGGCACCGCGCTCGCCGCCCTCGGCATCCTCGGCTCCGGCGTCGTCACCCTGTGGCTGATGATCCGCTTCTCGCTCGCCTCGCCCGCGCTGATGCTGGAGAAGCAGAGCATCGTGAAGTCGATGAGCCGGTCCGCGAAGCTGGTCCGCGGCTCCTGGTGGCGGGTCTTCGGCATCACGCTGCTCGCCATGATCATCGCGAACATCATCGCGGTGATCGTGGCCGTCCCCTTCTCCCTCTTCGCCGCCGCGCTCAACGGCGGCGTCTCCGTCTTCCTCGACGGCGGGGGCGACCTGGGCTGGTCCTACCTCATCGTCAGCGGCGTCGGATCGGTGATCGGCTCCATGATCACGTTCCCGATCACGGCGGGCGTCACCGTGCTGCTCTACATCGACCAGCGCATCCGCCGCGAGGCCCTCGACCTCGACCTGGCCCGCGCGGCCGGCGTCCAGGGCTACGGCACCGACACCCCGGGGAGCTGATGCGGTGAGTCCCGCGGGGGGAGTTCTCACAGCCATGACGACAGCACCGACGCGCGCCACCGGCACGGCCGTACGCCTCCTGGTGCGCGCCGGCGACACGTCCCTGTGGTCCTCGGCCCGCGCGGACGGCGAACCACCGGTGACCGTCCCGCGTGATCCCGCGCGGGAGGCGGCCCGACGCGAGCTGTCCAGGCGCATGTACCACGAGAACGACCCCGGCCTGTTCCAGCGTGCCCTGGACGCCTTCTGGAACTGGCTCGGCAACCTCTTCGGCAGCGCCGCGACGGTCACCCCGGGGGGCGCGGTCGGCCTGGTCGTCGTCATCCTGGTCGTCCTGGCGGTCCTGGCCGCGCTCTGGTGGCGCCTGGGCACCCCGCGCCGCCGGCCCGTCTCCGCCGCGGTCCTGTTCGACGACCGCCCCCGCAGCGCCGCCGAACACCGCGCGGCCGCCGAGGCACACGCCGCCCAGGGCCACTGGAACCAGGCCGTCCAGGAACGCATGCGCGCCGTCGT
The DNA here is from genome assembly GCF_056435735.1 of Streptomyces sp. NPDC043878. Taxonomy (NCBI): domain Bacteria; kingdom Bacillati; phylum Actinomycetota; class Actinomycetes; order Kitasatosporales; family Streptomycetaceae; genus Streptomyces; species Streptomyces sp. NPDC043878. Next base: position 33,562 of record NZ_JBWKDW010000046.1, read on the forward strand.
CCGGTCGCTGGAGGAACGCGCCCTGCTCGACATCCGTCCCGGCCGCACCGCCGACGAGGCCGCCGCCGACGCGGGTCGCGCACTGCCCGCCCACACGGACCGACTCCGGTTGGCCGCACGCGACTTCGACGACGTGACGTACGGCGGACGCGCGGCCGGCGAGCAGTCGTACCACCGCATCGCGTCCCTCGACCAGGACCTGGAGCGCGCCAAGCCGGCACTCACGAGCGCCGGCAGCAGCCACAGCCACGACGCGGCGGCCCCGAACACCCGCCGGGGAGCCGCCGGATGACCACCGAGGCCACGCTCCCGTCCACCTCGGCCTCGCCCACCGCACGCCAGGTGTGGACCCGCGCGCGGGGCGTCGCCCTGGCCGTCGTGCTGCTCCTCGCCGGGGCCGTCGCGATCGCCACGATCCGCTCCGACTCCCGGCACGGAAACCTCGACCCGCGCTCCGCCGACACCTACGGCAGCCGCGCCGTCGCCGAACTCCTCGCCGACCGCGGGGTCTCCACGCGCGTGGCCACCACCCTGACCGAGGCACGCGCCGCGACCGGCTCCGACACCACACTCCTCGTCGCCGTGCCCGACCTGCTGACGGCCCGCCAGCAGAAACGACTGCGCGCGGCGACCGCCGGCTCGGGCGGCCGTACCGTCCTGGTCGCGCCCGGCAGTTGGTCCGTCGAACGGCTCGCCCCCGGCGTCGTCGCGGACCCCGCCACCAGCCTCGACTCGGCCCTCGCCCCCGACTGCGCCCTGCCGGCGGCCCGACGCGCCGGCAAGGCCGACACCGGCGGCATCCGCTACACCGCTCTCCACACCGGCGCCGACGAGTGCTACCCGAGCGACCGCCTGGCCACCCTGGTGCGCGTCCCGGACGACACCGGACGCGGCGACACCGTCGTACTCGGCGCGCCCGACATCCTCTTCAACGACCGCCTCGACAAGCAGGGCAACGCCTCGCTCGCCCTCCAACTCCTCGGCTCGCGCCCGCATCTCGTCTGGTACCTCCCCTCACTCGCCGACACCTCGCGCACCGCCACCGACGACGAGAAAGGCCTCTTCGACCTGCTCCCCGCCGGCTGGCTCTGGGGCACCCTGCAACTCTTCGTGGCCGCAGCACTGGCCGCCCTCTGGCGGGCACGCCGACTCGGCCCCCTCGTACCGGAAAGACTCCCCGTGGCGATCCGCGCCTCCGAAACCGTCGAAGGCCGCGCCCGCCTCTACCGCAAGGCGGACGCCCGCGACCGCGCCGCCGCCGCTCTTCGCTCCACCACCCGCACCCGCCTCGCCCCCCTCGTCGGTGTCCCCGCAACCCAGGCGCACGCGCCCGAGGCACTGCTGCCCGCGCTGTCCGCCCACCTCCACGGCGACGGACAGTCCCTGCACGCCCTCCTCTTCGGCCCGCCACCCGGCGACGACTCGGCCCTCATCGCCCTCACCGACCAACTCGACGCCCTCGAAAGAGAGGTACGCCGTCCATGATGGACCCGACCACTGACAACGCCGGGCGGACCGGGGACCCGGACAGCGCCCGGGCCTCCCTGGAAGCCCTGCGCGCCGAGATCGCCAAAGCCGTGGTCGGCCAGGACCCCGCCGTGACCGGCCTCGTCGTCGCCCTGCTCTGCCGCGGACACGTTCTCCTCGAAGGGGTCCCCGGAGTCGCCAAGACGTTGCTCGTCCGCACCCTCGCGGCCGCGCTGGAACTCGACACCAAGCGCGTCCAGTTCACCCCGGACCTGATGCCCAGCGACGTCACCGGCTCCCTCGTCTACGACACCCGGAGCGCCGAGTTCTCCTTCCAGCCCGGGCCGGTCTTCACCAACCTCCTCCTCGCGGACGAGATCAACCGCACCCCGCCGAAGACCCAGTCGTCCCTCCTGGAGGCGATGGAGGAGCGCCAGGTCACGGTCGACGGCACCCCGCGTCTCCTCCCCGACCCGTTCCTGGTCGCCGCGACCCAGAACCCGGTCGAGTACGAGGGCACGTACCCCCTGCCCGAGGCCCAGCTGGACCGTTTCCTCCTCAAGCTGACGATCCCGCTGCCCTCCCGCCAGGACGAGATCGACGTCCTGACCCGCCACGCCGAGGGCTTCAACCCGCGTGACCTGCGCGCCGCCGGCGTACGCCCCGTGGCGGGCCCGGCCGACCTGGAGGCCGCGCGCGCCGCGGTCGCCAAGACGACGGTGTCCCCCGAGATCACCGCCTACGTCGTCGACATCTGCCGGGCGACCCGCGAGTCCCCGTCCCTCACCCTCGGTGTCTCCCCCCGCGGCGCCACCGCCCTGCTTTCCACCGCCCGCGCCTGGGCCTGGCTGACGGGCCGCGACTACGTCATCCCCGACGACGTCAAGGCGCTCGCCCTGCCCACTCTCCGGCACCGCGTGCAGCTCCGTCCCGAAGCGGAGATGGAGGGCGTGACGGCCGACTCCGTCATCAACGCGATCCTCGCCCACGTCCCCGTCCCTCGCTGATGGCCTTCACCGGACGTGCCGCGCTCCTCGCGGCCCTCGGCTCGGTCCCCCTCGGCATCTGGGCACCGGGATGGACAGGCGTGCTCGCGGTCGACGCGTCTCTGGCGGCGGCCTGTGCCTGCGACTTCGCCCTGGCAGCACCCGTACGACGGCTGCGCCTGGCCCGCGCGGGCGATACCTCCGTACGCCTCGGCGAGGCCGCCGACGTCACCCTGACGGTCACCAACCCGTCCCGCCGCCCGCTCCGGGCCCAGCTCCGTGACGCCTGGCCGCCGAGTAGCTGGCAGCCCGGCACCGAGATGCCGTCCTCCCGCCACCGCCTCACGGTCCCCGCCGGGGAACGCCGCCGCGTCACGACCCGTCTGCGCCCCACCCGCCGCGGCGACCGCCGGGCCGACCGCGTCACGATCCGTTCCTACGGCCCTCTCGGCCTCTTCTCCCGCCAGGGCGCTCACGACGTTCCCTGGACGGTGCGTGTGCTGCCGCCCTTCACCAGCCGCAAGCACCTTCCGTCGAGACTGGCCCGTCTGCGCGAGCTCGACGGCCGCACCAGCGTCCTCACCCGCGGCGAGGGCACGGAGTTCGACAGCCTCCGCGAGTACGTGCCCGGCGACGACACCCGCTCCATCGACTGGCGCGCGACGGCCCGCCAGTCGACGGTCGCCGTACGCACCTGGCGCCCCGAACGCGACCGCCACATCCTGCTGGTCCTCGACACGGGCCGTACCTCGGCCGGCCGCGTCGGCGACGTCCCCCGCCTGGACGCCTCGCTGGACGCCGCGTTGCTCCTGGCCGCCCTGGCTTCGCGCGCCGGCGACCGTGTGGACCTGCTGGCCTACGACCGCCGCGTGCGCGCTCTCGTGCAGGGCCGCGCCGCGGGTGACGTCCTTCCCTCTCTCGTCAACGCGATGGCCACGTTGGAACCCGAACTCGTGGAGACGGACGCCCGGGGTCTTGCGGCGACCGCGCGCAGGAGCGCCCCGCGCCGCTCCCTGATCGTCCTGCTGACGAGCCTCGACGCGGCGCCGGTCGAAGAGGGCCTGCTGCCCGTCCTGCCTCGGCTCACCCAGCGGCACACCGTGCTGCTGGCCGCGGTGGCGGACCCGCACATCGCGCGGATGGCGGCGTCCCGCGGCGACGCGGATGCGGTGTACGAGGCGGCGGCCGCCGCCCAGGCCCAGAGCGAGCGCCACCGCACAGCGGAGCAACTGCGCCGACACGGCGTCACGGTTGTCGACGCGACCCCGGACGACCTGGCGCCGGCACTGGCCGACGCCTATCTGGCCCTGAAATCAGCCGGCCGCCTGTGACGACGATGGAAACGGGAAGGGGGCTGAAAGCAGTCCCCTTTCTCATTTCCCTGAACGACCCCAGAACGCAGAAAACCCCCGCACCAACGGTGCGGGGGTTTTCCCAAGAATTGTTCGGCGGTGTCCTACTCTCCCACAGGGTCCCCCCTGCAGTACCA
>NZ_JBWKDW010000047.1:0-26475 GCF_056435735.1 Streptomyces sp. NPDC043878
ACGGCGAGGGAGAGACCCACGCGACGCAGCCGACAACCCTCCTCCGGCCCCCGCAGGCCACACCCCCCCCCACCCCCAGACGGACCCTCCCGTCCCCCCTCGCTCCGGCGCCGGACCGACCAGCGACCGGGCACGGGCTCCCACAGGTACTCCTCGTCGCTGAGCCCCGCCCGCCGCACCTGGGCCCTCTCCCTGCCGCGGTCGAACTGGTCGAGCAGTACGCCGGACGGTCGGTCCGCGCCCCTGACTCTGCGTGGCCGGCGCCGCGTACGGCTTACCGACACCCCGCGCGGGCTAGGAGTGACACGGGCCGTCGTGGCAGCTCTCGCGCCCCGACTACCGGGTGGGGGGCCTCGTCACTGGCCGACCCTTCCGTCGATGCACTCGCGCAACAGGTCGGCCTGTCCGCAGTGACGGGCGTACTCCTCGATCCTGTGCACCAGCAGTTCCCGGACCGCGATGCGGTCCTTCCCCAGGCGCTCGCCCAGGTCCGGGTGCGCGGCCAGCGCGGCGTCGGTCGCCGCCTGCTCGCGCTCCAGAGCGGAGTAGGCGGCGTCCACCTCGGCCTGTTCGGCGACGGCTCCGTCGAAGTCCGCGTCGCGGGCGCCGTACAGCTTGGGCAGTGGATCACCGTCGCTGATCCAGTTGCGCCAGTCCCGTTCCACCTCGGCGAGGTGCCGCAGCAGGCCGAGGAGCGACAGCGTCGACGGCGGGACCGAACGGCGGGCCAGCTGCTCCGCGTTGAGGCCCTCGCACTTCATCCGCAACGTCATGCGGTAGTTCGTGAGGAAGTCCACCAGCGTCGCCAGTTCGCCGTCCGGAGTGCCTCCTTCGCTGGTGCGGGGATCGTTGTCCGGATCTGCCCACATGTCGGGGTAGACGGTCGCCTGGGTCCACCGTGCGGGTTGGTCGCTCATGCGCGCCATGTTCGTCCGGGAGTTCCTCGGTCCGCCACCGAGTTTCCTGGGCAGGGCGCGGTTCGGCGGTTCGGCGGGAGGACGGTCGGAGCGGTGAACAGGCCGCCCGTTCCGGCCACTTCGGCTGCGACAGGTCCGACCGAACCCGTACCGCCTGCGATGTCGGTCAGCCGACACTCACGGGAAAACGTACGTGCGTACGGGATCTCGGCCGTGCCAGGATGGTGAGGGAAGCGAGGTCTGGTGGATGAGTTGAGGCGATTCAGCCGGGCGCTGATCGCGTGGGCGGCCGGAGGCGCGGGAGCTGCCGCCGCGGCCGCGGCGGCGCGGGAGCTGGCCGGAGGCAGGGTGCGCACGGTCGTGCTCGTCGAGGGGAGCAGCGATCAGGCCGCACTCGAAGCGCTGGCCACGCGTTACGGCCGCGATCTCGACGCGGAGGGCGTCGCGGTGGTTCCCCTCGGGGGTGCGACGAACATCGGGCGCTTCCTGGACGTGTGCGGCCCCGCGGGACTCGGCCTCCCGCTGGCAGGCCTCTGCGACATCGGTGAGGAGCGGCACTTCAGGCGCCATCTGGAGCGGGTCGGACTCGGTTCCGGGCTCACTCGCGACGGACTGGAGGCACTCGGGTTCCACGTGTGCGTCGCCGACCTGGAGGACGAGCTGATCCGCGCCCTCGGTGCCGAGGGCGTACAGCGGGTGATCGAGGACCAGGGGGAGACGCGCCCCTTCCACACCTTCCAGGGCCAGCCGGCGCAGCGGGAACGCCCCGTGGAACACCAGCTGCGCCGCTTCATGGGCACCCACAGCGGCCGCAAGGCGCTCTACGCGCAGGCGCTGGTCGCGCACCTGGACCTCGGGCGGGTGCCCCGGCCGTTGGACCGCCTCCTCGCAGACGTCTGACCCGCCGAGGCGACGGCCGGCCGCGTACGAGGTGGTCGCACGAGGCGCTGATTTCAGCGGGTCGACACCGCCCGTCTCGCTCTGTCCGCCACTTGATGGGAGGCGGCGCGGCCCTTCTCGGCGCCGCACGCAACCCTGCGGTGCGCACGGTGACGACACTCGCCGCCGCCGCCGTACTGCGGACCCGACGGCGGTCAGGCGTGGGAGAGCGCGAAGGAGACCAGGAAGCCGCACACGGTGATCAGGCCGATCGCCAGATGGGCGTCCTCGAACGCCTCGGGGATCATCGTGTCGGCGACCATGGCGAGAATGGCCCCCGCGGCCACCGCCGTGACCGCCGCGATCACGGCGGGAGAAAAGGCCCCGATGACCGTGTAACCGAGAACGGAGGACACGGTGCTGGCGGCGGCGATGGCCGTCCACACCCCGAAGACGTACCGCCTGCTGCGCCCGGCCCGCTTCATGCCCGCCGAACTGGACAGCCCCTCGGGGACGTTGCTGATGAACACCGCCGCCACCGTCACCAGGCTGACCGTCCCGCCGTCGAGCAGACTCACCCCGATGACCGCCGACTCCGGGACGCCGTCCAGCAGCGCACCCAGGGCCAGCGCCGTTCCTGATCCGCCCTGCTCGCTCTCCGAGGGCTGGGCGTGCTCCGACCGGTTTCCGGAGCGCTTGCGGTGCCGGGCGCCGCGACCGGCCAGCCACAGGTTCCCCAGGGTGTAGGCCACCGCACCGGAGAGCGTGCCGATCGCGGCCGGGGTGAGGCCGGCCTGGTCGTACGCCTCACCGACCAGTTCGAAGGAGACCGCCGACAGCAGCACTCCGGCGCCGAAGGCCATCACCGTGGCGATCACCTTCGGCGGCACGCGCAGCCCGAATCCGATGCCGGCCCCCAGCAGCAGCGCCGAGCCGGCCAGTAGTCCCCACAGTCCCGCCTGCACCACTTCAGCCATGCCGCTATCGGTACCCGCAGATCCGTCGGGGTCACCTGCCGGCTCCTCGGCAATGGCACCGGGAACCGCTGGAGGAGCACCGGTGCTCCGTGTGCCGGGGTGGGCGGACCGCACGTCACGGCGGGTGACGCGCGCGATGCCGCCCTCGCCCAGGCAGCACCACGTCCCGTCGGCGTCCGCCCGCCGTCCGTCGTGGCGTCCGTACACCCGCTCCGGAATGTCCACCATCCCCTCGGACTCGTCGCCTGTCGTGGGGCGTTCCCGGTCACCGCGTCGGCGACGGCACCGGCCGCGACGGACGGAAGCAGCGGCCGCTCAGGAAGGTGGGCCGATCCGGACTCCTGGCAGGATGGCGCCATGGAACGTGTACTTGGAATTGGCGGATACTTCCTGCGGGCCGCCGACCCGGTGGCCCTCGGTGCGTGGTATCGGGACTGTCTGGGACTGGACGCCGACGAGAACGGCCTGTGGCATCAGGAGGCCGGGCCGACGGTGTTCGCGGCCTTCGAGTCCGAGACCGAGTACTTCGGCTCCCGCACCCAGCAGACCATGCTCAACTTCCGCGTCCGCGACCTCGACGCGATGCTCGCGCAGTTGCGTGCCAAGGGCGCGGACGTGGCCAAGGAGACCCAGGACATGGACGGCGTCGGCCGATTCGGCTGGGTCACCGATCCTGAGGGCCGTCGGATCGAGCTGTGGCAGCCCAGCTGAGTCGCCCGCCACGAGCTCGGCTCCACCCCGCACCACACCGACCACCACGACGCCGCGACGCCGCAGGCCGGGGCCCCGGCCCGCTGCCCGTAAGGGTGAATATGCCGGTGGGACGGCGTGTCATGAGTGCCTGACGCAGCAGGCTTCGGCTTGGGATACGCCGGGTGCGGATGGCAGGGGGCGGGTATGGAGCGGCCGCGGTGGCAGGTCTCGTTGCGTGACCGTGTGCGCTACCTGTTCGACAGGACGCTGGCCCGCAGCACCGGGGCGTTGCTGGGCTGGCTCGCCGTGTGCTGTCTGGTGGTCGTCGTGCCCGTGAGCGCGTTGCTCGTGTGGACCGACCCGGCCGCCCCGCGGACGGTGGCCGGCCGGCTCATGGCCGTCTGGCGCACGAGTGCGGAGGCCCTGCGTCTCGGCGGGGTGGTGGGCGCACCGGTACGGATGCTGCTGTCCGTGGCGCTCGGCCTGATCACCCTGCTCTGTGTGTCGACGGTCGTGGGAGTGGTCACCACGGGGCTCGGTGATCGCCTGGTGGAACTCAGGAGAGGTCGCTCGATGGTCATCGAGCGTGGCCACATGGTGGTACTTGGTTGGTCCGACCAGGTTGTCACCGTGGTGGGTGAACTGCTGGCCGCACGGACGGGCGTGGTCACCCTGCTCGCGGACCGGGACCCGGCCGAGATGGAGATGGCCCTTCAGGCCGCCCTGGGACGCGCGGTCGGTGTGCGGCTGGTGTGCCGCAGCGGGGCGCCGAGCGACCCCGAGGCTCTGCGGCTGGTGAGTGCGGGCGCGGCGGCGGCGGTGGTGGTCCTGCCGGCCGATGACGGCGAGGGGGATGTCGCGGTCGTGCGCGTCCTGCTGGCCCTGCGGGCGCTGCTCGGCTCGGACCCCGGCCCACCCGTGGTGGCCGCCGTCCGCGACGGCCGTCACCTCCCGGCGGCCCGTCTCGCCGCCGGGCCGCGCGGCACCGTCCTGGAGACCGACTGGACCACGGTGCGGCTGCTCGTCCAGTCGGCTCGGCGCCCCGGGCTGTCGAGGGCCTTGCGTGACCTCCTGGACTTCTCCGGGGCCGAGTTCCACGTGTTCGACATTCCGGAGATGGTCGGCCTCACCTTCGAAGAGGTGGCGTTGCGGTACGAAGCGTCATGCGCCGTAGGGCTCTTGCGGGGGGACGGTTCCGCTCAGCTCACCCCCCCGCCGCGGACCGTCGTGGCTCCCGGGGACCGGCTGGTCGCCGTCGCGCACGAGGACACCCTCGGCGCGCCGACCGACTTCGCCGGACACATCGACCCCTCGGTCATCGCGCCGGTGCGGGTACTGCCTGAGACCGCCTCACGCATGCTGCTGCTGGGATGGAACCGCCGCGCGCCGCTCATCGTGGACATGCTGCGCCGGTCGGCGCGACCGGGCTGCGCCCTGGACGTCGTCACCTGGTCGGACCTCCCCTCGGCACCTCCGCCGGCCTCGCCTGTCTCACCGCTCCACGTCGAGCACCACGTCCGCGACATCGGCGATCCCGGGACACTGGGCGACCTCGACGTCTTCGGCTACGACAGCGTCATCGTGCTCGGAGCGGACCAGACGACGGGACCCGAACGGCCCGACGACCGGACTCTGTTGGCGCTGCTGATGCTCAAGGCCCAGCAGGAGAAGGCGAACCGAACGCTGCCGGTGCTGGCCGAGATGCGTGATTTCCGCAGCCGGGCAGTGGCCCCCCTCGGTCCCGCGTCGGACGCCGTCGTGCGAGGTGAGCTCACCGCGTTGCTGATGGCACAGATCGCCCACAACCCCGACCTGGCCACCGTGTTCGAGGACATCTTCGCCACTCGTGGTGGTGCCCTGGCCCTGCGCCCCGCGCACCACTACGTACTCCCGGGCCAGGAGGCGTCGTTCGCCACGATCGTGAGGGCGGCACTTCACCGGGGGGAGTGCGCGATCGGATACCGCACCCGTCCCTCGACCGCCACCGGCCGCCCGCACGACGGTGTCCACCTGTGCCCTGGCAAGGGGATGCGGCGCGCGTGGAGCGTGCCCGACGAGGTGCTGGTGCTGACCGCGGGAGGCACCGGGCTCGCCGTCACCGACCTGGCGCGTCACGCACTGCCAGGCATGCGGACGGATCACCAGGACGGAGACTCACCGACGAGCCTCACCCAGGGGTGACGCCGAGCTGCCTCATCCAGCGGTGACACCGAGCTGCCTCGCCAGGGGTGACGCCGAGCAGCCTCGCCCAGGGGGACACCTACGACTCCGAGCCGGCGCCGACACCGACGACCCCGCACGACCAGCGGGACCGTCGATGTCGTCAACAGCTGCCTGACCGCCGTACGTTGTCGACCCGTCGACCCGTCGACCCGTCGACCCGTCGACCCATCGGCACGGCCGCTCCGCCCCCGGCCCCCCACCGGCCGCCGACCCCGCCAGGATGGATCCATGCAGACGCCCGCGGACCTCGCCGCCCACCTCCGCGCCGCCGCCCGCGAGCGTGGCGCGACCCGCCCCCGTGGCCCCGAACTCGCCTCCGTGACGGACCTGTCCGGCCCCGGCGGCCTGCCGCTCCGCCGATACCGGCCGGCCGACGGACCCCGCCCCCTGCTGGTGTTCCTGCACGGCGGCGGGTTCGTCTTCTGCGACCTCGACACGCACGACCGCACCTGCCGCCGTATCGCTCTCGCCTGCGACGTCGACGTCCTGGCCGTCGACTACCGGCTCGCTCCCGAGCACCCCCACCCCGCCGCCGTCATGGACGCGACCGCCGTCCTGCGCTGGGCACGGCCCGCCGCCGTCGTCGGCGACAGCGCGGGCGGCTTCCTCGCCGCCGCGGCCTGCCTCGCGCTGCGCGACGGGGGCGGCCCCCTGCCCGCCGTCCAGGCCCTGATCTGCCCCAACACCGATCTGACCCTCGCCCTGCCGTCCGTGACCGGCAACGGCACCGGCCACAGCCTCACCACCGAGGCGCTCGCCGGGTTCGTCGAGGCGTTCGTCCCCGACCCCGCCGACCGTGCGGCCGCCTCGCCGCTGCACGCCGACGACCTGGCGGGTCTGCCGACGGCCCTGGTGGTCACCGCCGAGCACGACCCGCTGCGCGACGAGGGCGACGCCTACGCGCGCCGCCTCGCGCAGGCCGGCGTGACGGTCCGGCACCGCTGCGAACCCGGTCTCCAACACGGTTTCATCCAGGGCATGGACCTCACCGACCCCGCCGCCGCGGCCGCCCACGAGCGCGTCTTCGCGGACCTCCGGGACCTCGTGCCCCGCTGACGCGCCGCGGACCACACCCCGGTGACCGGGGACGGACGCCCCGCCGGGCCCGGCCCGGCGACCGGCCATGAAGGTGCCGGACCGGTCCCGGGCACCGGCAGCGAGGAGGCATGCTGGTACCCGTGAGGGCAAGCCCGGGCCAGGAGGTGGTGGGATGCGGTGGAGGACCGGATGGTGGGCGGTGGTCGGGACAGCCGTGTTGACCGCCTGCAGCGCGTCGACCGGCGGCGGAACGGCCGCCAGTCCTGCGGGGAGCGGCGCGCCGGCCTCGTCGACCGGTGTGACGGCGACGCACACTTCCGCAGCCCCGTCGACGGCGTCCGCCGGCCCGACCGAGAGCCGCCCGTCCACGTCGGAGCCCGCCCCCTCCACCTCGACTCCCGCCCCGTCCGCTCCGGCGGGGGGCTGCGTCGCCGGGCACACCGAGATCACCGTCCACCCCGGTGACGCGGTCGAACGGCGGCTGTGCGCCCGGCCCGGGACCGTGGTGTCCCTGGTCCTGCGGCCCCGCGAGGACGACCGGCGCTGGACGGCTGTGCACAGCTCCGCGCCCGTCTTCGTCCTGGCGCACGGCTGGCGGACGGACTCCGACGGCACCGCCCGCGCGGTGCTGCGGTGCGCCGGCGGCAGGGGCGGCGCGGCCGACATCACGGTGCGGGCGAAGGAGCCGGACGTGGCGGGCGCGGCACGCGTCAGCTTCACGCTCCATGTGAGTGTCGTCGCGTACACGCAGGAGGGGTGACCCGAAGGCGGGGCCACCCCTGTCGCACCTGCGGCTGCGGGCCGGCGAATCAGTAGAGGTCGCGCACCCTGATCGTGTGGATGCCGCGACCGTGCGTGGCCGCGTACAGCGTGGTGCCGTCCGGGCTCAGCTTGAGCTGGAGGACGGCGACGGCCGGGAGGTGCCCGACGCGCTGCCACCTCGTACGGCCCGGGGCGCGGTAGACGACGCCGAGGTCGGTGGCCACGGCGAGGCCACCGTCGGCGGTGACGACCGCGGAGTCGGCCGGTACGTCGGGCAGGTTCGCCGAGATGTCCTTCCAGGTGGTTCCGCCGTTCCTGGACTCGAAGACGTGGCCGACGCCGGCGCCGGGGCCCTCGGTCCAGTGCCGGGAGAAGCCGTTGACCGCGAGGTAGACGTGGTCGGCGTTCTTCGGGTCGATGGCGAATCCGCTGAGGTAGCGGTTGGGTACCGTGCCGTCCTTGCCGGTGGCCGGAAGGGCGATGTCGTGCCAGCCGGTGCCGTCGGCGTTGCCCACGGAGATGCCGCGGGCGAAGCCCTGGTTGTTGCACGGGCCGCACCAGGCCGCGTAGACCTTGCCGCCGGAGGCCGCGACCGCGGTGGCGGTACGGCCGGCCCCGAGGTCGTGGAGGCTCGTCCACTCGTCGCCGCTGCGGATGGCGTAGCCGTGGGTCTGCACCCACACATGGCGACCGCCCGCGATCCACGTCGAGCTCTTCTTCAGGTCCGCCGCGAGCGGGGCGATGAAGCGGGCCTCGCCGGTGGCGTTGTCGGCCGGGGCCACGTTGTACGAGGTGATCTTGCTGGGGTCGTCGACCCAGGAGCCGTCGTTGACGGCGCAGTTCTGGGTCACCTGGACGGCGAGGTAGACGTACTCCTCGGCGATGTCGCAGCCGTTGGCAGGGTCGGTGAGGGTGTCGCCGCCGTCTCCGCCGAAGTTGGAGCCCATCACCTTGTCGTTGCCGCGCAGGACGGACTGACCGTTGTCCTGCAGCCCGCCGGTGACGGAGACCTTGCCGTGGTCCAGGTCCTTGCCGACGCCGACCGAGTAGTACTGCAGGGTGTCGATGGTGCCGTCGTTGAGCGAAGTCCAGTCCGTGGCGTGGCCGGAGGCGTCCTGGGAGCCGTTGAGCGGACGCTTGTAGACACCGCCGTCGTTGCCGACGTACACGAAGCTCTTGCCGTGGTGGCGGCCGATCGCCACACCGTGCTGGTCGGAGTGGGTGGTCTGGCTGCAGTCGCCGGTCTGCTTGGCGGGGTCGATGCTCCAGCAGGCGAAGCCGAAGTTCCAGTAGGGGCCCACCGTCGACCAGGTGCCGCCGCCGTCCTTGGTCTCGTAGACCTCCTCGAGACCTGCGTACACGTGCTGCGGGTCGCTCGGGTCGACGGTCAGGAACTGGTTGTACCAGGCCTGCACGCCCGGCATGTAGCCGCTGGACGTCAGCGCCGAGCCGCTCGCCGCGAGCCCCTTGTAGTCGGCGATCTTGGTCCAGGGCCCGGTGGGCGAACCGGACTTGGAGACGTAGAAGCCCTCCAGAGCGCTGTCCGGGTTGGTGTTCAGCTGCTCCGGTGACTGGTCGATGGCGTAGTAGCGGGAGCCGTCGGCGGAACGGGCGAAGGTGACGTTGCCGATACCGTCCGGGTCGGCCGGCAGGTCGCCCAGGCCGCTGGTGATCCGCGTCCAGGTGCCGTGCACCCTGGTGTAGAAGCCGTTGTAGTCGTCACCGCTGCGCCAGCCGACGGCGAGGACCACCCTGGAGGGGTGCTTCGGGTCGATCGCGATGTCGTTGGCGATGTTCTTGTACGCGGCCGAGTCGTCGTCCGCGAGTGAACCTCCCGGCAGATAGTCGGGGTTGGGCGCGAACTCCAGCTTCCAGGCGCCGCTGAGCTTCTTCGTGGAGTGACTCCACACGCCCTCGCTGGTCGCCGCCCACACCTTGCCGCCACCGAAGCGCAGCTGATGGATGGTGGTGCTCTCGAGTTCGTCGCCGCCGACCCGGCCGCGCGCGGAGAACGTTCCGTGGTGCGGGGCGGAAAGGAGGTAGACGCCGCTGCCGAGGTAGGCGTCCGCGTTGGTGGTGGCCTCTCCGGTGCCCAGCCACAGTCGTCCCGACGCGTCGAGTGCGAGGGCGCCGGTGGACTGCGAGGGCAGCCGGTCGCTGATGGCCTGCCAGTGGCCGCCTCCGGACCTGGACCGCCACACGCCGCCGCCGGCACTGCCCGCGTACACGAACCCGTCGTCGTCGGCGGCCATCGCTGCCATCCGGCCGGTGACATTGCCGGAGCCGCCACTGGAGTTGGAGTCGTAGTCGCGGTAGCGCGGGTCGTCGGAGTTGTACGGCAGATCGGTGATGTTCCGCCAGGTGCCCCCGGTCCGCGGCAGTTTGGTGAGGGCGTTCCAGGCGGCGCCGTACGCTCCCGGTGCGACGATGCCGGGGGAGGTGCGGGCCTCGGCGTACTGGTCCGCGCCCTCGGCTATCTCGTCGGCCTCGTTTCCGTCGTCGTCCTCAGCGGTCGCGCCGGGGCTCAGGGTGCGCTGCGAGTGTGCGCGTTCTGCGGCGAGTTGAGCCAGGGTACGGGCTCCGAAGGGGCTGCCGTGCCTGCCGGGCGCCGCCCCGGCCGGTATCGCGACGAGAGCAGCGGATGCGGTGATGGCGCAGATCGTGAGCCATCTTCTCTTGCGGGTAGGTGCTGACACCAGGTCCTCCAGAACGGGCAGCGATTCAGCCGTCGCAGGAGACCCGACCACTCACGCGAACGCGCGTCCGCGGCTTGGCCAATTCTTTGTCCAGAACCTGACAGTTTGTGGCGAGAGCCGGCCGGGCAGACCGCGCCGGCCGGGCAGACCGCGCCGGCCGGGCAGACCGCGCCGGCCGGGCAGACCGCGCCGGCCGGGCAGTGCCGGGAGGCGACTGGGGACTGGGGCCTGTCCCGCGGATCGTGCCGGACAGGCCCCAGCCTGGGAGAGACGTTCAGCGCTTGAGCGTGAACGTGAAGTCGCCGGAGAGCTTGCCGCTCAGCCGGATCGCCGACACGATGTTGCCCTCCGTGACCAGCCTTTCGACCTCGGCCCGAGAAAGGCCGCAGCCTTCGGCGATCAGTCGCACCGGCCGGACGGGGATCCGGGCCGCGAAGCGGACCGACACGTCGATCACCTCGTGGTCCAGGTGATCCGTTCCGTCGGTGTCCAGGCGCCAGGCGCCGCCCCAGTCGAGGGTCATGCGGTTACGGCGCCGCACGACCGGATCCTGAAGCAGCTCCGCCGCCAGTACGGGGTCGTTGTCGTGCAGCCGGTCCAGCAGCCGGGGTCGTACGGAGCGCACATTCGTGCGTTCCAGGACCGTGAGCTTCGCCGTTTCCCCGCAGGCCGTACAGAGCGCGAGGAGCCAGACGTCGATGAGCTTGTGGTGTGCGTTCACGCGGAATCTGCCACTCGACCGCAGGCGCTGGGACGCGCACGCGTGGCAACGCCGGAGAACAAGTGGCAGGCAGGTGGGCAGAACCGCCCAGGTTTTGAGCACAGAAGTACACCGGTTTCAGTGAGAAGTCCGCAGCAAAAGGGCGCGCGGCGCTCAAGGGCGTCGCGCGACGAATCAGCGCTCGGGGGGTCTCACAGGGTGTACAACGGCATGTCCTCGACTGGGCGGCTTCGGGTCGGCAGCACGGTAGTGGGGCACGACGACGCCGGGCCACCGATTTTCAAGCGCCTTACCGCCGAGCTGTGTTCTGTGGCATCGGCCTGCTGATCCGGATCGAGGGCTGGGCCCGGAGGCCGTAGGGTCCGTGGCGCCGCGCCGCGACCGTCAGGTCGTCGAGTGCACAGGCGCCGACCCTGACAACGCTCGCGGAACCCCCGCCCGCGCAGACCGCTGCGACCGGGTGAACTGACCGGCATCCGCCGGGGTGACGCCACGAACCGAGGCCGCCGGGCATCCGGCCACCGTCGAGTCAGGCGGTCCTGTCCGCCGCCCCCGGCCCGCGGTGCGCGAACCGTTGCGCGGCGCTTCGACCGCGGCTCTCGACCGGCAGTACTCCGGTGGCCGCCGCGAGTCCGAAGGGGGGCATGTCGTGGTAGATCGACTCGTACGACCCCTCGGGTACGACGTAGGACTCGTGCCACAGCCCCACATGTCCGCGCACTTTCCCCGCCCGCTCCTTGCGGTTGATGATCTGCCACGCCCGGTGGTGGAACGTGTCGGGTGCGCAGGCGTACGCGTAGAGCTTCTCCTTCGACTCCCAGTACTGCACGACGTAGTACGTGCGCGGTGACGCGGTCAGCAACACCCGCCCCAGGAGCCCGCGTTCACGGTCCCGGGTGAGCTCCGCCAGCATGCGGAACATCGCCCCCATGACCGGCAGCCACTGGTGCACCGCCCAGAAGTGGTTGACGCGCATGCCGATCAGCAGGACCACGACCTCCCCTTCGGCGGCGGCTGTGGTGCGTCCGGCGGTCGGTTTCCCGGTCATGGACGGCCCCTTTGGCTCAAGTCGGATAGCGGAACTATCCATTGGATGGTGATGGGATAGTGGCACTTCCCAACGGAGGTCGCAAGAGCGGGCGTCGAGATGTGACGGGCGGGATGGGGTGCGGCGGTTGCCCCCTCCCCGCAGACCACGCAGGTCACGGTGGGTTTCCCAGGTGTCGTGCCGACGGGAAACAGGCAACCCCTGACCTCCCCGGGCCCTGGCGGCCAGTCTGATGCCCAGACCGAACACAGCCTGCGACCAGGCAGGACGACCGCAAGGGGGAAACATGCGCAAGGTGTTCAGTGGGGCCCTGGCACTGGCTACCGCCGCCACGGCGATGGTGGCGCTGACCGGCACGGCCCAGGCCAGGCCGGCCGACGACTGGGCCGGATGTCCGTCCGGCGCCGTCTGCGTCTACCCGCAGAACCAGAACCCGGCCCAGAGCCCGAGCGCCATCTACTGGACCTACGGAGCCCACAACCTGAGCAACCAGGTGGGTTGGCACTGGGTCCTCAACAACCAGACCGGTGGCGCCTCGGCGGAACTGTGCCTCAACTACGGCGGCACGAACTGCAACTACACCATCGCGGCCGACAACGGCGTGTACGCCGACCTCACGCCGGTCAACTCGATCAAGCTGAACCGGCCGTAGGGCCTACGCACGGGGGAACGTCCGGAACCGCGCCCGCGGTTCCGGACATCCGTGTTTTTGACACACCTATTGAGCCACACCGGTGAATGACTTGATTGGTCGTCACATCCCCGCAGTAGTCTTGACGTCGGCCGTTACAGGGCTCATGCGACACCCGGGGGATGTGGTGGGGGAGCAGCAGCACACCGGCGACCGAGGTGAAGCGCCACCGCCCGACAGAACCGTTCCGGACTTCCCCGCCCAGTTGCGACGACTGCGCCGGCAACGCGGGCTCTCCCTGGCCGACATGGCCCGGCAGGCGCACTACAGCAAGGGCTACCTCAGCAAGATCGAGACGGGTGCGAAGCGGGCCACCGTCGACGTCGCTCGGCGGTGCGACGAGATCCTGCACGCCGAGGGCGGGCTGCTGCGGCTACTGACGGAACAAGCCGAAGGCGCCGGTGGCACCGCGGACCCCGGGGCGGTGGGAGGCCCGGGTCATCCGGCGGACGGCGCGCGGGCCGGCCGGGCCGGCGGCGCCGCACCCGGCTCGGCGCACGGTGACGGCGTCTGCCCCTACCGGGGACTGTCGGCGTTCACCGCGCAGGACGCGGGTTGGTTCTTCGGCCGTGAGCCGGCCACCGCCGCCCTGGTCGAGCGGGTCTTCGACCGGATCGGCAGCGGGCCCCTGATGGTCGTCGCCCCGTCGGGCGCCGGTAAGTCGTCCCTGCTCAACGCCGGTCTCGTACCGGCCTTCCGCGACCCCGGCGGTTTCCCCATGCCGGGCGCCGAGCGGTGGCCGGTGGTGGCTTTCACCCCCACCGCGCATCCGCTGGAGGAAATGCTGACCAGCGTCGCGAAGGTGCTGGACGGCGATCTCCACCTCACCGCACGGCGGTTGCGGGAGCGGCCCGACGCCCTGCTGGAAGCGGTGCGGAGGGCGGCCGACGGCAGTGCGACCGCCGACGGGGACAGGCGGCTGCCGCCACCGGTGCGTCCGGTGCTGCTCGTCGACCAGTTCGAGGAGCTGTTCACCCTCTGCTCCGACGAGGACGAGCGACGCGCCTTCGTCCGGGTGTTGTGCGCGGTGTCGATGTCGCGCGACCCGTCCGATCCGGCAGACGAACCCGGCCGCGATCCGGCCGTGGTGGTCCTGGGCGTACGGGCCGACCTGTCCGGCAGCTGCCTCGAACTCCCCGAACTGGCAACGGTGTTCACCGACGGACTGTTCGTGCTGCCCCCGATGTCCCTCGCCGGTCTGCGGGCGGCGATCACGCGCCCGGCGGACCTCGCCGGCCTCGCCCTGGAGCCGGGTCTCGTCCCCCTGCTGCTGCGGGACGCGGGACTGCGCGACGAACCGGATGAACCGCCCGGTGACGGATCGGGCGGGCGCACCCAGCCGGACGTCACTCCCTCCGGTGCGCTGCCGCTGATCTCGCACGCGCTGCTGACCACCTGGCAGCAGCGCGAGGGCACCACCCTGACCGTCGCCGGGTACGAACGCACCGGCGGCATCCGGGGGGCGGTGGCGCGGACCGCCGAAGACGTGTTCGCGGGCCTGTATCCGGCCGAGCAGCAGACGATCCGCAGGATCCTGGTGCGCCTGGTCCACGTCGCCGACGGCACCGGGCCGACCCGGCGCCGGATGAGCCGGACCGCGCTGATGGAGCGGCTGGCCGACGCGGACGGCGCAACCGCCGCCCTGGACGCCTTCGTACAGGCCCGTCTGATCACCTCCGACCGCGACACGGTCGAGATCGCCCACGAGGCACTGCTGCACGCCTGGCCCCGGCTGCGCGGCTGGATCAACGCCGACCGGGACGGGCTGCTGATCCACCAGCAACTCGCGCTCGCCGCCGACGAGTGGGAGCGCGAGGGCCGCGATCCGTCCGCCCTCTACCGGGGCACCCGACTGGACACCGCGCGGGTGTGGGCCGAGGAACTGGACGGCCGCAGCCGGCTCGGCGCGCGGGAGGAGGCGTTCCTGAACGCGAGTCGGGCCGAGGAGGCCGACCGGCAGCGGCAGGGCCGCCGGCAGGTCCGGCGCCGGCAGGGCACGCTCGCCACGCTGGTGGTGCTGCTGGCCCTGGCCGTCGTCGCCGGCGGCCTCGCCTACCAGCAGCGCTCGTCCGCGCTGCACCAGGAGCGGGTCGCGCGCTCCCGGGCCCTGGCCGCGCAGTCCACGTCGCTGGCCGCCGGTCAGCCCGAGGCATCGATGCGGCTCGCCGAGGACGCCTACCGTTCCCAGGAGACGCCCGAGGCGCGCGGCGCCCTGCTGAGCACCCAGGCGCAGCCCTTCTCGGCCCGGCTCGGCGGGCACCGCGGACCGGTCAACTCGGTGGCGTTCGCGCCCGACGGGCGGACGCTGGCCACAGGCAGCACGGACGGCACGGTGACACTGCGACGGCTCGCGGACCGCCGTACGACCGCCACGTTCAGGATGTCCGGGCGGGTGCGGTCGGTCGCCTTCAGCCCCGACGGCCGTACGCTCGCGGCGGGTGCGATCGACGCGCCGGTGCGGCTGTGGGACGTCGCCGACCACCGTACGAAGGCCGTGTTGCCGGCGAGCACCGAGGGCGCCCGGGCCGTCGCCTTCGACCCCCGGGGCCGCCGGCTGGCCGTCGCGGCGTCCGACGGCACGGTCCAGGTGTGGGACACGGACGGGGGGCGCCGCGTGGCGATGTTCACCGGGCACGTCGGGCAGGTCGACGCGCTGGCGTACGCCCCGGACGGCAGGACCCTGGCGTCGGCCGGCGCGGACCGGACCGTCCGGCTGTGGGACACCCTGCGCGAGCGGCGGGCGGGCATGCTCACCGGTCACAGCGACGAGGTGTACGGCGTGGCGTTCGCGCCGGACGGACGGAGCCTGGCCAGCGGGGGAGCGGACCGGACCGTACGACTGTGGGACCTGGCAGGCCGCCGGACGACCGCGGTCCTCAACGGACACAGCGACGACGTCAACGCGGTCGCCTACACCCCGGACGGCGCCACGGTCGTCAGCGCGGGCGGGGACGGCACCACCCGGCTGTGGGACGTGCTCAGCGGAACGCAGACCCTGACGCTCACCGGACACACCGACTACACGATGGGTGTCGCCGTGAACCCCGCCGGCACCATGCTCGCCACCGCGGGATTCGACCAGTCGGTGGTTCTGTGGGACCTGAGCGGGTCGATGCTGACACCCCGTCCGTTCACCGAGATCTGGCAGTCCGCCTACAGCCCCGACGGGGCGCTGCTGGCCACCGCCGACACCGATCACACGGTGCGCCTGTGGGACGTGGCCCGACGCCGGTCCGTCGGGACGCTGCGGGGACACCGCTCGGCCGTGTTCTCGGTGGCGTTCGCGCCCGACGGTCGGACCCTGGCCTCGGCCGGTTCCGACGGTACGGTCCGGCTGTGGGACGTCGCCGCCCGCCGGCTGCTCGCCACGCTTCCCGGGCATCACGGGGACGTGTTCTCCGTGGCGTTCTCCCCGGACGGCGCGCTGCTCGCGTCGGCGGGCGCCGATCGTACGGTGCGGTTGTGGGACGTGGCCACCCGCCGTCTGCTGGCCACGCTCACCGGCCATACGGACTTTGCCAACGATGTCACGTTCAGCCCCGACGGGCGCACCCTCGCCAGCGCGGGCGACGATCTGACCGTACGGCTGTGGGACGTGGCGGGCCGCCGCCTGCTGGCCACGCTCACCGGCCACACCGGTGCGGTACGGGGGGTGGCGTTCAGCCCGGACGGCCGGGCGCTCGCGAGCAGCGGCAACGACGGAACCGTACGCCTGTGGGATGTCCACCGGCACCGCCCCACCGCGCTGCTGCGCGGCCACACCGGCTCGGTGCGCGGCATCGCGTTCTCCCCCGACGGCAGGCTGCTGGCCAGCAGCGGCAGCGACCGTACGGTACGGCTGTGGGACGTGGCCGGGCGGCGGCCGTGGGCCACGCTGACCGGTCACACCAACGCGGTGTGGGGCACCGTCTTCGCCCCCGACGGACGGACACTGGCCAGCAGCAGCAACGACGGGACCGTACGCCTGTGGGACCTGGACGTGTCGGCCCGGTTCACCGCGATCTGCCGGCTGCGGCTGTC
Organism: Streptomyces sp. NPDC043878; assembly: GCF_056435735.1. Lineage (NCBI taxonomy): Bacteria > Bacillati > Actinomycetota > Actinomycetes > Kitasatosporales > Streptomycetaceae > Streptomyces > Streptomyces sp. NPDC043878. The sequence goes on from NZ_JBWKDW010000047.1 coordinate 16,666, forward strand.
CGCGTCGGCGTGCTCACACGGCTGAACGCCGCCGGCCCGACGTCAGGAAGCCCTGGTGGGACGGGGTTTCCCACATCGTTTCCCGTTGCCCGTTCGGTGGGGCCCTCCCGGGGCCTCGACCGGGCAGGGCCGCAGGCCGGAGGCTGCCACCAGAAGGAACCCAAAGAAACGGGGGCTCTGGCATGATCCGCCGGACCAGTCTTGTCAGCACGCTGATCGGCTTACTCACCCTCCTCCTCTGGACGCCGGACGCGGCACACGCGTCCGTTCCCGTGCCGGCCCGTGCCGCCGACAGCGCCTGCGCGGTCCTCGCGCCGGGCGCCTCCGCGACGGCCGAGCGGGCCGTCACCGCGGCCTGCGCACAGGTGACGGCAGGCGTCTGGTACACGTGGGGTGGCGGGCACGGTGCGCAACCCGGCGCCACCTACGGGCAGGTGGACCCCACCGACTCCGCCAGCGAACACGACCCCGAGCGGCTCGGCTTCGACTGCTCGGGACTCGTCCGCTACGCCTACGCCCAGGCCACCGGATCGGACCTCCTCGACGGGGACGCCAGCGCGCAGTACTACACGCACCGGGCCGCCGAGCGCTTCACCGCCGCCCAGGGACTCGCCCCGCTGCTGCCGGGCGACCTGCTGGCCTGGGGCACCCGGGACAACCTGCATCACATCGCCATCTACCTGGGCGCGGGCAAGATGGCCGAGGCCTTCAAGTCCGGCACCAGGCTCAGGGTCAGCGACGTCCGCCTGGACGACACCTACTTCGGGGCACTGCGCGTGAACACCGGCCCCGTGACCGGACACGTCTTCCAGACCTGGGGAACCGGCGTGTGGACCAAGGCCGCACCGTCCGTCGGCGCCTCCCGTGTCTACGCCTTTCCGGACGTGACGACGATCCGCGTCCAGTGCCAGAAGCACGCGGAGTCGGTCACCTCCGACGGCTACACCAACGACGCATGGTCCTACCTGCCCGACTACAAGGCATGGGTGACCAACATCTACATCCAGGGCCCCGCCTGGCTGGACGGCGTCCCCACCTGCACCTGACCCTCGCCGAACCGGTCGCGACCTGAGCCTGGTCGGACCCGTCCTCGAACGGATTCCGCTCAGGCCGGAGGTGACGCGGGGGTGACCGCCGCTTCTCGGGAGGCGGCGGTCTTCCCGCATGTCCCGGCGGTCCCGGGAGGCCTCGTGAGACCGGTCCCGGTTCGTTCTGGTGTCGACCTGCCCGTCAGGTGTGCCGTGCGTCAGCCACCGAGGGGGCGAGGGCTCTGGTCCGGGCGTGGGCCATTGGGGAGTTTGAAATCCCTTGGAGGCGGGCCCGGTTGGCAGGTCGAATTGTCGTTCACCCTGGGGGTGCAGCTCAGATGGCCGGAGCGCGGCGTCTTACCGCTCCGGTCCGTCAGGTGGTGGCGTCGGCTGTCAGCGAGTCGAGCCAGAGCGTGACGCGTGCTCCCTGACTGGTCATGATGCCGGGGTCGCGCAGGGCGTTGGCCAGGAGTGACATGCCCTGATAGGCAGCGACGAGAGTCATGGCCAGGCCACCGGGATCGGGCAGGTCCAGTTCCCGGAACTGGCGTTCAGCCCAGTCCAGCAGCCGCTGGATCACTTCGCCCGCCTGCACGTCGAGCGTGCCGTCGGCACGCTTGCCGAGTTCGACGGCGAGAGTGCCTGTGGGGCAGCCGTATCGGGCCGTGAGGTCGGGTTGCCCGGTCCATGCCTCGACCAGCCCCTTGAGGCGGTCTCGCGGGTCGGGCAGCCGGTCCAGGCGCTCGGTGAGGTCGGTCAGGTGGGCGGTCTGCTCGTTCAGGGCTGCCGTGACCAACTCGTCCTTGGTCTTGAAGTAGTAGTAGACGTTCCCGACCGGGACGCCGGCCGCGGCTGCGATGTCGGCCAGCGTGGTGCGTTCGACGCCTCGTTCGTGCAGCACCCTCGCCGCCGCCGCCGCGAGGCGACGGCGCTTGTCCGTGCCTCGCCTTCGGGAATTCTCTGAGTCAGTCACCCGACTGACTATAGACACCGGCCCGCCCCCGCGTGCTAGTGTCCATCTGAGTCAGTCAACTAACTAACTGAGGACCTACTCATGATCGTAGTGACGGGTGCGACCGGGAACGTCGGACGGACGCTGGTGCGAGTGCTGGCCGAGTCCGGGGAATCGGTGACGGCGGTGGCCCGACGCATCGCCGACGGCGATGTCCCGGCGGGAGTGCGGGCGGTGTCGGCGGACCTGGCCGCCCCGGAGAGTCTCCACCCCGCCCTCGGCGGCGCCGACACCCTGTTCCTGCTGGTGGCCGGGGAGGACCCCGGCGGCATCCTGGCCGAGGCGCGTGCCGCCGGAGTGCGGAAGGTGGTCCTGCTGTCCTCGCAGGGCGTGGGCACCCGTCCCCACGCCTTCGAGCACGCGGCCCGGTTCGAGGCCGCCGTCGCCGGCAGTGGACTGGACTGGACCGTCTTACGGTCGGGTGGAATGGCGTCCAACGCCTTCGCCTGGGCCGAGTCCATCCGGACGCACCGGACTGCGACCGCCCCCTTCGGGAACGTCGGACTTCCTTTCGTCGACCCCGATGACGTGGCGGCGGTGGCCGCCGCCGTTCTCCGGGCGGGCGGACACAAGGGCGCGACCTACGTCCTGACCGGCCCGGAGCCCACCAGCCCTCGGCGGCGAGCGGCTGCGATCGCTGACGCGCTCGGTGAGCCCGTCCGCTTCGTCGAGCAGACCCGTGAAGAAGCGCACGCCCAGATGTCACAGTTCATGCCGCTGCCCGTGGTCGAAGGCACTCTGGCGATCCTCGGCGAACCCACCCCCGAGGAGCAGCGCGTGAGCCCCGACGTGTCGGATCTGCTCGACCGTCCCGCCCACTCGTTCGCCGCGTGGGCGCAGCGCAACGCCGCTGCCTTCCGCTGATCCGCGCCGCCCCCGTGCGCCGGCCGTCGGTGACGCACCGAACCTGACTCGACATCGGTGACGCGGTCGCCCTGAGCAGCGGCAGGCGTCTTGGGCGGACCTGTTGGTCGTGCTCGGGGAGGGGCCTGGGCGGACCTGTAGGTCGTGCTCGGCGGAGGGGCCCGGGCGGACCTGTTGGTCGTGCCGGGGGAGGGCCTCGGGCGGACCCGTCGGCCGTGCCCGGGGGAGGGGCTGGGGTCCGGTGGATGGAGGCGTAGGTTCCGCTGTTTCACCGGGCCCCAGCTATGAGGCCGGGTGCCCGGGAAGGTGTCGGGTACACCGTGTCACCGCGGACGGGATGTTCTGGTGGTGGGCATGACTGCGGGCCCCGGATGTCTTCCGGGGCCCGCGGTGTGGTGTGTGCCGGTCGCTGGGTTACCAGCGATACCAGCGGCCCTTGCGGCCGCCGGTGTCCGCCGACCGCAGGACGAAGCCCAGCAGCCAGACGACCAGCACGATCACAGCGATCCACCACAGTGCCTTCAGGGCGAAGCCCGCACCGAAGAGGACCAGAGCCAGCAGCAGAACGAGAAGCAGGGGAACCATAGTTATCAACCTCCGAGGCTCCTGATGCCCGGCCGATCACAGAACACACGGCCCATTTCCCTTGTTTCTCCACCAGTCCTACGGGCACTCGACATCGTTTCGGCGGTTGGGACCGTTGAACCAGGCACCGGCCTGGGGCCCGGCGCCGTCGTCGAAGGCGACCCGAACGAGAGCTTGCCGACCATGGGGCTCAAGATGGCGTCCCGCGGAGTAGGCGGCAGGCCGGTTCTGAACCAACGTCACCGGTGTTCCGGCAGGCGAACCAGACCGGCCGCTGCCTACCCACAGCTGGGTCAGGCTGGGTGCCCCGCCACAGCCCATACTCGACGCCATGGACGGAAAGACGCAGCTCGGGGACTTCCTGCAGGCGCGGCGCTCACAGCTGCGGCCGGAGGATGTCGGGGTGCCCACCTACGGGGAGCGCCGGCGTGTGCCGGGTCTTCGACGGGAGGAGCTGGCACTGCTGGCAGGAGTGAGCGCCTCCTACTACACCCGGCTGGAACAGGGGCAGTCACTGAGCGCATCCCGTGAGGTGTTGGACGCGATCGCCGGCGCTCTGCGGCTGGACCGGGCCGAACGGACGTACCTGCACGACCTGGCCAGAGCTGACAGGCGGCGCACCCGTGGCCGGCGGCCCGCACCGGAACGGGTGACGGAGGCGACGCGTCAGTTGCTGGACGTGCTGGGCGACGTTCCCGCGATCGTGCTCGGCCGACGCGGCGACGTGCTGGCGTGGAACCGCATGGGTCACGCGTTCTTCGCCGGGCACCTCGACCCCGGTACGCCCGACCTGCCCGCGCAGCGCCCCAACATGTCCAGGCTGGTGTTCCTCGACCCCCATGTCCGTGACCTGTACGCGGACTGGACCAGCAAGGCCCGGGCGGTGGTCGGGAACCTTCGCATCGTGGCGGCCCGGCATCCGGAGGACTCGGCACTGCACGCACTGCTGGGCGAACTGTCCGCCAGGAGTGGCGAGTTCGCCTCGATGTGGGCCGACCACCGCGTCAAGGCCTGCACGGTGGCCTCGTACGAGATGCGCCATCCGCTGGTCGGCCCCGTGACAGTGATCCAGCAGACCCTGAGCGCCGTTCCGGGCCCTGGCGTGATCGTCGCCACCACGGAAGCGGGCTCGCCCTCCCGTGCGGCGCTCGCCCTGCTCGCCCACGCCACCGACGAGGCCGGCTCGCAGGGCCGCCCCTTCTCCGACGCGGCACCGGCCGGACCCCGCCCGGGCACGAACTGAGCTCGCCCGGGCACGAACCAAGACTCGCCCGGGCACGAACCGAGCTCGCACAGGCACGAACCGAGACTTGCCCGGGCACGAACCATGACTCGCCCGGGCACGAACTGAGCTCGCACGGGCACGAACTGAGCTCGCACGGGCACGAACCGAGACTCGCCCGGCCACGAACCGAGACTCGCCCGGCCACGAACCGAGACTCGCCCGGCCACGAACCGAGCTCGCACAGGCACCAACTGAACTCGCACAGGCACCAACTGCTCGCGCAGGCGCCAGTCGAGCTGACAACCCGATGCCCGCTGGGATCACCTTGCAGCGCGGTGAACTCGCAGCACACACAAGCCGACTGACACGACGCAGTCCGAAAACCGAAGACCGAGAAGGAAGCCATGTTCAAGAAGCTCTCCACGTCCGCCGCGACCGTCGGCGTCCTGGCGGCGGTCGTTGCCGCGGCGCTCGGCGCCACTCCGGCCTCGGCCGTCTCCGCGCCGCTGACCAGCGCGCGGATCGCCGCGCACTTCGACCTGGCCAAGGGACAGACCCCCGAGAACGTCGCCCTCGCGCCGGGTGGCCGCGCGTATGTCACCTTCGCCAAAGCCCGGCAGGTGGCCGAGATTTCACCCCGGGGAGCCGTCCGGATCCTGGCTACCCTGCCCGCGCCCGCCGACGGCGGTGTCCACACCCCGGCGATGGGCTTCCCGCTGACCGTCGGCCTGGTCCGTGCCCACGACGGAACGCTGTACTTTCTCTACGCCACGGGCACCCCCGACCTCACAGGGGTGTGGCGTCTGCGCCCCGGCGGACAACCGCAGCGGATCGCCGCGCTGCCGGCGAACGGCCTGCCCAACGGCCTCGCGCTGGACCCGCGTACGCACATCCTCTACGCCGCCGACTCCGTACTCGGCACCATCTGGAGCGTGCCCACCACGGGCGGCGCCCCCCGTGCGTGGACGGCCGCCCCGGAGCTCGCCCCCACCGGCTTCCTCGGCGCCAACGGCCTGAAGGTGCACAACGGCGCGGTCTGGGCCACGAACATGGACCAGGGCACTGTCCTGCGCATCCCCATCCTCGGCGACGGACGCGCAGGCGCGATCCGGACGACGGCCACCGGCATGCCGGGAATCGACGACTTCGCCTTCACCGGCCGCGGTGACCGGCTGTTGGCCGCCCTCGACGCGTCCAACGAGGTCGCGCTCGTCCAGCCCGACGGCAGCCACTCCACCGTGCTGAACGCGGCCGACGGCCTGCAGAACCCCACATCCATCGCCCTGCGCGGCCGCACCGTCCACGTGCTGAACGCCGGCTGGCTGACCGCCGAGGACCCCAACCTGGTCCTTGCCCGCCTGGGCCGGTAGGAGCCGGCGCGGGGGGGGGGGGGGGGGGGGGGGGGGGGTGGGGCGGGGGGGGGGGGGGGAGGAGCTACACCCGCTGGGGGCAAAACGAACCCCTCCCCCCCCGGGACGGCCACTTCCGGATGCACACCGTGGACCGGACCAGGCTCCGGAAGACGAGTCACTCGCTCGCCCCACACCTGCGCCCGAACGGCGCCCGAGCGCACGGCCGTTGCCTGGCTCAGGACAGCGATGTCATGAAAGGTTTCAAACGTGCCCGACAGAAAGGTTGCAAGGCACAGGGAGTTTCGCATCATTCCTGTGGAACTCCCTGCCCACCGACTCGATGTCACATCTCTTGACACTTCCGTTCGGCGTCCCTAGGTTCCCTGGACGTCTAAAACGATTCATCCTCGCGTGAAAACGGAGACGACCGTGATCAGCAGGAGAGAAGTTCTGGGAACGGCTGGGGCCGCCGCCGTCACCACGGCACTGACCGTCACCGGGCCGGGTGCCGCCGCGGCGGACGGCGCGCCGGCGGCGCAAGGCGGGACGGTGCGGCTGCGGGTGTCGGCGCCCACCGTCGAGTACACCACGCATCCACTCGGTACCGACGTGGCGCGTCCGCGGCTCAGTTGGCCCCTGTCGGGCGCGGGAGCACAGGGCGCCTACCAGATCCGGGTGGCCTCGTCCGTGAAACGGCTGGCCGATCCCGACGTGTGGGACAGCGGCCGGGTGACCTCGGCGGAATCGGTCCTGGTGCCGTACGCGGGGCCCGTGCTCGAGCCGCGTACCCGCTACCACTGGCAGGTCCGTGTGTGGGACCCGTCGGGCGGTGTCTCCTCATGGAGTGAGCCGTCCTGGTGGGAGACCGGCCTGGACGGCTGGTCGGCGACCTGGATCTCCGCACCGAGCACCCTTGTTGACGCCCCCGCGCTCGACGGCGCGTCCTGGATCTGGTTCCCCGAGGGCAACCCCGCCGAAAGCGCGCCGGCGGCCACGCGATGGTTCCGTGGCCTCGTGGACATCCCGGCGGGGGTGACCCGCGCCCGTCTCGTCCTCACCGCCGACGACGGCCACACCGCGTACGTCAACGGCACCCGAGTCGCCCACGTGGAGGCCGACTCGGCGTCCAGAGCGTGGAGTCGCCCCGGCGTCATCGACGTCACGAAGCTCATCGGCACAGGGCCGGGGGTCCTTGCCCTCGCGGCGACGAACGCCTCCGAGGGGCCGGCGGGGCTGCTCGCCGTGCTGGAACTGACCCTTGCCGACGGATCGCGACGCCGTACGTCCACCGGGGACGACTGGAAGGCCACGGACAAGGAGCCGGCCGGCGAGTGGACCTCCCGCGACTTCGACAGCTCGTCCTGGGTCGCCGCCAAGGAGGTGGCTGCCTGGGGCGGCGGCCCCTGGGGCAGGGTGCTCCCCGACTACGCCCCCGCGGTGCAACTGCGGAACGCCTTCCGGCTCAAGCGCGGCAAGATCGCCCGAGCCCGCCTGTACGCGACGGCTCTGGGCCTGTACGACGCCCAGCTGAACGGACGACCGGTCGGGGAGGACCGGCTCGCCCCCGGTTGGACGGACTACGACAAGCGGGTCCAGTACCAGACGTACGACGTGACGGAGCTGCTGTCGCCGGGCGCCAACGCGCTCGGGGTGACCCTGGCAGCGGGTTGGTACGCGGGCAACATCGCCTGGTCGGGCACCCACCGTTATGGACAACGGACGGCACTGCTGGCCCAGTTGGAAGTGACGTACGAGGACGGCTCGACGCAGCGCGTGGTATCCGACACCGGATGGCGCGCCGCTACCGGCCCGGTCACGGGCGCCGACCTGCTGATGGGTGAGGACTACGACGCCCGACTGGAGACCGCCGGCTGGACCCGCCCCGGATTCGACGACGGCCACTGGTCACCGGCCGAGCCCACCGCGGACGTCACCGCCGAGCCGGTCGCCCAGCTCGACGCTCCCTGCCGGGTCGAGCAGACCCTGTCCGCGCGCAAGGTGACCGAGCCACAACCGGGCGTCTACGTGTACGACTTCGGCCAGAACATGGTCGGCACCGTCCGGCTCACCGTCTCCGGCGCCGCGGGCACCACCGTGCGGCTGCGTCACGCCGAAGTACTCAACCCGGACGGGACGCTCTACACCGCCAACCTGCGCACGGCCCGCGCCACCGACACCTACGTCTGCAAAGGCGCGGGGCACGAGATCGTCCAACCGCGGTTCACCTTCCACGGGTTCCGCTACGTGGAGGTGACCGGCTGCGACAGCAGACCGCCCCTCAGCGCGGTGAAGGGACTGGTCGTACACACCGCGGCCCCGTTCACCATGGAGTTCGGCACCGACGTCCCCATGCTCAACCAGCTGCACAGCAACATCACCTGGGGCCAGCGCGGCAACTTCCTCTCCGTGCCGACGGACACGCCCGCGCGGGACGAACGGCTCGGCTGGACCGGCGACATCAACGTCTTCGCGCCGACCGCCACCTACACCATGGAATCGGCGCGCTTCCTGACGAAGTGGCTGCACGACCTGCGGCAGGGCCAGACCGGTGAGGGGGGCTTCCCCGACGTGGCGCCCAACCCGCGGATCACCGGGGCCGGAAGCGCCGGCTGGGGAGACGCCGGAGTCACCGTGCCGTGGGCGCTCTACCAGGCGTACGGCGACACGCGTGTGCTCGAGGAGTCATGGCCGGCGATGCTGAAGTGGCTGGACTACCTCACAGCCCACAGCTCGGGCTTCCTGCGCCCCGAGGAGGGCTACGGCGACTGGCTGAACGTCCAGGACGAGACACCCAAGGACGTCATCGCGACCGCCTACTTCGCCCACGCGGCGGACCTGGTGGCGCGGACCGCGCAGGCACTGGGCAAGGACAGCGCACCCCACACCACGTTGTTCCGAGCGGTCCGCGACGCGTTCCGCGACGCCTACGTGGACAAGGACGCGCTGATCAAGGGCGACACGCAGACCGCGTACGTGCTGGCCCTGTCCATGGACCTGCTGGCCGAAGCGGACCGGGAACCGGCCGCGAACCGGCTGGTCTCGCTGATCCGGGCCAAGGACTGGCACCTGTCCACGGGATTCCTCGGAACCCCGCGTCTGCTGCCGGTGCTCACGGACACGGGCCACGTCGATGTCGCCTACCGGCTGCTGGAGCAACGCTCGTTCCCCAGCTGGGGCTACCAGATCGACCGCGGCTCCACGACGATGTGGGAACGCTGGGACTCCATCCGTCCCGACGGTTCCGTCCAGGACGCGGGCATGAACTCGTTCAACCACTACGCCTACGGATCCGTGGGCGAATGGATGTACGCCAACATCGCCGGCATCGCACCCGCCGAACCCGGCTACCGCAAGGTCCTCGTGCGCCCGCGGCCCGGCGGCAGCCTCACACGGGCGCACGGACGGCTGGACTCGGTGCGCGGACCGATCTCCACCCGCTGGACACTGGACGGCGAGAGGTTCCGCCTCACCCTCGGCATTCCGGCGAACACCACGGCCGAGGTGTGGATCCCGCTGCGACGCGATGCCGGCCGCGTCACCCACGGGGCTGCGAGCCTCCAGCGAACCGAGGACGGATGCGCCGTGTTCCTCGCGCCGCCGGGAGAGCACGAGTTCGTCAACTGACCCCGGGGTGGGGGGGGGGGGGGAGGGGCGGGGGGGGGGGCCCCCCAAGGCCAAAACAAGCGTTGCGCTCCTGTCCTGCCCTGGGGGGAAGGGGAGAGGCCGCAGACCACAAAAACCAAC
>NZ_JBWKDW010000048.1:0-23415 GCF_056435735.1 Streptomyces sp. NPDC043878
AGTCCGGGGCACCCGCTCCCGCATGTTCAGACCACGTCGCGGCGCATCGGCACCAGCACCGCCACCGCCGCGGCCACCAGGGCGTAACCGGCCAGCAGCAGTCCGCCGCCCACCGGGGAGAGCAACGAGACGGGACTGGTGGCCAGTTCGCCGGCGACAGCCTCGGCGACGTAGGTGAAGCTGGTCAGGGAAGCCGTGGCGCCGCCGGGGAGCAGCGGGTAGACCAGGTTGACGCCCGGGACCATCATGAGGATCAGCTCGCCCATGTAGAGGTAGCCGATGACCACGGCGAGGGCGACGGTCATGTTGCGGATCAGCGCGCCCATCGCCACCCCGAGCAGGGTGTAGACCGCCATCGTCAGGGCCAGCCGCAGCAGCAGCTCCCAGACGGTGCCCGCGGCCAGGCCGGGCGTGACGCCCCGCGCGGCCAGCGCCCCGTAGAACCCGGCCCCCGCGCTCACCGCCAGCACCAGCCCGTAGACCAGTCCGGCGCCCCCGAAGGTGACCAGCTTGGCGGTGAGCACCTGCCAGCGCTTCGGCGCGAAGAGGAAGGTGTACGTGGCGGTGCGGTGCCGGTACTCCGCGGTCATCGCCAGCGTGCCGAGGGCGGCCGGGACGAAGACGGTGAAGCCGAGCATCCCGAGGACGGAGAGCACACCCTCCTCGGTGTCCATGCCGGGCATCGGCGGGCTGAAGTTCTCCGGGCCCACGACGGCCATCAGGCCGACCAGACCGCCGCCGAGCAGGACGGCGGTCACCAGCGCCCACCGCCACATCCTGGTCGCCGCCAGCCGGCGGAACTCCGCCTTGATCAACGCGTTCACCGTGCGTCCCCCTCGTACTGCCCGGCCTGTCCGGCCCGGTCCTGGGTCAGGTCGAGGAACAGCTGCTCCAGGCTGCTGTCCTCGGCGCCGAGTCCGTGCACCCGCAGCCCGGCGGCCGCGGCCAGGTCGGCCGTCTCGGCGGCGGTGAGCCCGCTGACCCGCAGCGAGCCGTCCTCGGCGGTGGCCACCTCGGCGTCCGGGCCCCGGCTGCCGTCGAGGATCAGCGCCCGCAGCTGCTCGGCGTCGGGCGAGCGGACCAGGACGGTGGCGGGCCGGCGCCGCGCGATCTCCGCCAGCGGTCCGGCGGCGACCATCCTGCCGCGCCGGATCACCACGACGTCGTCGACGATCTGCTGGACCTCGCTGAGCACATGGCTGGAGATGAGGACCGTGCGGCCCTCGGCGGCCAGTTCGCGCAGGAAGGTACGGAGCCAGGCGATGCCCTCGGGGTCGAGGCCGTTGCTCGGCTCGTCCAGCAGCAAAACGCTCGGGTCGCCGAGGAGGGCGGTGGCGAGGCTGAGCCGCTGCTTCATGCCGGTGGAGAAGGTGCGGGTGCGGCGGTGGGCGTGCTCGGCGAGGCCGAGGCGGTCCAGCAGCTCGGCCACCCGGCTGTCCGGATGGCCGCCCATGGCGCAGTAGATCCGCAGGTGGTCGCGGGCGGAGTGGTTGGGGTGGAAGGCGCCGGCGTCGAGGACCGCGCCGACCGTCCTGGTGGGGCGGTCCAGCTCCGTGTAGCGCCGGCCGCCGATGGTGGCGGTGCCCTCGGTGGGGGTGACCAGGCCGAGGATCATGCGCATCGTGGTGGTCTTGCCCGCGCCGTTGGGGCCGAGGAAGCCGGTGACGACCCCCGGCTCGACGGCGAAGCTCACCGAGTCCACGGCGGTGACCTCGCCGAACCGCTTGGTCAGGCCCCTCACCTCGATCCCGTACGCGTTCACCGGCCCCTCCCCAGGTGGTGGGCGAGCTGCTCGGCGAGGTGGTCGGCCTCGTCGACCGAGAGCACCAGCTCGTCGAAGTCGGCGGAGGCGGCGGCGCGGTCCAGCCGGACGTGCAGTCCGGGCGAGCCCCGGTAGGCGGCGACGAGCTGGCGTGGCCCCTTGACCAGGCCCCAGGTGCCGACCTTCGCGAAACCGGAGACCTGCAGGCCGCTGCGGGTGCCGTGGGCCTCGCGCAGCGGGTCGCGGACGGGGTCGACGCGGCGCAGGGCCGCAAGCGGAACGGTCACCTTGTCGCGCTTGAGCCACATCCGCTCCCAGCCGCTGAACGTCACGGTGAGGTCGGTGCCGGAGATCTTCATCAGTGCCATGGGGAACTTCCCATCCCTCGGGGGACCCGTGAGGTCCGCTGCGGCTTCTGCGCTGGCCATCTGTTCTAGTAGTTGTATATCAGATAGATTGAAGCTGTGCAGCTCCTACTCGATCTCGACAGCGAGGTCCCGATCTACCAGCAGATCCGGGACCGGGTGGTGGAATCCGTCGCGGACGGCACGCTGGGTCCGGGCGCTTCACTGCCCTCGACCCGGCAATGCGCCGTCGACCTCGCGATCAACTTCCACACCGTCAACAAGGCCTACGACCTGCTCCGACGCGAGGGGATCATCCGCATCAACCGCAAGAGCGGCGCGGTGGTCCACCCCGACGTCGGCCGTGCCACGCCCGAACTGCGGGCGAGCGAGGACTGGCGGCCCCGGCTGCGCGTCCTGCTCGCCGAGGCGGTCGTCCGGGGCGTGCCCGAGGCGGAGGTCGCGGCGTACGTCCGCTCGGCCCTCGACGGGTTCGCGCTCGGCCGGGCGGACGAGGAGAAGGACGGAGGTGGATAGGGGATGGTGACCGCACGACCGGGCGGCCGCCGCGTATTCGGCGCTCGCCGAAGACGGTTGCGGTCCGGGCCGCCGGCGGGGGAGGTTGCCGGACGGTGCCGGGCGCGCGGCCGCGCGGCGGCGCACCCGGCAGGACCGCTCCCGCGAGGCCGCTCCCATGACCATGACTGCCATGACCATGACTTCGTCGGACGGATCAGGTGAACGCCGTGCTCGTCAGCCTTCTCGTCAACTCCACGGTGCTCCTGCTCCTGGGCGCCGTCTTCTACGCGGCACCGAGCCCGCGCCTGAGTCCGCACGCGGTGCCGTTCGGCGTCCGGGTGCCTCCCGGCCGGGCCGAGGCGCCCGAGGTCCACCGGGAGCGCCGCCGCTACCGGGCCCTTCTGCTGCCCGCCACCGCGGTCCTCACCGCGGTCTCGCTCGGCCTCGGCGCCCTCACCGACAGCGCCCTGGTCGGCTCCGTGGCGGCGCTGGTGCTCTGCGGGGTCGCCGCCGTGCTCTGGCTCCGCGCCCACCAGGCGCTCACCCGCGCCAAGGAGGAGGGCGGCTGGTACGAGGAGCTGCGGCAGGGCGTCGCCATGGACACCTCGCTGCGCACCGACCCGGTGCGGATGCCCTGGCTCTGGGTGGTCCCCTCGCTGCTGGTCCTCGCGGTGAGCGCGACGGCCGGGGCCTTCGCCTACCCGGAGCTGCCGGACACGCTGTGGCTGCCCGAGCGCTCCCCCTCCGGCACCGCCTACCGCGCGTTCGCCACCACCTTCTGGTCGGCCTTCAGCCTGGTCCTCGCCCAGCTCGCGGTCACCCTCACCATGGTCGGCACGGTCGCCGCGGTCCTGCGGGCCCGTGCCGACGTGGACGCCTCCCGGCCCCGCGCCAGCGCGGCCGAGTACCGCCGCAGGCTCGTCCTGACCGCCCGCGCCCTGCTGGGGGTGGGCGCGCTGCTCAACGTGATGCTGTTCGGCCTCTCCGCGATGATGTGGACCGGCAACCGCTCGGGCGCGCTGCTCGCGGTGGTCGTCGGCGTGCCGACGCTGCTGGCGGTGGCCGGCGCGGTCTACCCCTTCCTGCCGATGGCGCGGGCCGGGGCCGGGGAGGACGAGGCGACCGGCCTGGTGACGCGGGACGACGACCGGTTCTGGCGGGCGGCCGGGACCATGTACGTCAACGCCGACGACCCGGCCGTGCTGGTCCCCAAGCGCGTCGGCCTGGGCTGGACGGTCAACCTCGCCAACCGCCGCCTCCTGGCCGGCTGCGCCGTGGTCCTGGTGCTGGGCGCGGCGGCCGGCGTGGTGCTCGCCCTCGGCTGACCGCGAGGGCGGGGGTGCCCGTTCCGCTTGCAGTCAACTCCCCTGTGACCAGCGGCTTTCCGCTGCTGCTGAAGCTGATTGCGGTAGCTCCCGGCGCACGGGAGTCTGGTGAGGCAGGCGAGGCATGTCCCGCCGCCCCCGTAGGGGCTGTCCGGTGGATCTTCGTGGGCCTGCGACGCCTGGCACGCGCTCTCGCCGTACGCCCGCCTCACCCGGGTACTTCCAGTACGAGGGGGATCCGGGCGCACGCCGGGAGCACGCACCGGACGCCGCTCCGTGACGGGTAGACGTTGCCCGTCACGCCACCGGCACGTGGACGGGCGGTTTCCGGCGCGTCCGGACAGAGCGGACGCCGAGGGGGTGCGCAGCACAGGCGCCGGTGCCGCGCAAGACCGCCTTACCGGCCATCCCCACCGGTCCCGTTCGTATACGCCACTTGTGGCCGGTTACGCTCATGACATGCATGCCTGGCCCGCTTCCGAGGTCCCCGCCCTGCCTGGTCAGGGCCGCGACCTGAGGATCCACGACACCGCGACCGGCGGTCCGGTCACCCTCGACCCCGGTCCCGTCGCCCGTATCTACGTCTGTGGCATCACTCCGTACGACGCGACCCACCTGGGTCACGCGGCGACCTACAACGCGTTCGACCTCGTCCAGCGCGTGTGGCTCGACACCAAGCGGCAGGTTCACTACGTCCAGAACGTGACCGACGTCGACGACCCGCTCCTCGAGCGCGCCGAACGCGACGGCATCGACTGGGTGGCCCTCGCCGAGAAGGAGACCACCCTCTTCCGTGAGGACATGACCGCCCTGCGGATGCTGCCGCCGCGGCACTACATAGGCGCCGTCGAGGCGATACCCGGCATCGTGCCGCTCGTCGAGCGGCTGCGGGACGCGGGCGCCGCCTACGACCTCGACGGGGACGTCTACTTCTCCGTCGAGTCCGACCCGCACTTCGGCGGGGTGTCCCACCTGGACGCCGCCGCGATGCGCCTGCTGTCCGCCGAACGCGGCGGCGACCCGGACCGGCCGGGCAAGAAGAACCCCCTCGACCCGATGCTGTGGATGGCCGCCCGCGAGGGCGAGCCCAGCTGGGACGGCGGTTCCCTCGGGCGCGGCCGGCCCGGCTGGCACATCGAGTGCGTCGCCATCGCCCTGGACCACCTCGGCATGGGCTTCGACGTCCAGGGCGGCGGCTCCGACCTCGCCTTCCCGCACCACGAGATGGGCGCCTCCCACGCCCAGGTGCTGACCGGCGAGTTCCCCATGGCCAAGGCCTACGTGCACGCCGGCATGGTCGCCCTGCACGGCGAGAAGATGTCCAAGTCCAAGGGCAACCTCGTCTTCGTGTCGAAGCTCCGCGAGGACGGCGTCGACCCCGCCGCCATCCGGCTCGCGCTCCTCGCCCACCACTACCGCGCCGACTGGGAGTACACCGACCAGGTCCTCCAGGACGCCGTCGCCCGGCTGGGACGCTGGCGCGCGGCCGTGTCCCGGCCCGACGGCCCGTCCGCCGAGGCGCTCGTCGAGGAGATCCGCGAAGCGCTCGCCGCCGACCTGGACGCTCCGGCCGCACTGGCCGCCGTGGACCGCTGGGCCGCGCTCCAGGAGGAGCACGGTGGCACGGACGAGGGCGCGCCGGGCGTCGTCTCTCGTGCGGTGGACGCGCTGCTGGGCGTGGCGCTGTAGGGATGTGGGGCTCGGGGGCCGGGCACCCGGGCGCCGAGCGGAAGGGGCGCCTCCCCGTGGAGAACGGGGAGGCGCCCCTTGTCGTCGTGTTCCCGGCCGACCGGACCGTGAGCCGGGTCCGCGAGCCCGGTCCGCGAGCCCGGACGGTGAGCCCGGACCTCGGGGTCGGCTTTGCGACCGGGTCTTGCGGCCGGACGTTGAGACCGGGTCTTGAGACCGGGTCTTGAGACCCGGTCTTACGGCCGGGCCTCGGCTCAGTCCTCGGGAGGCTCGTCGTCGTCCGTGCCCGGCTTCGGGGGCTTCGGCGGCTTGGCGCGTGGGCCCGGGTTGTCCCGCAGGTAGGACGCGGCGTCGCTGCCGTCCGCCGTGGCGTGGCCGCCTGAGCCGGCCGGACCGGCCCCGTCCCGGCGCCGCAGATACCGTTCGAACTCCCGTGCGATCGCGTCGCCGGACGCCTCCGGCAGCTCCGCGGTGTCCCGGGCCTCCTCCAGCGACTGGACGTACTCGGCGACCTCGCTGTCCTCGGCGGCCAGTTGGTCCACCCCCACCTGCCAGGCACGCGCGTCCTCGGGCAGTTCGCCCAGTGGGATACGGATGTCGATCAGGTCCTCCAGGCGGTTCAGGAGGGCCAGCGTCGCCTTCGGGTTGGGCGGCTGCGACACGTAGTGCGGTACGGCGGCCCACAGCGACACCGCCGGAACCCCCGCGTGCGTGCACGCCTCCTGGAGGATGCCGACGATGCCCGTCGGGCCCTCGTACTTGGTCTCCTCCAGGTCCATCCGCTGGGCCAGGTCCGGGTCGGACGTGACGCCGCTGACCGGGACCGGACGCGTGTGCGGGGTGTCACCGAGCAGGGCGCCCAGGACGACCACCAGCTCCACACCCAGTTCGTGCGCGAAACCGAGGAGCTCGTTGCAGAACGAGCGCCACCGCATGGACGGTTCGATGCCCCGGACGAGCACGAGATCACGCGGCTTGTCGCCGCCGACCCGGACCACCGAGAGACGGGTGGTGGGCCAGGTGATCTTGCGTACCCCGCCGTCCATCCACACCGTGGGACGGTTCACCTGGAAGTCGTAGTAGTCCTCGGCGTCCAGCGCCGCGAAGACCTCGCCCTTCCACTCCTTGTCCAGATGCGCGACCGCGGCGGAGGCGGCGTCGCCGGCATCGTTCCAGCCCTCGAACGCGGCCACCATGACCGGGTCGATCAGCTCGGGAACCCCCTCGAGCTCGATCACCCAGCGCCTCCTTCCGACGTGCCCTCGCGTACGCCCCAACCTTACGGCGTGCGCAGGGGGCGCCCGCAGCCCCCTTGCACGGGGGAGTGAACGGATCACTGCCCCGATAGCCACCCCGGAACACCCCTCAGTCATCCGAGCTGTGAGCGCAGTTGCGCGAGCCGTCCTCCGAGCCGCCAGGTCAGGGCGCTCCAGCGGGCGCGCGGGCGGGTGGCCCGACGTCAGTGTCCGTGCGGTTTCACCCGGCCGTGCGGCGGCGGCCCGTAAGGGTGTCATCCGGCCGGCCGTGCGGCGGCGGCCCGTGCGGGGGGCCCACCCGGCCGTGCGGCGGCGCCGAACCCGCCCCGTCACCGTGGCCGTACGCGGCTCGCGGTGTGGAGCGCGGCAGTCGCGACCGCACGACGCTCACAGCGTCGAGCGCAGCCACTGCTCCACGCTCGCGATGTGCACCGTCGCCCAGGACCGTGCCGCCTCCGCGTCCCGGTCCCGCAGCGCGCCCAGGATCGCCCGGTGTTCGCGCAGGGTGCCGGTGACCGCGTCCTCCTGCGTGAGGCCGCGCCAGATCCGTGCCCGCGTGGTGGGGCCGGAGAGTCCGTCGAGCAGGGAGCACAGCACCGAGTTGCCGGAGCTCTGCACGATGCCCCGGTGGAAGTCGAGGTCGCAGGCGACGAGTTCCTCCACCGAGGGCGCCTCGCCCAGCTTGTCCAACTGGGCGCTGAGGGCGTCCAGTTGCTGCTCGCTGATGCGGGTGGCCGCCATCGCCGTGGCGGCCGGCTCCAGAATGCGGCGGACGGCGAGGAACTCCAGGACGGTGTCGTCGCGGTGGAAGTCCACCACGAAGCTGAGCGCCTCCAGCAGAAGCTGCGGGTCGAGGCTGGTCACATAGGTGCCGTCGCCCTGCCGTACGTCCAGGATGCGGATCAGGGACAGCGCGCGCACCGCCTCCCGCAGCGAGTTGCGGGACAGCCCCAGCTCGGCGGCGAGTTCGCTCTCCTTGGGCAGCCGGTCGCCGGGACGCAGCGCGCCGGAGACGATCATGCCCTTGATCTTCTCGATCGCCTCATCGGTGACTGCCACGGCCGCCTCCCTGTCGCCCGGACATCGGATGTCTCAGCACATTATGGGGCCTGTTCAGGCGACTGCCGCCAGATCGGCGATCACGGCCCGCCCGCCGGGTGTCCCCGGTTCC
Source organism: Streptomyces sp. NPDC043878 (assembly GCF_056435735.1). Classification (NCBI taxonomy): domain Bacteria; kingdom Bacillati; phylum Actinomycetota; class Actinomycetes; order Kitasatosporales; family Streptomycetaceae; genus Streptomyces; species Streptomyces sp. NPDC043878. The sequence continues at coordinate 8,067 of NZ_JBWKDW010000048.1, forward strand.
GGCGGCAGCCGCCGCCGGGGCCCGGTTCCGGCTGCCGGCGCCCCCCGGTCGACGGAGGTCTCCGACCCGTATGCCACGTCTCGACATGCGAGACGTGCCCGCCGTTGCTGCGAGGCGGATACCGCACTCCCGGGGCGGCTTCCGGCCTCCCGTACAGCGGCCTCGAACTGTGGTTCGTAGAGGTCATGTACCGTGGCGAGCACCACCAGAACAGCAGGAGTGCCCCGTTATGCACCAGGAACTGCGCGCCGTCGACTGGACCGGAACCGGTCTGGCGCTGATCGACCAGACCCTGCTCCCGGCCCGCACCGAGACACGGCTTGTCCGCGATGTGGACACCCTGGTGGAGGCGATCCAGCGGCTGGTGGTGCGCGGCGCTCCCGCGATCGGTGCGGCCGGCGCCTACGGGGTCGCCCTGGCGCTGCTCCAGGCCGACCGGGAGGGCTGGTCCCGCGAGGAGACGCGCGCCGCCGTCGCCCGCGTCCGCGCGGCCCGCCCCACCGCCGTCAACCTCATGGTGTCCGTGGACCGTGTCATGACCCGCTTCGACGAGGGCCTCGACGCGGTGCTCGCGGAGGCCGCCGCCGTCCAGCGCGAGGACGTCGAGGCGAACCGGGCGATGGGCGCGCACGGCGCCGACTGGCTGCTCGAGAAGACCGCCGCCGACCGCCCGCTGCGCGTCCTGACCCACTGCAACACCGGCGCCCTGGCCACCGCGGGCTGGGGCACGGCTCTCGGCGTCATCCGTGAACTGCACGCCCGTGGACTGCTCGAACTGGTCTACGCGGACGAGACGCGCCCGCTGCTGCAGGGCTCCCGTCTGACGGCCTGGGAGCTGGTCCAGGAGGGCATCCCGCACTATGTGCAGGCCGACGGCGCGGCCGCGGGCACGATCCTGCGCGGCGCGGTGGACGCGGCGATCGTCGGTGCGGACCGCATCGCGGCCAACGGTGACACGGCGAACAAGGTCGGCACCGTGGGCGTCGCCCTGGCATGCGCCGACGCCGGCGTCCCGTTCCTGGTGGCGGCCCCCACCACGACGGTCGACCTGTCGACGAAGACCGGCGACGACATCCACATCGAACTCCGCGACGAGGCCGAGGTCCTGGAGTGGGCCGGCGTACGGACCGCGCCCCTCGCGTCGCGCGGCCACAACCCCGCCTTCGACGTGACGCCGGGGCGGCTGGTGACGGCGCTGGTCACCGAACGCGGCGTGCTGGAGGTCGCGGCCGGGCAGCTGCCGGGGGAGTGCCTGCGCTGACGCCCGCCGCCCACCCGCGCCCGGGGCGGCCGCGCACACGACGAGGAGGCGGCCCGGTCACCGTGACCCGGCCGCACCCTGACATGGCGTCACTTCTGGGTGAGCTCCAACTCCAGCAGCCACTCCACGACTTCGGTGTGGTGGCGGGCCTGGCGCGGGTCGGCACCCCACACGTACAGGCCGTGCCCCGCGACCACCACCGCCGGCATCAGCGGATTGCGCGCCGCCTCCAGCCGGTCGCCGAGCACCTTCATGTCCTGGCTGTTGGCGATGACGGGCAGCGTCACCTCGACGTCGTGCGCGGGCTGTCCGACACCCTTCAGCATCTCCACGTCCCTGAAGGCGACACCGCTCGGCGCCCGTCGTCCCATCGCGACCGACGCCACGGTGTGCACGTGCACCACCGCGCCCGCACCGGTCAGCGCGGCCACCCGCGCGTGCAGCTCCGCCTCGGCCGACGGTGTGCCCCCGTGCACGGCGGCGCCGTTCCCGTCCACCAACACCACGTCGGAGGGCGTCAGTTCACCCTTGTCGTGGCCGCTCGCGGTGACCGCGAGCAGCAGCGGGTCGCGGGAGAGCACCACGGAGAGGTTCCCGGAGGTCCCCCGCATCCAGCCGAAGGAGGCGAAGCGGGCGGACTCGGCGGCGAGCACCGCCCCCGCCTCCTCCAGGTCGAGTGCGCTGATGTCGGCCGTCATACGGAACTCCCGGACGTGCTGAGGGTGATCGCGTCGAACGTCCCCGCCTGCGCGTGGTCGCCGACGCCGTGCTCGTAGTACGGCTCCCCGGGCCGCCGGACGCCGACCGTGTGCCAGCCGGCCTCGCGGGCCGCGTCCAGCTCGCCCGGCCGGTCGGACAGGAACAGGAGGCGGGAGGGGGCCACACCCGTCGCCTCCGCGATCCGCCGGTAGGACGCCGCCTCCTGCTTGGGCCCCGCGTTCTCGGTGTCGTACAGACCGCGGACGAGAGGCGTCAGGTCGCCCTCCGGGCTGTGCGTGAACCAGGCCCGCTGCGCCGCGACCGACCCGGAGGAGTAGACGTACAGGCGCACGCCCGCCGCGTGCCAGTCGCGCAGCGCCGGGACGACGTCGTCGTAGAAGTGCGAGACCAGGTCGCCGCGTGCGAAACCCTCGGCCCAGACGATCCCCTGGAGGGTCTTCAGGGGCGTCGCCTTGCGGTCCTCGTCCAGCCAGGCGTTCAGGGCCTTCTCCACCGCCGCCGCGTCGGCGCCGGGATCGCCGGTCAGCTCCCGCACCTGGGCGATCGCCCGCGCCACCGCCGGCTCGGCGCCGCGCTGGGCGAGCAGCGCCGCGAAACGCGCCCGTGAGTACGGGTACAGCACGTCCACGACGAACCCGGTGGCGCTCGTGGTGCCCTCGATGTCCAGCACCACGGCGTCCACGTCGAACGCGGGCACCTCCAGCGTCACGCGGCTGCCCGGTCCCGCTCGTGGCCCGCGGCGATCGAGTCGTAGTCCGGGAAGCGGCCGGCGATGGCGGAGCCGGTGAAGTTGCCGATCCAGCCGTCCTCCTCGTGGAAGAAGCGGATCGCGGTGAAGGCCGGCCGGGTGCCCATGTCGAACCAGTGCGTGGTGCCGCGCGGCACGCCGAGCAGATCGCCCTTCTCGCAGAGGACCGCGTGCACCTCGCCGTTCACGTGCAGGTAGAAGATGCCGGAGCCGGAGACGAAGAAGCGCACCTCGTCATCGTCGTCGTGCGTGTGCTCCTGGAGGAACTTCGCGCGGGCGGCCGCCGCCTTCGCCGGGTACTCCGGGTCGTCGCCCGGGTGCAGGCCGAGCACGTCGACGGTGGTGAAGCCCTCCTCGGCGTTCAGCTTGTCGATCTCCGGGCCGTACGCGGCGAACACGGCGTCGCTGCCGGCGTCCGCGGGCACGTTCCCGCGCACGGGCCACTGCTCGTAGCGGACACCGAGCGGCTTGAGCGCCGCAGCGATCTCGGCGGGGTCCGAGGTACGGCGCACGACGGTCTCGGGGCCGGACTCGGGCCAGGTCGTCAGCAGGGTCATGAGAGCAACTCCAGTGGGCGGGACGAGGGTCCGAATGCCGAGACGAGCATCCGGGGTGCAGACGGAACGCGGGCGGCGACGGCCCTGCCGTGCGCTGCGCGGCAGGCCGGAACCGCGATGGTAACGCCACGCGCCTCGCCGACCGCCTGTGACGAAGTTGTTGTCTCAACCAATGAGAATCCGTGTCCAGGGCTTTGACGCATGACTGAAAACCTTCCCATGATCTGCGTATGAAGACGCTGCTGCTCGTACGGCGGCTGTACGTGGACTTGCTCCGGTCGACCACAGCCAGCTGTCGCTGACCTCACCCGGAGCCCTGTCACGCCCACCTCACCGGGCGCCCGCCGTCTGCCCGCACGATGGCGCATTCCTTTCCCTCGCTCCGGGGCAAGCACCCTCCCTCTCCCTCCCCTCGCACCACCGCACCTGGAGCCCCTCATGTCCCGTACCCGTGTTCCCCTGGCCGCGCTCTCGCTGGCCTCCGCCTCCGCGCTGCTGCTCGCCGGATGCTCGCAGTCCACGGACGCCTCCGAGAAGACCGGCGCCAGTGCCGCCCCGGCCTCGGCGGCCACCGGCGCGAAGCCGGCCCCCTTCAGCAAGGGCACGGTCAAGGTGGCCCTGGTCCGGCAGAGCGGCGCCGGCGACTACTTCGAGCAGTGGGGCAACGGAGCCAAGGCGCAGGCCAAGGCGCTCGGTGTCGACCTCACCGTCTACGACGCCCAGGCCGACAACGCCAAGCAGGCCACCGACCTGTCCTCCGCCATCAACTCCGGCGCACAGGCGATCATCATCGACCACGGCTTCCCGGCGACCATCCAGCCGGAGATCGACAAGGCCGTCAAGAAGGGCATCAAGGTCGTCGTCTACGACGTGGAGACCTCCACCAAGGGCGTCGTCAGCACCGAGCAGGACGACGCCAGCATGGCGCAGGCCGTCCTCGACGTGATGGCCAAGTCGGTCGGCAAGGACGCCAAGGTCGGCTACGTCAACGTGGCCGGCTACGCCGCCCTCGACAAGCGCGACACCGTCTGGAGGAAGACGGCCGCAGCGCAGGGCTGGAAGCAGGAGTTCAAGGTCGGCAAGGTGACCGACTCCACGGCCACCGACAACGTTCCCCTGGTCTCCGCCGCCCTCACCCAGCACTCCGACGTGACCGGCGTCTTCGCCCCCTACGACGAACTCGCCAAGGGCACCGTCCTCGCCGTGCAGAACAAGAAGCTCCAGGACAAGGTGAAGGTCTTCGGCGCGGACGTCTCCAACGCCGACATCCAGAACATGACGGCCGACGGCAGCCCGTGGGTCGCCACCGCGGGCACCGACCCCTCCGCCGTCGGCGCCGCCGTCGTGCGGACGGCCGCACTGGAACTGGCCGGACAGCTGAACAAGGCCACGGTCTCCTTCCCGGCCGTCGCCATCACCCAGGACTTCCTGCACGAGAAGAAGATCGCGAACATGGACCAGCTGCGCGAGGCACTGCCCGCGCTGAACCTCTCCCAGGTCAGCACCGCGGACTGGATCCCCAATGTCGCCCACTGAGTCGCCCGCCGACCCGCCCGTCGGTGCCGGGGGCGCGGCGGCCGCGGTCGGCCTCCGTGACGTCAGCATGGCCTTCGGCGGCAGGACGGTGCTCGGCTCCGTCTCCCTCGACATCGCCCCGGGCAGCGTTGTCGCGCTGCTCGGCGCGAACGGCGCCGGCAAGTCCACCCTGATCAAGATCCTGTCCGGGGTGCACACCGGGTACGGGGGAGAGGTACGGGTCGACGGCGCGCCGGTCGCGCTCAACTCCCCCCTCGCCGCGCGTCACCTGGGCATCCAGACGGTGCACCAGCGGATCGGCGAGGGCATCGTGCCCGGCCTCACGGTCGCCGAGAACCTGGTCTTCGAGGAGCTGGCGCGGCGGCGCGGCAACCCGTTCCTGAACGGCCGCCGCATCCTCGCCCGCGCCCGCGAGATCCAGTCGGCTCTCGGCCTCGACTGGAGCGACACCGTCCTGCGCCAGGACGTCACCGAACTCGGCATCTCCGACCGGCAGTTGCTGATCCTGGCCCGCGCCCTGGCCACCCGCCCCCGGCTGCTGATCCTCGACGAACCGACCTCGGCCCTGTCCGCCGCCGAGGCACGGCGCCTGTTCACCCTCGTCGAACGGATGCGGGACGACGGCATCGCCGTCCTCTACGTCTCCCACCGCCTCGGCGAGATGGACGCGCTCGCCGACCGGCTGGTCGTCCTGCGGGACGGCCGTCTCACCGGCGACCAGGCCAAGCCCTTCGACTGGGACGCGGCGCTGCGCGCGATGCTCGCCCAGGCGCAGGAGGCGGCGACGGCCCGCCCGGTCAGGGAGAACGCGCGGGGCGAGGTGGCGCTGTCCCTGCGCGGTGTCCGGCTCTTCGAGGGCCGGACACCGCTGGACCTCGACATCCGGGCCGGCGAGGTCACCGGCGTCGTGGGCCTGCTGGGCGCGGGCAAGACCGAACTGGCCCGCGGGCTGTTCGGCGCCGAACCCCTCACGGCGGGCTCCGTCGAACTCGACGGCCGGCCGTACCGCCCTCGCCGCCCCGCCGACGCCATCCGCGCGGGCGTCCACCTGGTCCCCGAGGACCGGCACGCGGACGCCCTCGTGCCGGGCTGGTCGCTGGCGCGGAACATCTCGCTGCCGTTCCTCAGGTCCGTGTCCACGGCGGGCTGGCTGCACGGCTCGCGCGAGGACGCCCTGGGCCGCGAGGCGATCGAGACGCTCGGGGTCGTCACCCGCGACGAGCACAGCACCGTCGAGGAGCTGTCCGGCGGCAACCAGCAGAAGGTCGTCGTCGGCCGCTGGCTCGCCGAGACCCCCCGTGTCCTGATCCTGGATGAACCGTTCCGAGGCGTGGACATCGGGGCGCGCCGTGACATCGGCCGCCGGGCCCGCGCCCTCGCCGCCGAGGGCGCCGCCGTCCTCGTCCTGTCCGCCGACGTCGACGAGGTCCTGGAAGTCGCCGACCGGGTCGTCGTCCTCGCGGCCGGCGAGGTCCACCTCGACGCGTACGGCCAGGACGCCGAACGCGACCGCGTGATCGACACCATCTCGGCGTCCGTCTGACCCACCGACCGGCGTCCGCCCGACGCACCGTCCGAAGCCGGCCGGCCCCGCCACACCAGGAAGCACGCCATGACCACCACACAGAGCACCGAGGTCCCCACCAAGGCGGCGCTGCCGCCCGCGACCTCCACCGCCCTGCGCGTCCAGAACGCCGTCATCAAGTACGGCTTCATCTTCGTCACGGTCGCGCTCTTCGCGTACTTCGCGCTCAGCGAGGGGTCCTTCCGCGAGTCGGCGACCCTCCTCGACACCCTCCGCTACGTCTCCGTCGCCGCGATCCTCGGCCTCGGCGTGACACTCACCATGGCCGTTGGCGGCATGGACATGTCTGTCGGTGCGGTGGCGGGCCTCGGCGTGACGGTCGCCGCCAAGACGATGGTGACGTACAACCAGGTCGGCTCGGTCGCCATCGTCGCCGTGATCGCGGCCGGCGCGCTGGCGGGCCTGCTCAACGCGCTCCTGATCGTCGTCCTCAAGATCCCCGACCTGCTGGCCACCCTCGGCACCATGTTCGTGATCCAGGGCACCAAACTCATCCTCGTCGACGGCCAGTCCATCACCCCCGGCATGACACAGCCGGACGGCACCACCGCGCCCGGCCGGTTCACCGCGGGGTTCCTGCGCATCGACCGCGGCACCGTCGCCGGCATCCCCGTCTCCGTCCTGATCTTCGGCGCGCTCACGGTCCTCGCCTGGGTCTTCCTGGCCCGCACCCGCTGGGGCCGGGTGCTGTACGCGATCGGTGCCAACGCCGAGGCCGCCCGCCTGGCCGGTATCCGCGTCGGCGCCTACCGGGCCCTGGCCTACGTCCTGTCCGGCGTCCTCGCCTCCGTCGGCGGCCTCATCCTGGCCTCCCGCATCGGCCAGGGCGACGTGTCGGCCGGCACCTCCCAGTTGCTGGAGGCCATCGCCGTCGCCCTGGTCGGCACCTCCGTCCTCGGCCGGGGCCGCCCGAACGTCTGGGGCACGGCCCTCGGCGCCGTCCTCATCGGCATCATCACCACCGGCCTCACCATCAAGGGCCTGCCGTACTACACGCAGGACGTCGTCGAGGGCGCGGTCCTCATCCTCGCCCTGGTCTTCAGCTTCACCCTGTCCAAGCGCCGTACCGCATAAGGGAGTTCACCACCGATGGGCTACCGCATCCTGGAGACCGACGACATCCCCGGCTACCTGCACGAGCGGGGTCACTGGGCCGACCCGGACGACATCCGCGTCCGCGAGGTCTCCGACGGCAACATGAACCGGGTGTTCCTCGCCGCCTCCACCGACGGCACCCGCAGCCTCGCCGTCAAGCAGGCCCTGCCCTGGGTCCGCGTCGCCGGCCCCTCCTGGCCGATGAGCCCCGCACGCGCCGACGCCGAGGCCCGCGCCTACGACCAGCTCGCCCGGGTCGCCCCCGACAAGATCCCGGCGATCCACGGCTACGACGGAGACAACTACGCCCTCGTCATGGAGGACATGTCCGACCTGGAGGTCCTCCGCACCCTCCTCAACCGGGGCGCGTCGTACGGCCCGCGGACCTCAGCCCGTATCGGTGAGTTCGTCGCCCAGCTCTCCTTCGCCACCAGCGACTTCGGCATGCCGTCCGCGCGGCGCAAGGCACTGGTCGCGGCCTCGGTGAACCCCGAACTGTGCAAGATCACCGAGGACGTGGTGCTCTCAGAGCCGTACGTCGAGCACGAGCACAACCACTGGCACCCGCAACTCGACGATCTCGCCGCCGAGTTCCGCGCGGACACCCGTCTGCGGACCGAGGTCGCCGACCTCCGCCACCTCTTCATGACGAGCGGCCAGGCGCTGCTGCACGGCGACCTGCACACCGGCAGCGTCATGGTCGGGGAGCGCCAAGGCACCCCGGTCGTAAGGGCCTTCGACCCGGAGTTCTCGTTCGTCGGCCCCATCGGCTTCGACCTGGGACTGTACTGGGCGAACACCCTGGTCTCCTGGGCGCGGGCCGACGCACTCGGCACCGTCACCGACCACGGCGACCAACTCCGCCTGTCCTGGGAGGCGTTCGAGGCCGAGTTCCGCCGGCTGTGGCCGGTCCGCGTCGACACCTTCTTCGACGACGCCTACCTCGACCGCTTCCTGCGCCGCGTCTGGACGGACTCCGTCGGCTTCGCGGGCACCGAGATCGTTCGCCGCGTCATCGGCTTCGCCCACCTGACCGACCTGACGACCCTGCCCGACCCGCGGCAGGTCCCGGCGTCCCGGCGCGCACTGCTCCTGGGCCGCGACCTGATCGTCCAGCGCACGAACCTGAGCGGACCGGCCGACGTGGAGGCGGCGCTGGCAGCACTGTCCTGAGGGCGGGACCAGGGCAGGCCCCGGACCGCCGCAGCACGCCCCGCCGGTGCGCCTTTCGGGGGAGCTCACGGAGGCACCGGGGGAGCGGCCGGGAGGGTGTCCACCCCTGGCGGCATACGGGTCCGGCACGGGATGCCCGGCGCATGCGGGCGAGGGGCGGCCCCTCCCGGGAGCCGCCCCTCGCCCTGCGCGGACGCCGCCGGGCGCCCGCTGTCGCCCTACTTCTTGTCGAGCAGGTCCTGCACCTTCGCCCGCACCTCGTCCGTGGCCAGACCACGGATCGTCAGGGTCGTACGGCGGCGCAGCACGTCGTCCTGCGTCTCGGCCCACTCGTGGTCGCGGGCGTAGACGACCTGCGCCCAGATCTCGGGCGCGTCGGGGTGGACCCGCTCGGCCAGTTCGGGGTTCTCGTTCGCCAGCCGGGCGATGTCGAAGGCCAGCGAACCGTAGTGCGTCGCCAGGTGGCGCGCGGTGTCGGCCGCCATCCGCGGACCGGGCGCCGGGTGGTCCACCAGGAGACGGTGAGCCACGGCCCGGGGGTTGGCGACGCCCGGCAGCGGCAGCTTCTTCGGCAGCGAGGAGACCGGCTCGAAGTCCTCACCCAGCGGGTGACCCGGCAGCGCCTCCAGCTTCTGCATCACCGTACGGCCGATGTGCCGGAAGGTGGTCCACTTGCCGCCGGCCACGGACAGCATGCCGCCCCTGCCCTCGGTCACCACCGTCTCGCGCTTTGCCTTCGCCGTGTCGCCGGGACCGCCCGGCAGCACCCGCAGACCCGCGAAGGCGTACGTGATCAGGTCCCGGCTCAGCTGCTGGTCGCGGACGGAGAACGCGGCCTCGTCGAGTATCTGGGCGGTGTCCTTCTCGGTCACCGCCACGTCCGCCGGGTCCCCCTCGTACTCCTCGTCGGTCGTGCCGAGCAGCAGCATGTCCTCCCAGGGGAGGGCGAAGGTGATGCGGTACTTGTCGATCGGAGTGGCCAGCGCGGCCTTCCAGGGGGAGGTGCGCTTCAGCACCAGGTGCGCGCCCTTGGACAGCCGGATGGACGGCGCCGCGTTCGCGTCCTCCATCCTGCGCAGGTGGTCGACCCACGGGCCGGTCGCGTTGAGCACGAGCCGGGCGTTGACGCCGAACTCGTCCCCGGAGGTGCGGTCGCGCAGGTCGGCGCCCGTCACCCGGCCCTTGGTGAAGCGCAGGCCCGTCACCTCGGCGTGGTTGAGGACCACCGCGCCCGCCTCGACGGCCGCACGGACCGTCATCAGCGCCATGCGGGCGTCGTTCATCTGGTCGTCGCCGTACACGGCCACGGCCTTGAGGTTGTCGGTGCGCAGCTCGGGCACGTCCTGCGCGGCCTTCGCCGGCGACAGCAGGTGCCCGACGCCGTCACCGAACGCCGACAGCGCGGAGTAGGCGAACACGCCCGCCCCGAGCTTCGCCGCGCCGTGCGGCCCGCCCCTGTACACGGGGAGGTAGAACGTGAGCGGGTTCGCCAGGTGGGGAGCCACCTGACGGGAGACCGCACGGCGCTCGAAGTGGTTCTCCGCCACCAGCCTCACCGCGCCGGTCTGCAGGTAGCGCAGACCGCCGTGGAGAAGCTTGGAGGAGGCGGAGGAGGTGGCGCCGGCGAAGTCGCCGGCGTCGACCAGAGCCACCCGCAGACCGGACTGCGCGGCGTGCCAGGCGGTGGAGATGCCCAGAATGCCGCCGCCGATCACGAGAAGGTCGTACGACGCCTTGGAGAGCTGCTCCCGGGTCTCGGCGCGGCTCGGGTGGGAGCCGGAGGCCGGGTGCGTCCCCAGGGCAGGCACGGACTGCAGGGTGGACTGACTGGTCATGTGGGGTTCTTACTCCTCGTCCTCGAGCCAGCCCATGGTCCGCTCGACGGCCTTGAGCCAGCTCTTGTACTCACGGTCGCGGGTCTCCGCGTCCATGCGGGGGGTCCACTCGGCGGCCCGTCGCCAGTTCGCGCGCAGGTCGTCGGTGCTGTTCCAGAAGCCGACGGCGAGGCCGGCGGCGTAGGCGGCACCGAGGCAGGTGGTCTCGGCGACCATCGGGCGCACCACCGGCGCGTCCAGGAAGTCGGAGAGCGTCTGCATCAGCAGGTTGTTGGAGGTCATGCCGCCGTCGACCTTGAGAGCCGCGAGCTCGACGCCGGAGTCCTTCGTCATGGCGTCGGTGATCTCACGGGTCTGCCAGGCCGTGGCCTCCAGGACGGCGCGCGCGAGGTGCGCCTTGGTGACGTACCGGGTGAGGCCGGCGATCACACCGCGGGCGTCGGAGCGCCAGTACGGGGCGAACAGACCGGAGAAGGCCGGCACGAAGTACGCGCCGCCGTTGTCCTCGACCGAGAGCGCGAGGGTCTCGATCTCGGCGGCGGTGGAGATCAGGCCCATCTGGTCGCGCATCCACTGCACCAGCGAACCGGTGACGGCGATCGAGCCCTCCAGGGCGTAGACCGGCTTGTCGTCGCCGATCCGGTAGCCGACGGTGGTCAGCAGCCCCGAGTAGGAGTTGATGATCTTCTCACCGGTGTTCAGCAGCATGAACGTGCCGGTGCCGTACGTCGACTTGGCCTCGCCCTCCGCGAAGCAGGTCTGGCCGAACAGGGCCGCCTGCTGGTCACCGAGCGCGGAGGCGACCGGGATGCCGCCGAGCAGGTCGCCCAGCTTCCCGCCGGTGACCTCGCCGTAGACCTCGGCGGAGGAGCGGATCTCCGGGAGCATGTTCAGCGGCACGCCGATGGACTCGGCGATCTTGTCGTCCCACTCCAGCGTGTGCAGGTTCATCAGCATGGTGCGGGAGGCGTTGGTGACGTCGGTGTAGTGCTTGCCGCCGTTGACGCCGCCGGTCAGGTTCCAGATGACCCAGCTGTCCATGGTGCCGAAGAGGATGTCGCCCGCCTCGGCGCGCTCACGCAGCCCCTCGACGTTGTCGAGCAGCCAGCGGGCCTTGGGGCCGGCGAAGTAGGAGGCCAGCGGCAGGCCCGTCTCGCGGCGGAAACGGTCCTGGCCGACGTTGCGGCCGAGCTCCCGGCAGAGGGCGTCGGTGCGGGTGTCCTGCCAGACGATGGCGTTGTGGACGGGCTCGCCGGTGTTCTTGTCCCAGAGGAGTGTGGTCTCCCGCTGGTTGGTGATGCCGATGGCCTTGATGTCGTCGCGGGTGATGCCGGCCTTCGCGATGGCTCCCGCGACGACCTCCTCGACGTTGGTCCAGATCTCGGTGGCGTTGTGCTCGACCCAGCCCGGCTTCGGGAAGATCTGCTCGTGCTCCTTCTGGTCGACGGAGACGATCCGGCCGTCACGGTCGAAGACGATGCAGCGGGACGAGGTCGTGCCCTGGTCGATCGCGGCGATGAACGGGCCGGCGGTGTGGGCGTCGGTCACTGTCTGCTCCTGGAGTTCCGTGGGTGAGGGGCGGTACGTACGGCGCGTGCTGTGGGGCTCGGTGCTCCCTGCTCGGCGGACGAGGCGAGGTGCCTCGTCCGGAGCAGGGACGTTCGATGCTCTAAGCGAAGGCGACGTTGTAGATGCCTGCGGCGACGGCCCCGCCGATCAGCGGGCCGACCACCGGTATCCAGGCGTAGCGCCAGTCGGAGCCGCCCTTGTTGGGCAGGGGCAGGAGGGCGTGCACGATGCGCGGACCGAGGTCACGGGCCGGGTTGATCGCGTAGCCGGTCGGTCCGCCGAGGGACAGACCGATCGAGACGACCACGAGCGCGGTGACCAGGGCGCCGAGGGTGCCCAGGCCGTTGCCCTTGTCGTTGAGGCCCTGGGTGAGGACCGCGAGCACCAGCACGACGGTGCCGATGATCTCCGTGGCGAGGTTCTGCCAGACGACCCGGATCTCCGGGCCGGTGGAGAAGACACCGAGCACCGGACCGGCGCCCTGCTCCTGGGCCTCGACGGCCTTGGTCCCCGTCGCCTGCGCGCCCGGACCGCCGACGATCTCCTTGTCGGTGAGGTGCGCGTGGAACTGGCCGTAGTAGGCGACCCAGACCAGGGTCGCGCCGATCGCGGCGCCGAGCAGCTGACCGGCCCAGTAGACCGGAACGTTGCTCCAGTCGTCGTCCTTGATCGCGAGGGCGAGCGTGACGGCCGGGTTCAGGTGGGCGCCGGACAGCGGCGCCGAGGTGTAGACGGCCGTCAGTACGGCGAAGCCCCACCCGAAGGTGATGGCGAGCCAGCCGGCGTTGCGCGCCTTGGAGGCCTTCAGCGTGACGGCGGCGCAGACGCCACCGCCGAGCAGGATGAGTATGGCGGTACCGATGGTCTCGCCGATGAAGATGTCGGAGCTGGACACCCGCGACTCCTTTGTCCTTCGTCCAGGGGACCGAACCCCGGGTCCCTCCGGGAGTTCGAGCTTGCTCTCGGGAGTGAGAGCGGTACGGCCCTTGGCTTGTCACACTCTAACGCGTATTGCCGGTAGGTGTTCGACAATGCCGACCGATGGACGGGAGTCTTGCTCCGGGGTTACATGCACGTCAAGAGCCCGGTTGGCCAAAACGCGATCGTTATTGATCGCCGTACGACATCGATACGAAATCGATCTTGCGTTCGGTCGCGGACGGCCCCACCGGGAGCACCCCGCGCGTGGTGGGGCCGCATCTCCCCCTGCGTCTGAGCATGACAAAAGGGCCGGAACATCACACCTGTTCCGGCCCGCTGTCCGTGCGGCGCTCAGAACCGCCCGGCGCCCAGGTCCCGCGACACCGCGCGGGCGCAGTCACGGACGGCCGCGATCAGCTCGGGGCGCAGCTCACCGTCCCGGCACAGTCGCTCCACGGCGCCGGTGATGCCGACCGCGCCGACCGGCATCCGCCGCCGGTCGTGAATGGGCGCCGCGACCGACGAGATGCCCTCCCAGGTCTCCTCGACGTCCGCCGCGTAGCCGCGCGCCCGCGTGAGGTCGAGGACGTGCTCGAAGTCCTCCGGCTCGTACACCGTACGGTCCGTGAACGCCTTGCGGTCCGCCTCCAGCGCCTCGCTGTGCGCGACCGGGTCGTAGGCGGACAGGACCTTGCCCAGGGCCGTGGAGTGCAGCGGCTGCATGGCCCCGATCTCCAGGACCTGCCGGCTGTCGTCGGGCCGGAAGACGTGGTGCACGATCAGCACCCCCCGTTGGTGGAGCACGCCCAGGTGCACGCTCTCCCCGCTGGAGCGGGCCAGGTCGTCCGTCCACACCAGGGCGCGCGCCCGCAGCTCGTGCACGTCGAGATAGGTGGTGCCCAGACGCAGCAGTTCGGCGCCCAGCTGGTAGCGCCCGGAGGCGTCGTCCTGCTCCACGAAGCCCTCGTGCTGGAGGGTGCGCAGGATGCCGTGGGCGGTGCCCTTGGCGAGGCCCAGCGACGAGGCGATGTCCGAGAGGCCGAGGCGTCGCTCGCCGCCCGCGAGCAGCCGCAGCATCGCGGCCGCCCGTTCGAGCGACTGGATGTTCCGTGCCATCGCCGTGCTGCCTCCGTCCCCTTCGACCGTCGACCCGCGACGTCGCTGCCGCCGTTCGGCAATGTCGAACACTACCGGTCGTCCCCGACCTCCCGCCAATGGTCGGTCCGCAACTGTTGCGTCACTGGTATCCCGTTGGTGGCCCGCCCGTCACCGGGTCCGTCCCGTGGACGCCCCCGGCATCTCCCCGCGGTCCCGGTTACCCTGGCGGCGTGCGCCGACCGCGGAGAGTTCCGCGGCCTCGCGCGAAAGCCGACAGCCGTCGCACCTAGAGGGAGCCCCTTCATGGCCTCGTCGCCACTGACCCCTTCCGCCGACAGCCGGACCCGTGTGTCCGAGCTTCGTGAGGCGCTCGCCACCCGTGTGGTGGTAGCCGACGGAGCGATGGGCACGATGCTCCAGGCCCAGGACCCCACACTCGACGACTTCGAGAACCTCGAAGGCTGCAACGAGATCCTCAACCTCACCCGCCCGGACATCGTGCGCTCGGTGCACGAGGCGTACTTCGAGGTGGGCGTCGACTGTGTGGAGACGAACACCTTCGGGGCGAACCACTCGGCGCTCGGCGAGTACGACATCGCCGACCGGGTCCACGAGCTGTCCGAGGCGGGCGCCCGCATCGCCCGCGAGGTCGCCGACTCCTTCACCGCCCGCGACGGACGCCGGCGCTGGGTGCTGGGCTCCATCGGCCCCGGCACCAAGCTCCCCACCCTCGGCCACGTCGGCTACGGCACCCTGCGCGACGGCTTCCAGCAGAACGCCGAGGGCCTGCTCTCCGGCGGTGCCGACGCCCTGATCGTGGAGACCACGCAGGACCTGCTCCAGACGAAGTCCTCGATCCTGGGCGCCCACCGCGCGATGGAGGCCACCGGGGTCCGCGTGCCCCTGCTGGTCTCGATGGCCTTCGAGACCACCGGCACCATGCTGCTGGGTTCGGAGATCGGCGCCGCGCTGACCGCGCTGGAGCCGCTCGGGATCGACATGATCGGCCTCAACTGCTCGACCGGCCCGGCCGAGATGAGCGAGCACCTGCGCTATCTCACCCGCCACTCCCGCATCCCGCTGCTGTGCATGCCGAACGCGGGCCTGCCGGTCCTGACGAAGGACGGCGCCCACTTCCCCCTCGGCCCCGAGGGCCTGGCCGACGCGCAGGAGAACTTCGTCCGCGACTACGGCCTTTCACTGGTCGGCGGCTGCTGCGGTACGACGCCGGAGCACCTGCGGCAGCTGGTG
>NZ_JBWKDW010000049.1:0-22551 GCF_056435735.1 Streptomyces sp. NPDC043878
ACGCGCACCGGTCCGGCACCGTCAAGGGCCTGTCCGCCGAAGTCGGCGCCTCCCTCACCTCCGGCGCGCCGATCTGCGAGATCAAGGACTGATCCCTCGATCACGGCTCAGGTGACATCCCGAGGCGCCCGGTGGACTGAGCGATCAGTCCACCGGGCGCCTCGTCTCTGCCCCGGTGGCACGCGGACGCCCCCCTGACGTCCACGGCCCCGGTGGATCCGGGCGAAGACCGCCGGTTCGGGCCCGGTGGCATGCTGGGGGCAGACCGGGGTGTGAGAGAGAGCAGGTGGGGAACCATGGCGGGCGCGACCTCAGCGGAGACCACGGAACCCCAGGAACACCGACAGCCCCGGGTACGGGCCGCGCGAGACGGGGCCGAACCGGTGACGCCCGAAACGGTGAACACCGGGTCGGTGACGGCCGGGTCGGTGACGGCCGGGTCGGTGACGGCCGGGTCGGTGACGGCCGGTCAGGTGACGGCCGAATCAGTGACGGCGGGTTCGGTGCCCGCGGGGGCGGTGGCTGGTCCGGTGGGGACTGGGTCCGTGACTGCGGGTTCGGTGGCCGCCCGGGCGGTGACGGGTCCGGTGGGGACTGGGTCCGTGACTGCGGGTTCGGTGGCCGCCCGGGCGGTGACGGGTCCGGTGGGGACTGGGTCCGTGACTGCGGGTCCGGTGGCCGCGGGGGCGGCGGGTCCGGTGGCCGTCGGCAGTCCGCGGGTCATGCGGGCCGATGCCCGGCGCAACCACGAACGGCTGCTCGCCGAGGCGCGCTCCGCGTTCGCCGCGCACGGCACGGAGGCGTCCCTCGAAGACGTGGCCCGGCGGGCAGGCGTCGGCATCGGCACGCTCTACCGGCACTTCCCCAACCGGCCCGCCCTGCTGAGCGCGGTCTTCGAGGACGCGGTCGGCGACCTGCTGGCCCGCTCCCGCGAACTGTTGCGCGCCCCCGAGCCCTGCTCGGCCCTGGTGACGTGGCTGGGCGAGATGGTCACCCACGCGGGTGAGTACCGCGGACTCGCGCGGGCGTTGATGGCGGTGTCGTACGACGACTCCTCCGCGCTCGCCCGGTGCAGCGGGCCGATCCGCGAGGCGGGCGGCGCGCTGTTGACGCGGGCGCAGGAGGCGGGCACGGTGCGTTCGGACGTGGCGATCGGTGACCTGCTTCAGCTGACGCACGCGATCGCGTTGGCGGCGGAGGAGACGGCGGGTGACCCGGGGCTGGCGGATCGTCTGTTGCGTTTGACTTTGCGGGGCTTGAAACGGTGACGCTCCGCCGGGGGGCGTGTGGGACTACTCGGGGGGCCGTGGGGTGGGCGGGGCCCGGTGTGTCGTCCGCGGGTGCGTCGTGGCTGGTCGCGCCGTTCCCCGCGCCCCTATCAGCGCCCCGCGCCCCTCATAGGGCACCCGCGTGGTGGATCGCGCAGTTCCCCGCGCCCCTGTGACGGCCCCGCGCCCCTTTCGTCCGCGGGTGCGTCGTGGCTGGTCGCGCAGTTCCCCGCGCCCCTATCAGCGCCCCGCGCACCTTCAGTGTGCCGTTCCGCGCCCCCATCGATGCCTCGCGCCCCTTCAGGGCCCCCTTCGGGGCGCGGGGTTGGTCAGCGGCGGCGTAGGTCGGCCACTCGGGCTCGTTCTGCCGGGCCGGAGGTCGGGTCGCCCAGGACGGTGGCGGCTGGTCTCGGGCCCGGTCCGGCGCCCGGGGTCTGGCCGCGGCGGGGGCTCGGGAGGGGTACGTCCCGGCGCTGTTGCTGCCGCGCCGGGACCGTGTCACCCCCCGACGCTCCCGCCCCGGCCACGGCGATCTGCACCCCCTGGTCGGCGAGGGCCTGGAGTTCGGTGGCCGCGCGGTCGTCGTGGCCGGGCGGCTCGTCGGTCACGAGACGGGTGATGAGGTCCGTCGGCACGGTCTGGAACATCGTGTCGGTGCCCAGCTTGGTGTGGTCGGCCAGGACGACGACCTCGGAGGCCGCCTGCACGAGCGCCCGGTCCACGGACGCCGACAGCATGTTGGACGTGGACAGCCCGCGCTCGGCGGTCAGTCCGCTTCCGGACAGGAAGGCCCGGGAGACCCGCAGCCCCTGGAGGGACTGCTCGGCGCCGGAACCCACCAGGGCGTAGTTGGAGCCACGCAGGGTGCCACCGGTCATGACGACCTCCACCCGGTTGGCGTGGGCCAGCGCCTGGGCCACCAGAAGGGAGTTGGTGACGACGGTCAGCCCGGGGATCCGCGCGAGCCGGCGGGCCAGCTCCTGGGTCGTGGTCCCCGCCCCGACGACGATGGCCTCGCCCTCTTCGACGAAACCGGCGGCGAGGTCGGCGATGGCCGTCTTCTCGGCGGTCGCGAGATGTGACTTCTGCGGAAAGCCGGACTCCCGCGTGAATCCGCCCGGCAATACCGCACCGCCGTGCCGGCGGTCGAGGAGTCCTTCTGCCTCCAGCGCGCGCACGTCCCGCCGTACGGTCACTTCGGAGGTCTGGACGACGCGGGCGAGCTCACGGAGCGACACGGCCCCGTTCGCTCGCACCATTTCGAGGATCAATTGGCGACGTTCTGCAGCGAACACGAAACTGACAGTAACGCGGGCGACCGTCTGCTTTCAGCTGTTTGCGCCGAATAGCAGAAGTTGTTCGCACGGCAGGGCACGGGGTGGTATAGGGCCTAGGCTCGCCGACTATGCCGCACGAATGGGCGGCAACTCCCCGTGACCAGCGGGGAGTCGCTTTCGGTCATCAGGCCTGACCGGTCTCCTTGCGGGTGTGGAGCTGACGGGCCACCTCGGCGATCGACCCCGACAGGGACGGGTAGACGGTGAACGCGTTCGCGATCTGCTCGACCGTCAGATTGTTGTCGACCGCGATCGAGATCGGGTGGATCAGTTCCGAGGCGCGCGGGGCCACGACGACACCGCCGACCACGATGCCGGTGCCGGGCCGGCAGAAGATCTTGACGAAGCCGTCCCGGATGCCCTGCATCTTCGCGCGCGGGTTGCGCAGCAGCGGCAGCTTCACCATGCGGGCGTCGATCTTGCCGCCGTCCACGTCGGCCTGCGAGTAGCCGACGGTGGCGATCTCGGGGTCGGTGAAGACGTTGGAGGAGACCGTCTTGAGGTTCAGCGGGGCGACCGCGTCGCCGAGGAAGTGGTACATGGCGATACGGCCCTGCATCGCCGCCACCGAGGCCAGCGCGAACACGCCGGTGACGTCACCGGCGGCGTACACGCCGGGAGCGGTGGTGCGGGAGACCTTGTCGGTCCAGATGTGCCCGGAGTCGCGCAGTTTGACCCCGGCGTCCTCCAGGCCCATGCCCTCGCTGTTCGGGATGGCGCCGACAGCCATCAGGCAGTGCGACCCGGTGATGACCCGGCCGTCGGCGAGGGTGA
This sequence comes from Streptomyces sp. NPDC043878, assembly GCF_056435735.1. NCBI lineage: Bacteria > Bacillati > Actinomycetota > Actinomycetes > Kitasatosporales > Streptomycetaceae > Streptomyces > Streptomyces sp. NPDC043878. The sequence continues at coordinate 3,380 of NZ_JBWKDW010000049.1, forward strand.
CCTCGACCCGGTCGCCGACGCGCTTGGCGGACTCGGCGCGGGAGCGGGCCATCACGTTCATGCCGCGGCGCCGGAAGACGTCCTCCAGGACGGCGGCGGCGTCCGGGTCCTCGCCGGGCAGCACGCGGTCGCGGGAGGACACGAGGGTCACCTTCGCGCCGAGTGCCTGGTAGGCGCCGGCGAACTCGGCACCGGTGACACCGGAACCGACGACGATGAGCTCCTCGGGGAGTTCGTCGAGGTCGTAGACCTGCGTCCAGTTGAGGATGCGTTCGCCGTCGGGCTGGGCGTCGGGCAGCTCGCGCGGGTGGGCGCCGGTGGCGATCAGGACGGCGTCGGCGACGAGCGTCTCCTCGGTGCCGTCCGCGGCCCGGACGACGACCTTGCGGGAGCCGTCGAGCGCCTGCATGCCCTCCAGGCGGCCCCGGCCGCGCAGGACGCGCGCGCCGGCCCGGGTGACGGAGGCGGTGATGTCGTGCGACTGGGCGAGGGCGAGCCGCTTGACGCGCCGGTTGACCTTGCCGAGGTCCACGCCGACCACCCGGGCCGCCTGCTCCAGGGGCGGGGTGTCGTCGGCGACGATGATCCCCAGCTCCTCGTACGAGGAGTCGAAGGTGGTCATCACCTCGGCCGTGGCGATGAGGGTCTTGGACGGCACGCAGTCGGTCAGCACCGACGCCCCGCCCAGGCCGTCGCAGTCGACGACGGTCACCTCCGCGCCGAGCTGGGCGGCCACGAGGGCCGCCTCGTATCCGCCGGGTCCGCCACCGATGATCACGATCCGAGTCACGTACTCCATTGTCCCGCACGGTTCAAGATGTCGGCGCCCCGGGGGCCGAGGAACACGTCACAGCTGGTGCTGGGACCGGTGGGACGGGGGTGACGGCTGCCGTACTCTCGACGCATGTCGCTCTACGCCGCGTACGCCGGCAACCTCGACGCGCGGCTGATGACCCGCCGCGCCCCGCACTCGCCGCAGCGGGCCGTCGGCTGGCTCAACGGGTGGCGGCTGACCTTCGGCGGCGAGCACCTGGGCTGGGAGGGGGCGCTGGCCACCGTCGTGGAGGCGCCGGGCTCCCAGGTGTTCGTCGCGCTGTACGACATCGCGCCCATGGACGAGGACTCCATGGACCGCTGGGAGGGCGTCGGCCTCGACATCTACCGCCGGATGCGGGTGCGCGTGCACACGCTGGAGGGCGAGGAGCCGGCCTGGCTGTACGTCCTCAACGGCTACGAGGGCGGCCTGCCGTCGGCGCGTTACCTGGGCGAGGTCGCCGACGCGGCCGAGTCCGCGGGCGCCCCGCACGACTACGTGATGGAACTCCGCAAGCGCCCCTGCTGACGCGGCCTCCGGGCCATCCGCACGCCCGCCGGGGCGCCCGCCGCCCCGCCGCTCCCGCGGGTTCGTTGGAAACGACAAGACAACGATCGCCATCCCGTGAGCTCTGTCATCTACGCGCGTAGGCCCGGACCGGCTACCCTCATCCGCGTGAACGCATCTCTTCTTCCGGACGACATCCAGGGCGACCCGCACGCCGCCGCAGACGCCGCCGCCGCGCGCCTGCGCGAACTGACGGGCGCCGAGACCCACGACGTCGCCCTCGTGATGGGCTCCGGCTGGGCACCGGCCGTGGACGCCCTGGGCGCGCCCGACGCCGAGTTCCAGGTCACCGAGCTGCCCGGCTTCCCCCCGCCGGCGGTGGAGGGACACGGCGGCACGATCCGTTCGTACCGGATCGGGGAGAAGCGCGCGCTGGTCTTCCTGGGCCGCACGCACTACTACGAGGGCCGCGGGGTGGCCTCCGTCGCGCACGGCGTCCGCACGGCCGTCGCCGCCGGCAGCAAGACCATCGTGCTGACCAACGGCTGCGGCGGGCTGCGCGCGGGCATGCGTCCCGGTCAGCCGGTCCTGATCAGCGACCACATCAACCTGACCGCCACGTCGCCGATCGTCGGCGCGAACTTCGTGGACCTCACCGACCTGTACTCGCCGCGGCTGCGCGCCCTGTGCAAGGAGATCGACGCGAGCCTGGAGGAGGGCGTCTACGCCCAGTTCCCCGGCCCGCACTACGAGACGCCGGCCGAGATCCGGATGGCCCGTGCCATCGGCGCGGACCTGGTGGGCATGTCGACGGTGCTGGAGGCCATCGCGGCGCGTGAGGCAGGCGCCGAGGTGCTGGGCATCTCGCTGGTGACGAACCTGGCGGCCGGCATGACGGGCGAGCCGCTGAACCACGAGGAGGTCCTCCAGGCGGGCCGCGACAGCGCGACCCGCATGGGTTCCCTCCTGGTCCAGGTCCTGGGCCGCCTGTAGCCGGAGGACGCCCGGGCCCGCCGGCCCCGCGGGCAGGCTCCGTACCCCGCCGGTGGAACGCCGGCGCGGGCCGCGCCCCGGCGGCCCGGACCCGGCGCACTCGGCCGTCCGGGAAGGCCTGCGAGTGAGGCCGCCGAGTCCGGAACGGCGGGCCGGGGGGCGGCAGCCCTCCGGGTACAGGATGGGACAGGCCAGGGCGGCCGGGGCGGAACACCCCCGGGACGAACGATCCACCGAACCGACGAGAGGTTGACCCGACGTGCACGACGAACTCCTCGCACGGGCCAGGGCATGGCTGGCCGAGGACCCCGACGCGGAGACCCGTGAGGAACTCGGCAAGCTCATCGACGCCGGGGACCACGCCGAGCTCGCCGCGCGGTTCAGCGGCACCCTCCAGTTCGGCACGGCCGGCCTCCGGGGCGAGCTCGGCGCCGGGCCCATGCGGATGAACCGCGCCGTCGTGATCCGCGCCGCCGCCGGTCTCGCCGCGTACCTCAAGGCCCGCGGCGAGACCGGTGGGCTCGTCGTCATCGGCTACGACGCCCGTCACAAGTCCGCCGACTTCGCCCGCGACACCGCCGCGGTGATGACCGGCGCCGGCCTCCGGGCGGCCGTACTCCCCCGCCCGCTGCCCACGCCCGTCCTCGCCTACGCCATACGGCATCTCGGCGCGGTCGCCGGTGTGGAGGTCACCGCCAGCCACAACCCGCCCCGCGACAACGGCTACAAGGTCTACCTCGGCGACGGCTCCCAGATCGTGCCCCCGGCCGACGCCGGGATCGCCGCCGAGATCGCCGCCGTCCGCTCACTGCGCGACGTGCCCCGCCCCGAGGCCGGCTGGGAGACCCTCGACGACTCGGTCCTCGACGCCTACCTGGCCCGTACCGACGAGGTGCTGGCGGCCGGTTCGCCCCGCACGGCCCGCACCGTCTACACCGCGATGCACGGCGTCGGCAAGGACGTCCTGCTCGCCGCGTTCGCCCGGGCCGGCTTCCCCGCGCCCGTGCTGGTCGCCGAACAGGCCGAGCCCGACCCGGACTTCCCGACCGTGGCCTTCCCCAACCCGGAGGAGCCCGGCGCGATGGACCTCGCCTTCGCGCAGGCCCGCGTGAGCGACCCGGACCTGATCATCGCCAACGACCCGGACGCCGACCGCTGCGCCGTGGCCGTCGGCGGCGGCGACACCTGGCGGATGCTCCGGGGCGACGAGGTCGGCGTGCTGCTCGCCGCCCACCTCGTGCGGCGCGGCGCCCGCGGCACCTTCGCCGAGTCGATCGTGTCCTCCTCCCTCCTCGGCCGGATCGCCGAGAAGGCGGGTCTGCCGTACGAGGAGACCCTCACCGGCTTCAAGTGGATCGCCCGCGTCGAGGGCCTGCGCTACGGCTACGAGGAGGCCCTCGGCTACTGCGTCGACCCCGACGGCGTCCGTGACAAGGACGGCATCACCGCCGCGCTCCTGATCACCGAGCTGGCCTCCGAGCTGAAGGCCGAGGGCCGGACCCTGCCCGACCTCCTCGACGACCTCGCCGTGGAGCACGGGCTGCACGCCACCGACCAGCTCTCCGTACGGGTGGCCGACCTGTCGCTCATCACCCGCGCGATGGAGCGCCTGCGCGAACACCCGCCGACCCGTCTCGCGGGCCTGCCGGTCACCCGGGCCGAGGACCTCACCCGGGGCACGGACACCCTGCCGCCCACCGACGGCCTGCGCTACACGCTCGACGGCGCCCGTGTCGTGGTGCGCCCCAGCGGCACCGAACCGAAGCTGAAGTGCTACCTGGAGGTCGTCGTGCCGGTCACCGCGCACGCCGCTCTGCCCGCGGCCCGCGCGACGGCGGCCGACCTGCTGGCGGCGATCAAGCGGGACCTGTCGGCGGCCGCCGGCATCTGACCCGTACCCGATGGGGTGCCCCCACTCGGGGGCACCCCATCGGGTGATTTCGGTGCGACAGCCGAGGCACGCTCCACGGCCCGCCCGCTCCGCGGGAACGGTTGAGCGGTACCGCCGTACCGCCCGCCGAGTACTGGAGCTGCCGCCGTGTCCCCGACCGCCCCCAGCACCCGCGTCCCCGGCACCAGGCGCCCCCACGCCCCCGCTCCCGCGGCCCGCGCCGCCCGGCTGCCCGCGCTGCGCGCCGAGCTGCGCCGGGCGGCCCCCGCTCTCCTCGCCCACGTCGCCGTACGCGCCTCGGGGCTGCTCGTCCTGGCCCTCTGGGCGCACCGGCGCCACCACGGGGTCTGGCCGATCCTGGCAACGCAGTGGGACGCGCGCTGGTACCTCGGGATCGCCGACCACGGCTACGCCCGCGCGCTCGGCTCCGCGTTCGACACCAACAACCTGGCCTTCTTCCCGCTCTATCCGGTCCTGGTCAAGGCCGTCGCGGCCGTCACCCCCGGCAGCCGGGCGAGCACCGGCCTCGGCCTCGCGGTCGGCGCCTCCCTGGTCGCGGCCTGGGGGGTGTTCGCGGTCGGCGACCTCCTGCACGGCCGGCGCGTCGGCGTGCTGCTCACCACCCTGTGGGCCGCGTTCCCGGTCGGCCTGGTGCAGTGGATGGGCTACACCGAGTCGCTGTTCACGGCCTTCGCGGCCTGGGCGCTGTACGCCCTGCTCACCGACCGCCCGCTCACGGCGGCCTGGCTCGCGGTCCTGGCCGGCCTGACCCGCCCGACCGGGGTGGCGGTGGCGGCCGCCGTCACGGTCACGGTCCTGCTGCCGCCGCGCCGGCGCCGCTCCGCCCGCGCCCTCGCGGCGGCGGCCCTCGCCCCGCTCGGCTGGTGCGCCTACGTCGGCTGGGTGGGCCTGCGGCTGGGCCGCTGGGACGGCTACTTCGCCGTCCAGCGGCTGTGGCACAACGAGCTGGACGGCGGCCGGGAGACCCTGCTCCGGTTCCGGGACCTGCTCGGGCACGACTCGACGCCGGAGCTGTTCCTGGTGATGGTGACGCTCACCCTGATCGCCTCGGCGGTGATGTTCGTCCTGTCGGTGGGGGACCGCCAGCCGCCTCCGATGCTGGTGTTCACGGCCGTACTGCTGACGATCGTGCTGGGCAACGGCGGCGTGTACTTCCCGCGGGCCCGCTTCCTCCTCCCGGCCTTCCCCCTGCTGCTGCCCGCGGCCCTGCACCTGTCCCGCGCCTCCCGCCGGCTGCGCGTGCTCGCCCTGGCGGGGGCGGTCCTGGGCTCGGCGTACTGCGGCGCGTACATGGTCCTGGTGTGGCCCAGCGCGCCGTGACGGGGGCGCCGGTGACGGCCCCGGCCTCCGGGGGGCCTCACCAGGAGGTGCGGTACGGCCGCCAGGAACGCCGGCCAGGCCGGGGAGAACAGGACGGCCGGCGGCACAGGGCGCGTCCCCGGGCCCGTTCCTCGCTGACGCCGGTGGGACGCGGCGCGGGATCGGTGTGCGGGGCGGTGAGTTCGGCGGCCACCGCGTCGCAGGGGTGGGTCGGGCCGCAGCCGCGCCGGCGCCGGGCCCAGCGGGGCGCGGCGACCGCCCGGGAGTCGCCGCCGCGCCGGCGCGGCTTCGGCTCGAAGTACTCCCGGCGGACCGAACGGAGGCCGTCCCGGGAGAGGCAGCCGCCGGGTGTCGCGGCGGCGGGCAGGAGCAGACGCGGCACGCAGGGGGCAGAGGCGGCACGCAGGAGCAGACTCGGCACGCAGGGCAGGGGCGGCACGCAGGGGCAGACGCGGCGCACAGGAGCAGACGCGGCACGCAGGGGGCAGAGGCGGCACGCAGGAGCAGGAACGGGGGCTGCCGCATGTTCGTACTGAGCGCTTCCCGGACACTCGGGGACGCTGGCGGCAGCGGTCCTCGGGTCCGTCGCCGGATGCGGGGCCGCCGTCTCGGCCGAGGGAACGTCCCGGGAAACTCGACCGAGGGAACGTCCCGGAAAACTCACCCCACGGCCAGCAGCACCGCCAGCAGCACCGCGCCGGCCAGTGCCGGGCCCACGATCTCGTAGGCCCAGCGCACGCTCACCTCGCCCTGGGCCGTGGCGGCCTTCCCCCGTGCGTCGAGGATCGCGCGCAGTTCGTCCATGACCCTGTCGAACTCGGCGCGCGTCGGTCCGTCGTCCACGGCACCGCCTCCGCCGAACCCGCCGCCCATGCCCCCGGCCCAGCCGGCGCGGCCACCCCTGCCGGAGGCGCGGCCCTCCTTCTCCGCCGTCGCGCGTGCCTCGCGCCGTGCCGCCTTGCCGCGGGCCCGCAGCGAGACGGGGATGGCCCACAGCTGGAACTTGGTGCCCGCCTTGGCGAAGACCTCGTTCGAGTAGCCGGACCGCAACATCTCGACCTGCCCCCAGGGCAGCACGATCACGCGGAAGGGGTTGCGGACGCGCAGCCGGTCCTGCCCGGCGAACACCGCGGGCCGGACCGTGAAGGCCGCGATCAGCGGTCCCACGAGGAGCAGCGTGGCGAGCGCCAGCCAGGGGGTGCGCCCCTTGCCCGCGACCAGCGCGTCGATGCCGAGCCAGGCGACGATGGCGAGCAGCAGCAGGCCGCCGACGAGTCCCATAGGCGACCGGTAGATCCGGTCCTTGGACACGGGTGCCGAGGGCTGCGGCGCTGGTGGCTGATGCTCCGGGGTCGTCATGGTCCCGATTGTGCCCGACGTGCGGGCCGGTCCTCACAGGCGGTGCCGACCGGCCCCGCACGCGCGGCGGGGAGCCCTCCGGCCGGCTTCGCCGCGGCCCCGCCCCGAGGGGACTGCGGCCGATCGGCCCTCCGGGGTGTACAGCCGCTACGCGCGTAGATATGCTCGTCTGGTGACCATGCCCACCACCGCACCCCACGCACTCGCTGACGTCACCACGTCCGACAGCACGCTGCGCCGCTTCCTCCACGGGCTGCCCGGCGTCGACGCGGTCGGCCTGGAGGCACGCGCCGCCTCGCTCGGCACCCGTTCCATCAAGACGACCGCGAAGGCGTACGCCATCGACCTCGCGATCTCCATGGTCGACCTGACGACGCTGGAAGGCGCGGACACCCCGGGCAAGGTCCGGGCGCTCGGCGCGAAGGCGGTCCGCCCCGATCCGACCGACCGCACCACGCCCGCCACGGCCGCCGTCTGCGTCTACCCCGACATGGTGCCCTTCGCGAAGGAGGCCGTCGCCGGCTCCCCGGTGAAGGTCGCCTCCGTCGCCACCGCGTTCCCGGCCGGCCGCGCCGCGCTCGACGTGAAGCTGGCCGACGTGCGGGCCGCGGTCGAAGCGGGTGCCGACGAGATCGACATGGTCATCGACCGCGGGGCGTTCCTCGCGGGCAAGTACCAGAAGGTGTACGAGGAGATCGTCGCCGTGAAGGAGGCGTCGGGGGCGGCCCGCCTCAAGGTCATCTTCGAGACGGGTGAGCTGTCGACGTACGACAACATCCGGCGCGCGAGCTGGCTCGGCATGCTCGCCGGGGCGGACTTCATCAAGACGTCCACCGGCAAGGTCGCGGTGAACGCGACCCCCCCGAACACCCTGCTGATGCTGGAGGCCGTCCGCGACTTCCGCGCCCAGACCGGGGTCCAGGTCGGCGTGAAGCCGGCCGGCGGCATCCGCACCAGCAAGGACGCGATCAAGTTCCTCGTGCTGGTCAACGAGACCGCGGGCGAGGACTGGCTGGACAGCCACTGGTTCCGCTTCGGCGCCTCCTCGCTGCTGAACGACCTGCTGATGCAGCGTCAGAAGCTGGCCACCGGCCGCTACTCCGGCCCCGACTACGTGACGGTGGACTGATCACCATGGCATCTGTTTTCGAGTACGCACCGGCGCCCGAGTCCCGCGCGGTCGTCGACATCGCCCCGTCCTACGGCCTGTTCATCGACGGCGAGTTCACCGAGGCCGCCGACGGCAAGGTCTTCAAGACCGTCTCGCCGTCGACCGAGGAGGTCCTCTCCGAGATCGCCCAGGCGGGCCAGGCGGACGTCGACCGGGCCGTGAAGGCCGCCCGCGGCGCGTTCGTGAAGTGGTCGGCGCTGCCCGGCTCCGAGCGCGCCAAGTACCTGTTCCGCATCGCCCGGATCATCCAGGAACGCAGCCGCGAACTGGCCGTCCTGGAGACGCTGGACAACGGCAAGCCGATCCGGGAGACCCGCGACGCCGACCTGCCCCTGGTCGCCGCGCACTTCTTCTACTACGCGGGCTGGGCCGACAAGCTGGAGCACGCCGGCTTCGGCGCGAGCCCCCGCCCCCTGGGCGTGGCCGGCCAGGTCATCCCCTGGAACTTCCCGCTGCTGATGCTGGCGTGGAAGATCGCCCCGGCGCTCGCGACCGGCAACACGGTCGTCCTCAAGCCCGCCGAGACCACGCCCCTGTCGGCCCTGTTCTTCGCGGACATCTGCCGCCAGGCGGGCCTGCCGAAGGGTGTCGTCAACATCCTCCCGGGCTACGGCGACGCCGGGGCCGCCCTGGTGGCGCACCCGGACGTGAACAAGGTGGCCTTCACCGGTTCCACGGCCGTCGGCAAGGAGATCGCGCGCACGGTCGCGGGCTCCCGCAAGAAGCTCACGCTCGAACTGGGCGGCAAGGGCGCGAACATCGTCTTCGACGACGCGCCGATCGACCAGGCCGTCGAGGGCATCGTCACCGGCATCTTCTTCAACCAGGGCCAGGTCTGCTGCGCGGGCTCCCGCCTGCTGGTGCAGGAGTCGATCCAGGAGGAGCTCCTCGACTCCCTCAAGCGCCGGCTCTCCACGCTCCGCCTCGGTGACCCGATGGACAAGAACACGGACATCGGCGCGATCAACTCCGCCGAGCAGCTCTCGCGGATCACCACGCTGGTCGAGCAGGGCGAGGCGGAGGGCGCCGAGCGCTGGTCCCCGGCCTGTGAACTCCCCTCGTCCGGCTACTGGTTCGCCCCGACGCTGTTCACCAACGTCACCCAGGCGCACACCGTCGCCCGCGACGAGATCTTCGGCCCGGTCCTGTCGGTGCTGACCTTCCGCACCCCGGACGAGGCCGTCGCCAAGGCCAACAACACGCCGTACGGCCTGTCGGCGGGCATCTGGACGGAGAAGGGCTCCCGCATCCTGGCGGTGGCGAACAGGCTCCGGGCGGGTGTCGTGTGGTCCAACACGTTCAACAAGTTCGACCCGACCTCGCCGTTCGGCGGGTACAAGGAGTCGGGCTTCGGCCGCGAGGGCGGCCGTCACGGCCTGGAGGCGTACCTCGATGTCTGACAAGTCCGAGCAGCGGCGCCTCAGCGTCTTCAAGACCTACAAGCTGTACGTCGGCGGGAAGTTCCCGCGTTCGGAGAGCGGCCGGGTGTACGAGGTGACCGATTCCAGGGGCACGTGGCTGGCGAACGCGCCGCTGTCCTCCCGCAAGGACGCCCGTGACGCGGTCGTCGCCGCCCGTAAGGCGTTCGGCGGCTGGTCCGGCGCCACCGCGTACAACCGCGGCCAGGTCCTCTACCGCGTCGCCGAGATGCTGGAGGGCCGCAGGAGCCAGTTCGTGCACGAGGTCGCCGACGCGGAGGGCCTGTCGAAGTCGAAGGCCGTCGAGCAGGTGGAGGCGGCCATCGACCGCTGGGTCTGGTACGCGGGCTGGACCGACAAGATCGCCCAGGTGGTGGGCGGCGGAAACCCGGTCGCCGGCCCCTACTTCAACCTGTCCTCCCCGGAGCCGACCGGAGTCGTCGCGGTCCTCGCCCCGCAGGAGTCGTCCTTCCTGGGCCTGGTCTCGGTCGTCGCCCCGGTGATCGCCACCGGCAACACGGCCGTGGTGATCGCGAGCGAGCGGTCGCCGCTCCCGGCCCTCTCCCTCGGCGAGGTGCTCGCCACCTCCGACCTGCCCGGCGGGGTCGTCAACGTCCTCTCCGGCCGTACGGCGGAGATCGCGGCCCCGCTGGCCGCGCACCAGGACGTCAACGCGATCGACCTGGCCGGCGCCGACGACGTACTGGCGAAGGAGCTGGAGATCGCGGCGGCCGACAACCTCAAGCGCGTCCTGCGTCCACAGCCTGTGGATTACGCGGCGGCTCCCGGAACCGACCGTCTGACGGCGTTCCTGGAGACGAAGACGGTCTGGCACCCCACGGGTTCGCTCGGCGCGTCCGGCTCCGCCTACTGACAGCGCGGGAAGCCACTCCGCCTACCGACAGCGCGGAGAGCCACCTGGAGAGCCGTCCCAAGCCGGAGAGCCGCGTCTCCCCTCCGTCCGGGGGAGGCGCGGCTCTTCGTTCCGGCGGCCGTCCTCAGCCGTTCAGCAGCCCCATGGCCTGTCCGACCACCGGCAGGCTGCCGATCGACTGCGCCTGCGCGACCGGACCGGTCAGCATCTGCGAGGTCAGCGGCTTGAAGTCGGCGAGCTGGGTGCCGATGCCGTTGTCGAGGGGGTCGACCCCGGTGCCGGCCAGCGGGTTCGGCTTGAGGCCGGCGACCGGGCCGGTGACGTGACCGACCGTGCCGCGCAGCGCGTTCAGGCCCGCCTGCGGGTCGAAGTCGCCGAGGGAGGTGGGGCGGGCGCGCACCACGTCCAGGACCGGCCCGGTGTCCGCGGAGGCCGTCGCCGCACCTGCTCCCAGCGCCACCCCCGCGGTCGCGAGGGCGACCAGGGCGCGTCGGGCGGTCGGGGTGTGGGGGAAAGCGTGTCGGGCCATCGCTGCTGCCACCTTCTCGGTACAGGAGGTAATCAGGTCGACACGAAGGGTAGTTGAGGTGTGGCGCGCGCTTCAAAGCCGACCCGCGGGGTCGTCCTGGCCTCGGTCGATGCCTCACACTGGTGTCCCGTGAGCTCCCATCCGCCCGTACCGACCCGAGTCGTGCTGCTCTGCGGCCCCTCCGGCTCCGGCAAGTCCCTCCTCGCCGCCCGCTCCGGCCTTCCGGTCCTGCGGCTCGACGACTTCTACAAGGAGGGCACCGACCCGACGCTTCCCCTGGTCTCCGGGAGCTCCTACACCGACTGGGACCACCCCGGCTCCTGGGACGCGGACACGGCCGTCGCCTCGATCGTGGAACTGTGCCGCACGGGCCGTACCGACGTACCCGTCTACGACCTCGCGCAGAGCGCCCGCACCGGCACCGAGGCGGTGGACGTGGGGCGGACCCCGCTGTTCATCGCGGAGGGCATCTTCGCCGCCGAGATCGTGGACCGCTGCCGGGAGCTCGGCGTGCTCGCCGACGCGCTGTGCCTGAGCCGCGGCCCGCTGCGGACCTTCCGCCGGCGCTTCCTGCGGGATCTGCGGGAGGGCCGCAAGTCGGTGCCGGTCCTGCTGCGCCGCGGCTGGCGTCTGATGCGGCTGGAGCGTTCGATCGTGGCGCGGCAGAGCGCGCTGGGCGCCTACCCCTGCGACAGGGACGAGGCCCTCGGCCGTCTCGCCGCCGCCGCGGCGGGCCGGCGTCCGGCGGCCACCCCGGCGGGCTGAGCGGGCGCCCCGCCACCGGCCGCGCACGGAAAAGGGGCTGGACGGACCCCCCGGCCCTCCAGCCCCGATCCCTCGGTGCTCCCCCGTTCCCCCCGTTTCCCCCGTACTTCCCCGTGCTCCCCCGCCGGTTCCCCGGACACCGCTCCCCCGTCGATGCCCCCCCGGGTCACCCGCTTCCCCCTGCCTTCAGGCCACGAGCTCCCCGAAGGCGTCCTGCTCGTCACGGCCGAAGCTGAGGACCTCGTCCTCGCGCAGCCGGCGGAGCGACCGCCAGATGCTGGACTTCACCGTGCCGACACTGATGCCGAGGATCTCCGCGATCTCCGGGTCCGTGCGGCCCTCGTAGTACCGCAGGACCAGCATGGTGCGCTGGAGTTCGGGCAGCCGGGCCAGCGCCTGCCACAGGACCGCGCGCAGCTCGGTGCCGCGCATCGCGTCCGTGTCGCCGGCCGTCTCCGGCAGTTCCTCGGTCGGGTACTCGTTCAGCTTGCGGCGGCGCCACGCGCTGATGTGCAGATTGGTCATCGTCCGCCGCAGGTATCCCCCGACGGCCGCCTTGTCACTGATCCGCTCCCACGCCCGGTACGTCGAGAACAGCGCGCTCTGCAGCAGGTCCTCGGCCTCGAAACGGTCACCGGTCAGGTGGTAGGCGGTGGCGTACAGGGAGGCGCGGCGCTCCCGGACGTAGGCGGTGAACTCCGCCTCCGACAGGGAACGTCGCTCCCCCGAGCCCTCCCCGTACGCCGCTCCCCCGTGCGCTTCCCCCGTGGAGGCGTCGACGACCGCCATGTAGGGCTGCCCTTGCTGCGCGTACGCGGTGTGCTGACGACCGGTACCACGAGCGCACCCCCGCCCTCCCGCACGCTCCCCACCGCTCGTGCGGGAGGCGCCCCCGTCGGCACCGGACTTCCCCGAACCCTGTCCGACGTCGTGCAGTCGCGTGATCACTGCGCCGGTGCTGATGCTGTGCAGCGTGTTCATCTCGCGCCCCCCGTCGTGGACTTCCCCGTGTACTGCCTGGTTCGCCGTGCTTCCTTGCCTGTGCCGAGAAGCTTGCCGGGGGCACTTCATGGCCGTGTCCGCCGACTGTCACAGACCTGTCACAGGGGTCGTTCGCAGACGGCTCACAGCGGCCTCACGGACGGGTGCCGTAGGGACGGACGCGAGGGGCCGCGCGGCGGTTGCACGGACCGCCGTGGGAGCGCTCGCACATCCTGTGCTCGCCCACAGGTCGAACAGCACCCCCTCCATGGGCCAGAATGAGCCCGTGCCTTCCCTGTTGCTGATCGAGGACGACGACGCCATCCGTACGGCCCTGGAGCTCTCACTGACGCGCCAGGGCCACCGGGTTGCCACCGCTGCCACGGGCGAGGACGGCCTGAAGCTGTTGCGCGAACAGCGGCCGGATCTCATCGTGCTGGACGTGATGCTGCCCGGTATCGACGGCTTCGAGGTGTGCCGGCGCATCCGGCGCACCGACCAGTTGCCGATCATCCTGCTCACCGCCCGCAACGACGACATCGACGTGGTCGTCGGCCTGGAGTCCGGCGCCGACGACTACGTCGTCAAACCCGTCCAGGGGCGGGTGCTGGACGCCCGGATCCGGGCCGTGCTGCGGCGCGGGGAGCGGGAGGCGAACGACGCGGCCACCTTCGGTTCCCTGGTCATCGACCGTGCGGCCATGACCGTGACGAAGAACGGCGAGGACCTCCAGCTCACGCCGACCGAACTGCGGCTGCTGCTGGAACTGAGCCGGCGGCCGGGGCAGGCGCTGTCGCGCCAGCAGTTGCTGCGACTGGTGTGGGAGCACGACTACCTCGGTGACTCGCGGCTCGTCGACGCCTGCGTGCAGCGGCTGCGCGCCAAGGTCGAGGACGTGCCGTCCTCCCCGACGCTCATCCGGACCGTGCGGGGCGTGGGCTACCGGCTGGACTCCCCTCAGTGACCGAAGCACACGGGGGGCTCCGCGGCTGGACCGCGGCGCACAGGGGAGTCTGGTCACGGCTGCGGTTCACCAGCCTGCGACTGCGGCTGGTGGTGGTGTTCGCCCTGGTGGCACTCACCGCCGCGGTGTCCGCGTCCGGGATCGCCTACTGGCTCAACCGCGAGGCCGTGCTCACCCGCACCCAGGACGCGGTGCTGCGCGACTTCCAGCAGGAGATGCAGAACCGGGCGGGCGCGCTGCCCGAGAACCCCTCGCAGGACGAACTGCAGCACACCGCGGGCCAGATGGCCACCAGCAGCCAGCGCTTCAGCGTGCTGCTCGTCGCCGCGGAGGCGGGCGGCCGCACGGTCTACGGCAACTCCGGCGCCCTGGACGGCTTCACGCTGGAAGACGTGCCCGCGTCGCTGCGCGAGGCCGTCAACCGCGAGCAGACGGTCAACGCCAACAACAAGTACCCCTACCACCTTTACTGGCAGCGGGTCCTGCGGCACGACACCCCGTACCTGGTGGCCGGCACCAGGGTGATCGGCGGCGGCCCCACCGGCTACATGCTCAAGTCGCTGGAACCGGAGGCGAAGGACCTCAACTCGCTGGCCTGGTCTCTGGGCATCGCCACCGCGCTCGCCCTGATCGGCTCCGCGTTGCTCGCGCAGGCCGCCGCCACGACCGTCCTCAAGCCGGTGCACCGGCTCGGGGTGGCCGCCCGCCGACTCGGCGAGGGCCGGCTGGACACCCGGCTGCGGGTGTCGGGCACCGACGAACTCGCCGATCTCTCCCGGACGTTCAACAACGCGGCCGAGTCGCTGGAGAAACGCGTGGCCGACATGTCCGCGCGTGAGGACGCCTCGCGCCGCTTCGTGGCCGACATGTCCCACGAACTCCGTACGCCGCTGACCGCCATCACCGCGGTGAGCGAGGTGCTGGAGGAGGAGCTGGAGGCGGAGACCGGCGGCATCGACCCGATGGTGGAGCCCGCCGTACGGCTCGTCGTCAGCGAGACGCGGCGGCTGAACGACCTCGTGGAGAACCTGATGGAGGTCACCCGCTTCGACGCGGGCACCGCCCGGCTGGTGCTGGACGACGTCGAGATCGCCGACCAGATCACCGCCTGCATCGACACCCGGGCCTGGCTGGACGCGGTGGAACTGGACGCGGAGCGCGGAGTCCACGTGCGGCTCGACCCGCGCCGCCTGGACGTGATCCTGGCGAACCTCATCGGCAACGCCCTCAAGCACGGCGGCTCCCCGGTGCGGGTCTCGGTGCGCCCGGCCGAGGACGAACTCGTCATCGAGGTGCGCGACCACGGGCCCGGCATCCCGGAGGACGTCCTGCCGCACGTCTTCGACCGCTTCTACAAGGCGAGCGCCTCCCGCCCGCGCTCCGAGGGCAGCGGGCTCGGCCTGTCGATCGCCCTGGAGAACGCGCACATCCACGGCGGCGGGATCACCGCCGCCAACTCGCCCGACGGCGGCGCGGTGTTCACGCTACGGCTGCCGCAGCAACCGTCGGCACTCCTGGAGGAGCCCGCCGAGGACCACGAGGACGCCAAGCAGGGGGACGCCTGATGAACGGACGCCGGCTGCTGGCGCTGCCCCTGCTCGCCGCCCTGCTCACGGGATGCGGCATCCGCTCCACCGAGGTCCCGACGGACTTCGGCCCGGCACCCTCACGGGTGCACTGCTCGCTGTCCGAGCCGGACGCGTCGGCGCAGACCACGCGCGGGCTGCCGGTGCAGGTGTTCCTGCTGTGCGGCTCGTCGCTGGTGACCGTCGACCGGACGGTGCGCGTCCCGGACGGCGCGGCCGACTCCCGCCGGCGGGTGCTGGTGGCACAGGCGCTGCTCGACGAACTCGCCGCGAACCCCTCCGCGTCCGAGACGGAGGCCGGGTACAGCACGGACGTCCGCGGCGGCATGACCGTCGGCGGGCCGCGTCCCAAGGACCCGGAGGACACGCTGCGTCTGAGCACCGGGCCCGGCGACCTCACCTCGTACGCCCTCGCCCAGATCGTCTGCACGTTCTCCGACTCGGCCGCGGCCGAGGGCGACGGCTCGGTCATCCTCGGCGGCCCGGGGGCCGAACCCCCGCGCCGCTTCGAGTGCACCGAGGACGTACGGACCAGGCCCGGCTCCACGCATCCGCCGTCGACCGAGGTCACCGACAGCTGACGGGACTCGGCCGGCACGAATGCGGCTCGCCCGGACCCGGCTCACGCGGACGCGCCTCACGCGGACGCGCCTCGCCCGGACGCTCCACGCGGACGCGGCTCACGCGGACGCGCCTCGTGGGGCGCGCGGGTGGTGTGCGGGCGGCTCGCGGGGCGCGCGCGAGTGGCGTGCGGCGCGCCGCGCGGGCGGGTCGCGAGAGCCTGTGGCGCAGGCCTCACCCAGGTATCGCACGGGATTCCGGAACCGTTCGCGCCGAGGGGCGCGTCTTGGGGGGCGTGCAGCGTCAAGGCTTCATCGGCGGCAGCGCCGCGATCCGCGTCCGTGTGGCAGGAGGTGTACTCCTGGTCGCACATCTCGCGTTCGTCGCCTGGTTCACGCTGCGTCCGCTGGACGTCCCCTGGGTGATGCCGCCCAACCTGCGTCCGCTCGCCGGTATACGGGCCGATCTGGCGCTGGGGTGGCCGCAGGCCGTCCGCCCCCTCGGTGAGGGACTCGCGCTGCTGGCCCCGCTCGGCGTGCTGCTGCCGATGGCGCACGGCCGGCTGTGGGCCTTCCCGCTGGCGTCCCTGGTCCGTACGGTCGTCGCCGGCGCCCTCGTCTCGCTGGGCGTCGAACTGCTCCAGACCGGTGTCCCCGGCCAGGTCGTGGACGTCGACTCGCTGCTCCTGAACACGCTGGGCGTGGCCCTCGCCCATGTCGCCCTCGTCCCGGCGGCCCGCCGCTGGCTCCGCCGCAGGTCCCGGTCACGGCACCGGACGCCCGTCCTCGCGGAGGAGGCGTCTCAGGGTCGCACCCCGACGATTCCCAGGGTCGGGATCGCACCGTAGAGCGAGGCTTCGCGCGCCCCGGTTCCGTAGCGTTGAAGACAGTCGGGCAGCCGACGAATCCAACCCTGAGGAGCCATGATGACCGCTCTTGTCCGCCCCGCCGAAGGCCGCATGATCGGCGGAGTGTGCGCAGCGCTGGCACGGCGCTTCGGCACCTCCGCGACCACGATGCGGGTGATCTTCCTGGTCTCGTGTCTGCTGCCGGGCCCGCAGTTCCTGCTCTACCTGGCGCTGTGGTTCCTGCTGCCGAGCGAGAAGAGCGCCGCCCGGCAGTCCTGGTGACGCCGCACCGCGGGTACACCCCACCCCCCCCCGGGCAGCGCCGACGGCCGGTTCTCCCTTCCTCTGGAGACCCGGCCGTCGGTGTGCGGTGCGCGGGATGCGGCTGGGCTCAGCCGCGGAGCAGGGCGTCGGTGGGCAGGCCCTCGACGCCGAGGTCGTCGACGTTGGGCAGCTCGGCGAGGAGGGCGCGCGGGTCGCTCGCCTTGTCGACGAGGGCGTCGGCGCCCAGGCCCACGGCCCGCACCCCGCTGCCGACCGCCTCGGGGGCGCCGGCGGGCAGCGTCGACTGGGCGACCTCGCCGAGCGGCAGGGTCTGGTCGACGGTCGTCAGGGCGTCGGAGGGCTTGGGCAGGCCGGTGTCGGCCGAGGCCACACCGCCGCCGGCGGCCGCGAAGGCGGCTCCGAGCGCGACGGCTCCGAGGGACCTGGCCGCGAACTGCGACGACTTCGAGGGCTTGGCGTGCTTCGCCTGCTTCTTCATGGGACACGTCCTTGTGGGGGCGGGTGACTGCCACCGCTCCGGCGGCCGTGGCGACCGTAGCCACGCCGCCGGGCGGCCCACAAACACCGGCCTCACCCGTGTCCGCACCCGGAACTGACCGTTCAGCCGTTGCCCGGGGAAACCGTTCTCAGTCGCCGGTTCCGACGGAACCGCTGGTCGGGACGGTCTCCCGGAAGAGCCAGGCCGAGCGGAGTGCGGCGTAACCGGGCTTGATCACCTCGTTGATCATCGCGAGGCGTTCATCGAAAGGAATGAACGCGGACTTCATCGCATTGACGGTGAACCACTGCATGTCGTCGAGCGCGTAGCCGAATGCCTCGACCAGGTGCGCGAACTCCGCGCTCATCGAGGTGCCGCTCATGAGGCGGTTGTCGGTGTTGACCGTGGCGCGGAAGCCGAGGCTGCGGAGCAGGCCGATGGGGTGGTCCGCGTAGGAGGGGGCGGCGCCGGTCTGGAGGTTGGAGGTCGGGCAGAGCTCCAGCGGGACGCGCTTGTCGCGGACGTAGGAGGCGAGGCGGCCGAGCTTGACCGAGCCGTCGCCGGCCACCTCGATGTCGTCGATGATCCGCACCCCGTGGCCGAGCCGGTCGGCGCCGCACCACTGGAGCGCCTGCCAGATCGAGGGCAGGCCGAACGCCTCGCCGGCGTGGATGGTGAAGTGGTTGTTCTCCCGCTTCAGGTACTCGAAGGCGTCGAGGTGTCGGGTGGGCGGGAAGCCGGCCTCGGCGCCCGCGATGTCGAAGCCGACGACGCCCGAGTCCCGGTAGCGGTTGGCCAGTTCGGCGATCTCCAGCGAGCGGGCGGCGTGCCGCATGGCGGTCAGCAGGGCGCCGACGCGGATGCGGTGGCCGGCCGCCAGCGCCCGCCGCTCGCCCTCGCGGAACCCTTCGTTGACCGCCTCGACGACCTCTTCGAGGGTGAGGTCGCCGTCGAGGTGCTGCTCGGGGGCGTACCGGATCTCGGCGTAGACGACGCCGTCGGCCGCGAGGTCCTCGGCGGCCTCGGCGGCGACCCGGAAGAGGGCCTCGCGGGTCTGCATGACCCCGACGGTGTGCGAGAACGTCTCCAGGTACCGCTCCAGCGAGCCGGAGTCCGCGGCCTCCCGGAACCAGGCGCCGAGCTTGGCCGGGTCGCTCTCGGGGAGCGCCGAGTACCCCTGTTCGGCGGCGAGTTCGGCGATCGTGCCGGGGCGCAGGCCACCGTCGAGGTGGTCGTGGAGGAGCACCTTCGGGGCGCGGCGGATCTGGTCGGCGTCCGGGGAGGGGGCCATCTGGCCCGCGATCTGGCTCGTCATTGCGGCACTGTACCTCCTACGCGCGTAGACCGTCAGGGCCGTGCGGATACGGCCCCGGGCCGCGGCGCGCCGATATGTAACGGTGACCCGCCGTACAGGTGGCGTACGCCCGCGCTTCTGAGACTGTTCTGTCGTGACCCAGCACACGACGCCGGTACGGGACCCCCGGCTCGGACGCATCATCGCCGCCACCCCGGCCGCCGTCGCCGGGGTGGTGCTGCTGCTCCCCTCCGGCCTGCCCGACTCCGACCGCAGACCCCCGCCCCTGCCCGACCGCCGCACCCGCGCCCTCGCGCGCCGCCTCGCCGCCGAGGGCAGCACCCACGGCATCGCCGCCCACGTGGTGCGCTACCGCTGGCGGGGCTGGAACGGCGACCGCGCCGACCTCGCCCAGGACGCCGCCTGGGCCGCCGACGAGGCCGTCCGCCGCTACGGCGACGTCCCCGTCTGCCTCGCCGGACGCGGCATGGGCGGCCGGGCCGCCCTGCGCGCC
>NZ_JBWKDW010000050.1:0-19887 GCF_056435735.1 Streptomyces sp. NPDC043878
GCGCGACTAGCCCATCCTGCCCTTCTACTCCCTCCCCTCCCCCCCCCCCCCCCCCCCCCCCCCCCTCCCCCCCCCCCCCCCCCCCCCCCCCCCCCCCGGGCCCGCGGTGCCCGTGCTGCCGTCGCCGTGCGGCTGGGTCAGCGGCAGCAGCAGGGCGAAGGTCACCGCGAGGGCGCACACGACCGCCATCGCACCCACCCCGCCCCAGCCCCGCAGACTGGCCCGCAAGCGTCGCACGCGCATCCTCATGCCCCCCTTCACCGGTACTCCGACAGCCTGCGCCCGATGCCCAGCAGGGCGCCCGCCGCGCCCAGGAGGGCGAGGACGGCGGCGCCCGCCGGCAGTCCGGTCATCGCGTCCAGGCCGTCGCCGGCCGCCTGCTTGAACTCGGTCCGCTCGTGCTTCAGCGCCGCGTCGAGGTTGGCGTCGATGCTCGCGAAGCACTCGCCGGTGGCACCCCTGGCGCCGATCACCAGCTCCAGCGCCTGCTCGTAGTTGCCGTTGTCGTCCTGCTCGCGGGCCGAGGCGTGACGCTTCTTCCACTCCGTCATGTTGCTCTCGGCCGTCGTGACGGGCTGCTGCCCGGACGGGTCGTCGGCGAGTCTCGCGGCCACGGCGAGGCCCTTGCCGAGGGTGTCGATGTCCTTGTCGAAGCCGACGTCGTAGGCGTCGAGGATCCTGCCGTTCACCTTGACCGTCTCGGCGCCGCGGGCCACCAGCGTCAGGTTCTCGTTGCCGCGCGCCTTCAGGGAGGCGATGCGGGCGTCCTGGAGCACGTTGAGCGAGCGGATGCCGTGGTCGTAGGAGTCCTGCAGTCCGGCCCGCGCGACGGTGTGGCCGACGACCAGCCACAGCAGGACCACCGTGGTGCCGGCGGTCGCGGCGACCAGACCGTGGTTCAGCACCCGGTTCGTGCGCCGGTAGTTGCGGTGCTGGGCCCACGCCAGCGCGGCCAGCGCCAGCACGCCGAGGCCGATGGCGGCCCACGGGTAGGGCGTCGCGTCGCCGTAGTCGTCGCTCAGCCGCTGGTTCTCCTTGGTGTAGAGATCCTGCGCCTTCGGCAGCATCTCCTTCTGCATCTTCTCGTTGGCGTAGCGCAGATAGGCGCCGCCGACCGGGAAGCCCTGGCGGTTGTACGTCCGGGCCCGCTCGACCAGACCCTTGTACTGGGGCAGCAGTTCGTTCAGCCGGGCGATGGTGTCCGCCGCCGGGGAGCCGGGGTCGGAGTTGGCGGCGGCCTGGACCAGGCCCGAGGCGGCGGCGTCGATGTCCTGCTCGTAGGTGTTCTGTGTGGCGGCCGACTCCTGGCCGCCGGCGAGGAAGCCGCTGGAGGCGGTCGTGTTGGCGTCGGCGAGGGAACGGTAGATGGCGGCCGCGGCCGAGCTGAGGGGCTGGCTCTTGTGCAGCACGTCGTCGGCGGCGGCCGCCCGCTCGGTCGTCTGCCAGGCGGTGACGGCGCCGAACGCGACGACGAGCAGGGCGACCACGGCCCCGATGACGCGCAGCCGGCCGGGCTCGGTGCCCGCGCCCGCGCGGAGCCGGTCGACACCCTCGGCGAAGGCGGTACGGCGGGCGGGCGCGGCGGCCGGCGACACGGCGGGGGACCGGTCGGGGCCGCCCGGCCGCGGCGGGATCGCCGGCATCGTGGGCGCGCCCTGGGCCGGTGGTGGCGCCGCGCTGCTCTTCGTCGGGTGTGTCACTGTTGACCTCCCCCATGGTCATCCGTCGCCGCAAGTATCACCGCCGGCACCGACATTCGCACCGGCCTTCACTGGATCTTGATGGGATCGCAGTGTGCTTGACGGTATTCCGGCACGAAGCCGCGCCTCGCGCCACCCCCCTCTCCATGAATACGCCGGTGGAAGCGGTTCGGTTCCCGGCGCCGGCCGGGGGCGCGGGCGAGCGCGCGCCCCCCCGAAGTGCGCGCCACCCCAATTTCACGCGCCCCCCGAAGTGCGCCCACCCGAAGCTCACGCCCCCCGGAAGTGCGCGCTACCCGAGGTGCGCGCGCTACCCGAGGTGCACGCGCTACCCGAGGTGCACGCGCTACCCGAGGTGCGCGCGCGCCCGCTCGTGCACCTCCGCTCCCGCCGCCACCCGGTCAAGACCCAGCAGTACCGCTCCCAGCACCGGCGGCGCGGTCACCACCCGGGGCACCGCCTTCGGTGCCCTGACGGCCAGCAACTCCCTGATACCGTCCTCCAGTTGCGGATGACGGGCGGCCAGGACGCCGCCGCCCAGCAGGACCGGTGTCTCCTCCTCCAGCAGCCCCAGGCGGCTCAGGGCCACCGTGGCCATCGCCACCACCTCGTCGGCCAGACGGTCGACGACCGCGCGGGCGACCAGGTCCCCGCCGGCGGCCGTGGCGAACAGCACGGGCGTCAGCTCGTGCCGGCGGTCGTGCTCGACGTGCTCCAGGTGCAGCGCCTCCACGAGGGCGTGCATGGAGCCGAGGCCGAAGTGGGCGGGCAGGGTGCGGGCCAGAGCGGTCGGGCCGCCACGGCCGTCCTCCGCGCGGGCCGCGTGCCACAGCGCCTCCTCCGCCAGGCCCCAGCCGCCGCCCCAGTCGCCGGACATCCGGCCGAGCGCGGGGAAGCGCGCGGTGCGCCCGTCGGGAAGCATGCCGACGCAGTTGATGCCCGCGCCGCACACGACGGCCACGCCCCGCGGCTCGGTGATGCCCGCCCGCAGGATCGCGAACGTGTCGTTGCGCACCTCGACGCTCGCGCCCCAGCCGCGCGCCTCCAGCGCCGCCGCCAGCCGCTCCTCCTCCACCGGGAAGTCGGCGTTGGCGAGACAGGCCGACACATGGTCGGCCGCGTCGGTCCCGGCTGCCGCGAAGGCCCGCGACACGGCCTCGGCGAGGGTGTCCACCGCCTCCTCGACGCCCACCGCGGGCGGCCGGAAGCCGCCGCCGCGGGCCGTGGCGAGGACGGTCCCGTCGGCCGCCACCACCGCCACGTCGGTCTTGCTGTTGCCGGCGTCGACGGCGAGGACACGTGCGGTCATGCCCACGCGAGGTGCTCCCGGTTGTGTGCGATCAGCTGGTCGGTGAGGGCGTCCGCGTAGGCGTGCTGCCCGACGAGGGGATGGGCGAGAAGCGCCCGGAACACCCGGTCCCGGCCGCCGCGCAGGGCCGCCTCCAGGGCCAGGTCCTCGTAGGCCGTCACGTTCGCCGTCAGGCCCGCGAACAGCGGGTCGACGGGTGACACGGGCAGCGGGGTGGTGCCCTTGGGGCCCACCGCCGCCTGCACCTCGATCACCGCGTCGTCGGGCAGGAACGGCAGCGTGCCCCGGTTGTAGGTGTTCACCACCTGGTAGGGGCTGCCGCCGCCCCCGAGCAGCCCGGCGGCGAGGTCGACGGCCGCCTCCGAGTAGTAGGCGCCGCCCCGCTTCGCGAGCAGCGCCGGCTTCTCGTCGAGCGCCGGATCGCCGTACATCTTCAGCAACTGCCGTTCCATCTCCGCCACTTCCGCGGCGCGGGACGGCTTGGTGCGCAGTTCCCCGACGACCTCGTCGTGCGCGTAGTAGTAGCGCAGGTAGTACGACGGGACCACGCCGAGGCGGTCCAGGAGCGAGCCGGGCAGCCGCAGGTCGGCGGCGATCGCCTCGCCGTGCTGGGCCAGCAGCTGGGGCAGCGCGTCCTCGCCCTCGGGGCCGCCGAGCCGTACGCCGGTCTCCCAGGTGAGGTGGTTGAGGCCCACGTGGTCGAGGTGGATGTCGGCGGGGGTCACGCCGAGCAGCCCGGCGAACCTGCGCTGGAAGCCGATCGCCACGTTGCACAGCCCGACCGCCTTGTGGCCGGCCTGGAGCAGGGCGCGGGTGACGATGCCGACCGGGTTGGTGAAGTCGATGATCCAGGCGTCCGGGTTGGCCCGGCGGACCCGGTCGGCGATGTCGAGGACGACCGGGACGGTGCGCAGCGCCTTGGCCAGGCCGCCCGCGCCGGTCGTCTCCTGTCCGACGCAGCCGCACTCCAGCGGCCAGGTCTCGTCCTGCTCGCGGGCGGCCTGGCCGCCGACGCGGAGCTGGAGGAGCACCGCGTCGGCCCCGTCGACGCCCGCGTCCAGGTCGTCGGTCGTGACGATCCTGCCGGGGTGGCCCTGCCGGGCGAAGATACGGCGGGCCAGTCCGCCCACCAGTTCCAGGCGTTCGGCGGCCGGGTCGACGAGGACGAGTTCCTCGATGGGCAGGGTGTCCCTGAGCCGCGCGAAGCCGTCGATGAGTTCGGGTGTGTAGGTCGAGCCTCCGCCGACCACGGTGAGTTTCATGCAGCTAACCCTTTACTCCGGTGAGCGTGACACCCTCGACGAACGCCTTCTGGGCGAAGAAGAACACGAGGATCACGGGGGCCATGACCAGCACGGTGGCGGCCATGGTGAGGTTCCAGTCGGTGTGGTGCGCGCCCTTGAAGGACTCCAGGCCGTAACTCAGCGTCCAGGCCGCCGTGTTCTCGGAGGCGTAGATCTGCGGGCCGAAGTAGTCGTTCCAGGCGTAGAAGAACTGGAAGAGGGCGACCGCGGCGATGCCCGGCCGCGCCATCGGCAGGACGATCCTCAGCAGGGTGCGCAGGTCGCCGCAGCCGTCCACCTTCGCCGCGTCCAGGTACTCGTTCGGGATGGTCATCAGGAACTGGCGCAGCAGGAAGATGGAGAACGCGTCACCGAAGGCCATCGGGATGATCAGCGGCCACAGCGTGCCCGACAGGTCCAGCTGCTTGGCCCAGAACAGGTACATCGGGATGATGACCACCTGCGGCGGCAGCATCATCATCGAGATCACCAGCATCAGCGACAGGTTCCGCCCGCGGAAGCGGAACTTCGCGAGCGCGTATGCCACCGGGATCGACGACACGACGGTGAGGACGGTGCCGAGACCCGCGTAGACCAGCGTGTTCCTCCACCAGGTGAGGAAGCCCGGGGTGTCGAAGACCTTCCGGTAGTTGCCCCACTCCCAGGTGTGCGGGATCAGGTCGCGGCTGAGTGCCTGGCTGTCGCTCATCAGCGAGGTCAGCAGCACGAACACGAACGGCAGCGTGAAGAACAGCGCGGCGGCCAGGCCCAGCGAGTGGACCGCGATCCACTCCAGCACGGCCCGGCGGCGGGCGGTGCGCTCGGCGGGAGAGACGGGGGTGGTCAACTCCACCGGCTTGTCGAGTACGTGAGTCATCAGTCACCTGCCTGGATGAGACCGCCACGGCGCCGCATGAGGAACGCGGTGAACGCCATCGACAGGACGAACAGCACCAGGGCCACCACACAGGCGGAGCCGTAGTCGAAGCGCTGGAAGCCGAGGTTGTAGACGAGTTGGGGGAGGGTGAGGGTGGACTTGTCCGGGTAGCCGGGCTCGAACTGGGTGCCCGCGCCCTGGATCACGCCCGAGGCGACCTTCCCGGCGATCAGGGGCTGTGTGTAGTACTGCATCGCCTGGATCACGCCCGTCACGACGGCGAACATCACGATGGGGGAGATGTTGGGGAGCGTGACGTACCGGAAGCGCTGCCAGGCCGACGCGCCGTCCAGCTCCGCCGCCTCGTACTGCTCCGTCGGTACGTCGAGGAGCGCGGCCATGAAGATGACCATCAGGTCGCCGATGCCCCACAGCGCGAGCAGGGTGAGCGCCGGCTTGGACCAGGCGGGGTCGTTGAACCAGCCCGGGGCCGGCACGCCGATCTTCTCCAGGATCGAGTTGACCGGGCCGGTACCGGGGTTGAGGAGGAAGGCGAAGGCCATGGTGGCCGCCACCGGCGGCGCCAGGTAGGGCAGGTAGAAGAGGGTGCGGAAGACACCCGTGGCCGTCCTGATCTTCGTGATCAGCAGCCCCACACCCAGTCCGAAGACCACCCGGAGGGTGACCGTGACGAGGACCAGCCACAGGGTGTTGCGCAGGGCGGGCCAGAAGAGCGGGTAGTGCTCGAAGACGTACGTCCAGTTCTTCGTGCCGCTGAACGTCGGCGGCCTGAAGCCGTCGTAGTGCATGAACGAGAAGTAGACGGTCGACAGCAGCGGATAGGCGAAGAAGACCGTGAAGCCGACCAGCCAGGGCGACATGAAGGCGAGTGTGCGAAGCGCCGACCTGCGGCGCTTCGACGCCAGGGTGATGGTGCTCATCGTCGTCGCTACTTCGCCTGCGCGATGTCCGTGTCGATCTGCGCGGCGGTCTTCTCCAGGCCCGCCTTCAGGTCGCTGACCTTGCCGCTCTCGTAGTCGTAGCCGAAGTTCTGGATCGTCACCAGGTACACGCCGCCGTTGATGGAGGCGGGGGAGGTGGTGGAGTCCGGGTTCGCGGCGATGTCCAGGAACGTCTTGAAGCGCGGGTCGTACTTCAGCTTCGGGGACTTCAGGGCCGCCAGCGTGGAGGGCACGTTGTGGATGGCGTTGGAGAAGTTCACCACCGCGTCCGTGTCGGTGGTCATGTACTTCACCAGCTCCCAGGCCGCGTTCTGCTTCTTGCTGGTGGCGGCGATGCCGGTGATGGTGCCGGTGATGTAGCCCTTGCCGTACTGGTCGGCCTGGTCGTCGGGCACGGGCAGCGGGGCGACGCCGATCTCGAAGTCCGGCTTGGCGTCCACGGCCATGCCCAGCCGCCACTCGCCGTCCAGCTGCATCGCGACCTGACCGGTGTGGAAGGGGTGCTTGGGTCCCCACTCGTCGCCGAGCCTGGAGCGGTAGGTCTCCAGCTTCTTGAAGCCGCCGAGTTCGTCGACGAGCTTCTTCTGCAGGGTGAATCCGGCCGCGAAGGCCGGGTCCTTCGCCACGTTCGACTTGCCGCTCCGGTCGAAGTACGTCGGGGAGAACTGGCCGAGGTAGTGCTCGGTCGTCGACTCCCAGCCGTGGTAGTCGGGCATGAAGCCGAGCTGCTTGTAGCTGTCGCCCTGGGGGATCGTCAGCTTCCTGGCGTCCGTCTCGAACTCCGACCAGGTCTTCGGCGGGCTCTTGATCCCGGCCTTCGCGAAGGCCGTCTTGTTGTAGTAGAGCCCGTACGCGTCGCCGAGCAGCGGCGCGCTGCAGCGGTTGCCGTCGAACTGGGTGTACTCGTTCATCGCCTTCGGGAAGGTCGTCTCCGGGTCCATCCCGGCCTTCTTGAAGAACGGGTTGAGGTCGACCAGGGCGCCCGAGGAGCAGAACTTGCCGACGTTGTTGGTGGTGAAGGACGAGATCACGTCGGGCGCCTTCTCGCCGCCGGTACGCAGCGCCTGGTTGATCTTGTCGTCGGTCATGTTGCCGACGACGTTCACATGGATGTTGGGGTGCGCCTTCTCGAAGCCGGCGACCAGGTCCTTGACGCCCTTCACCTCACCCGGCGCGCTCCAGGCGTGCCAGAAGTTGATGGTCGTCTCCTTCGACGCGTCGTCGCTCGCGCCGGAGTCCGACTGGCCGGTACAGGCGGTGGCGAGAAGGGCCAAGGAGGCGGAGGCGGCCAGTGCGACGGCCACTTTGCGGGATGTTCCGGGCATGACGAGGTCTCCCTAGGGCAGGGCGGGGCAGGGGCGGGACGGAGAGGGTGGTCGGCGTGCGGGGCCGGGACCTGACGGTGAAGGACGGTGGGCTGCGGGCGGACTCAGCGCGAGGTGTCGAAGACCTCGTCGCGGGTGGTGGCCAGCGCGCTCTCCAGCGCGCCGCGCACCACGGGATGTTCACGGACGTCGCCCACGACGAGCCGGGGCCGGGAGGCGGCCAGCTCCTCCAGTTCGGCCTGCACCAGCGCGCGCAGCGTCTCGCCGCCCGCGGTCAGTGAGGTGCCGCTGAGGACGACGAGTTCGGGGTCGAGGACGGACACGAGGGAGGCGAGACCGGTCGCGAGATGGGTCGCGTACGTCTCGAGCAGCCGGCGGTCGGGACCGTCGTCGGCCTCCGCCGCGCGGGCCACGAGCGCGGCCGCGACCTCGGCGTAGGGGCCCGACGGGATCTCCTGGACCCCCATCCGGCGGGCCAGCTTGGGGATCGCCTGGGAACCGGCCAGTTCCTGGTAGCCACCGCTGTTGGCCTTGGTGACCTGCCGGACCAGCGGGGTACCCGGCACCGGCAGGAAGCCGACCTCGCCGGCGCCGCCGGTCCAGCCCCGGTGCAGCCGTCCGCCGAGGACCAGGGCGGCGCCGAGGCCCCCCTCGTTCCACAGCAGGACGAAGTCGCCGTGCCCGCGGGCGGCGCCGAGCCGCTGCTCCGCGACGGCGACGAGGTTGACGTCGTTCTCGTACTCCACCGGCATCGGCAGGGTGGCGGCGAGGTCGTCGAGCAGCGCCGGGGTGTGCCAGCCGGGGAGGTGGGAGGCGTAGCGCAGGCGGCCGGTGTTGGGGTCGAAGGCGCCGGGGGTGCCGATGACGAGCCGGTGCACGTCGTCCCGGGCCAGCCCGGCCGCCTTCACCGCGCCGTCGAGGGCGTCGGTGACCTGCTGGACGACGGGGGTGCCGGTGCGCCTGCCGGGGGTGGGCAGTTCGTACCGGCCGACCGTGCGGCCGGTGATGTCGGCCACGGCGGCGAGGATGCGTTCGGGGGTGACGTCCAGTCCGGCGGCGTACGCGGCCGCCGGGTTGACCTCGTAGAGCTGGGCGTTGGGGCCCGGCCGGCCCTCCGTGGTGCCGGTGGCCAGGACCAGCCCCGCCGACTCCAGACGGGCCAGCAGCTGCGAGGCGGTCGGCTTGGAGAGGCCGGTGAGCTTGCCGATCCGGGTGCGGGACAGCGGCCCGTGCGCCAGCAGGAGGTCCAGTGCGGCCCGGTCGTTCATGGCGCGCAGGACGCGCGGGGTGCCCGGCGTACCGGCGGTTCCTGCCATGGGGTCGACACCTGCCTCTCGGCCGTACAGCTTCTCAGCGACCTGGTGGGTTCGTCCACGGGTGATCACGGAGGGACCGTTCGAAGATCACTGTTAGGAAAGTTTCCTATCGGGTGGCAGGAACGTAAGCCCAGGGGGAATAACCAGTCAATAGGGACAGCCCCCGAGGCAACAGAGTCGTTACCTGCGGGGGCCGCACGTTACTCGCGGAGGCCGGTCACCGGCCCCGGTCGCGTCCTACTTCGCCGCCGGGCGCGGCGCCACGATCGGGGAGGCCGCCGCCGACTGCGGGGAGTCGGCGTTGGAGTACACCGACGGGGCCGCCACGGCCGCGGCTGCCGTGTCCGCGGCGGCCTCCCCCTCCTCGGGCTGGGCTGTCGCGCCGCCGACGATGCGGATGTCGGCCGCGTCGAAGGCCCGCTTGACGCGCCAGCGCAGTTCGCGGGCGACGGTCACGGACTTGCCCGGCATCGTCTTGGCGGTGACGTGGACGACCATCGAGTCCAGCAGCACGCTGTCCAGGCCCAGGACCTCGATCGGCCCCCACAGGAGCTCGTTCCAGGGCTCCTCCTTGCTCATCTTCTCGGCGATCTCGTCGAGCGTGGCCTTGACCCGGTCCAGGTTCTCGGACGCCTTCACGGTCACGTCGACGCCCGCCGTCGCCCAGCCCTGGGAGAGGTTGCCGATCCGCTTGACCTCACCGTTGCGGACGTACCAGATCTCGCCGTTCTCGCCGCGCAGCTTGGTCACCCGCAGGCCGACCTCGATGACCTCGCCGGAGGCGACGCCCGCGTCGATCGAGTCGCCCACGCCGTACTGGTCCTCAAGGATCATGAAGACGCCGGAGAGGAAGTCCGTCACCAGGTTGCGGGCGCCGAAACCGATCGCGACACCCGCCACACCGGCCGAGGCCAGCAGCGGGGCGAGGTTGATCTGGAACGTGCCGAGGATCATCAGCGCGGCCGTGCCGAGGATCAGGAAACTCGCCATCGAGCGCAGGACCGACCCTATGGCCTGCGAGCGCTGGCGCCGGCGCTCCGCGTTGACCAGCAGGCCGCCCAGCGCCGTGCCGTCGACGGCCTGCACGGTCCGGGTCATGCGGTCGATGAGCTTGGTGATCGCGCGCCGCACCATCACTCTCAGCACGCCCGCGATCACCAGGATCAGCAGGACCCTGAGCCCGATGGCGAGCCACGTGGACCAGTTCTGCTCGACCCAGCTGGCGGCGTTGGTCGCACTCTCCTGGGCGTCCTGGAGCGAGGGGACGGCCGGGGTCGTCGACTCGGACGGGGTCGGCGTCGGCGACGAGCCGGCGGCGAGCAGGACGGCGGACAAGGACACGGCAGGTACCTCCAGGTGCTGCGCTTCCGCACCCGGCGAATGGTCTAGGTCACGAAAAGGTCACCGGGCGGCAGACCCACCACACTAACGGTGCATCGTGGGTGGATCGGTGCGATGTCCGGGGGAGAGACCGCGCTCACCTGGGCATGTAGAACCATGTGGTCGAAAACACTCCCGGCCCGTTACCGGGACATGGTGGCGCGCCCACCAGGCAAGAGGGGAGACTGACTACGGATCGTCCCGGCGCGAGCCACGCGCCGCCGGCGTACAAGGAGGCCATCCGTGCCGCATGTCCTGGTCCTCAACGCGTCGTACGAGCCCCTCGGCGTCGTACCGCTCCGTCGCGCGCTCGTCCTCGTCCTGGAGAACAAGGCGGTCTCCCTCGAGGACTCCGGCGCCTTCATGCACAGCGCCACCGTCACAGTCCCCGCACCCAGCGTGGTCCGGCTCAAGCGATTCGTCCGGGTTCCCTATCGGGGGCCCGTTCCTCTGACCCGCCGGGCGCTCTTCGCGCGTGACGGGGGCCGGTGCATGTACTGCGGTGGCGTCGCAACCAGCGTCGACCACGTCATCCCGCGCAGCCGCGGGGGCAAGCACGTCTGGGACAACGTGGTGGCGTCCTGCCGCCGCTGCAACCACGTGAAGGCCGACCGCCATCTCGTCGAGATCGGCTGGCGGCTGCGCCACAAACCCGCCCCGCCCAACGGCCTGGCCTGGCGCATCATCGGCACGGGCCACCGGGACCCCCGCTGGATGCCGTACCTGCAGCCGTTCGGCGCGGACGACGCCCTGGCCCGGATCGACGGCATCTCCGCCTGAGATACCGGGCTTTCGCACGCGTGGCTCCGCGGGGTGGGGGTGGTGAGGTGCGGTGGGGCGGCGCGCGGTGGGGCATCGGTCCGCGGTAGGGCATCGGTGTGCGGTGGGGCGCGGGGGCGTGCGGTGGGGCGCCGGTGTGCGGTGCGGCGCGGGGGCGTGCGGTGGGGCGGTGCGCGGCCGGCGCGGTGACGCGTTGTCCGGCCGCCGTGGCGCGGTGCGCACTGGGTACGGCGCCTTGCCGCCCCGCACCGCACCGCACCGCACCGCACCGCACCGCCCCGCCTCGCGTTGGTGGACGTGCCTTGCACGCGCGCCGGTGCCTGCCTCGCGTCGGTGGACGCCTTGGACGGGTGCCGCCTCGCGCCGGTGGACGCCTCGCATACGTGCCCGCCCCTCCGGCGCCCGCCCCGCACCGGCGTTGTCGCGCACAGGCGCCCGCCCGCCCCGTGCCCGCCCCGATGGGTGCCCTGCCCCGGAGGTCCCCCGTGCCCCGGGTCAGTGCGGTCGGTGGTGGGTCGCGGACCTGGAACCCGCCTCCGCCCCTGTCCCCGCTCTACGCCTGCCGCAGTTCCCCCGGACGTACCGCTCGGCGCAGCAGGGGCAGGGACGTCGCCGTGGTCGCCGGGCAGGCCGCGTACACCGCGAGCGGGACCAGCAGTGCCGCGTACGGCACGGCCGGGTCGGTGTACTCGGTGGAGATCGACGCGTACCAGACGCCGATCGTCATGCCGCCGGCGCCCGCCACCAGGACCGCCGGCGCGAGCGGCAGCGCCGTCTCCAGGAGCAGTGCCCGGACCAGCACCCCGTGCGGCACACCGGCGGCGCTCTGCGCGGCCAGGCCCCGGCGGCGCCCGGCCAGTGACTCGGCGGTGCCGGTGGCGAGACCGGAGAGGGTGATCGCCAGAGCGAGGAGGATCGCGGCGCCCGTCAGGTTCAGCCCCGTGGTGTAGAAGGACATGTTCCCCACGGGGCGCCCCGCGCGGTCCATGCCGTGGAGCTGGGCGAGGAGTGTCCGCCGGACGCCCACGAAGCCCGTTCCGCTCACCGTCACCATCAGGACGGCGGCGTGGGTGCGGGCCGCCGCCCACGGGTCGTCGCGCAGTCGTTCCGCCGCGATCAGCGTCGCAGCGGTCCGCGCCCGCCGGGACAGCAGCCGGCCGATGAGCCCGGCCGTGGCCCCGGCGAGCAGGACCGCGCCCGCACCGGCCGCCGACAGCAGCCCGGCCGCCATCAGCGGCGCCCGTACGTACCCCCGCGTACTCGCCGTACCGGCGGACGTGCTGGTCACCGCGGCCGACGCGACCACCGCCACGAGCAGGACCGCCCCCGCGAACAGCAGCCCCGGCCCGCGCCCGGAGTCCGGCCGCACCCGTCGTACCGCGCCCAGCGGCGAGGCCACGACCCGGCGCAGCGCCGGCACGCCCACCGTGGCGCCCAGCACGGGTACGCCGAGGGCGACGGCCGCGATCCCGGCCCAGGTGAGGCCGGGCGGGTGGTCCCACAGGCCGAGCACGCAGACCACCGCGACGACGGTGGCGAGCGCCGAGCCGAGCAGGCAGGCCGGACCGGTCTCCAGCGCGGCGATCCGCCGCACCTGTGCGGGTGTCGCCCCGGCGAGCCGCAGCGCGGCCAGCCGGCGGTCGCGGTGGGCCGCGCCGATCCGCGCGCACTGGCCCAGGAAGCCGAGCACCGGGACCAGCAGGAGCAGCAGGACGACGATCGCCCCCGAGCGCTGGCCGGGCCCGTTCAGCAGCCCGCCGCCGAAGGGCAGGGAGTGGAAGCCGCGGAGGGAGGCCAGGATCACGGCGGCCAGTGCGAACACGGTCGCGAGCGCCGCGCCCGCCGCGGTGAGCGAGACGCGCCACCACTCGCCGCGGTCGGAGCCGCGGGTGAGCTGCCAGGCCAGGCGCAGATCGGAGCGGACGCTCGTCACGCGGTCACCTCCAGCGGGGTCACGGTGCCGTCGGTGAGACGCACCTCGCGGTCCGCGTACGCGGCCACCTGGGCGTCGTGCGTGATCAGCAGCACGGCGGCGCCGGTCTCGCGGGCCGTGTGCACCAGCGCCGTCATCACCTGTTCGCTCGCCAGGGAGTCCAGCGCCCCGGTCGGCTCGTCGGCGAAGACCACTTTCGGGCGGGTGACCAGGGCCCGGGCCAGCGAGGCCCGCTGTGCCTGGCCGCCGCTCAGCTCCCCGGGCCGCACCCCGGCCTGTCCGCGCACCCCGAACCGTTCCAGCCACTCACCGGCCCGGACGTGGGCCTCGGCCCGCGAGGTGCCCGCGAGCATCAGTGGCAGTGCCACGTTGTCCAGGACGGTCAGTTCCGGAATCAGCTGGCCGAACTGGAAGACCACGCCGAAGTCGGTGCGGCGCAGCTCGCTCAGCCGGTCCTCGGGCTGCCGGTCCAGCCGCAGAGCGCCGTACGTCACCGAGCCCGCGTCGGGGCGGACGATGCCCGCCAGACAGTGCAGCAGTGTGGACTTCCCGCTGCCGCTCGGCCCGGTGACGGTGAGGATCTCGCCCGCGTGCAGCTCGACCGAGGCGCCGCGCAGGGCCTCGGTCCTGCCGTGCGTCTTGACGAGACCGTGGGCGGCCAGCAGCGGTGCCGCGTTCTCCCCGTTGCTCATGCTGTGTCGACCTCCGCGGTCAGGGTGGTGAGCCGGGCCGCCGTCGTGGTCATCCAACGGAGGTCGGCGTCGAGGTGGTTGAGGGCGTAGTCCGCCGAGAGGACGGTCGAGAGGTCCGTGCCGGTGGTGGTCTTGAGGGCCGTGAGCTGGCGCATCCGCTCCATGTGGGCGGTGCGTTGGGCTCTGAGATAGGCGTCCGGGTCGCCTCCGGTGAGGATCGAGACGACGACCTTGGCGAAGATCTCGTTGGTGACGAAGGGCGCGGGCGGGGCGATCTCCCCGGCCCAGTGGGCCAGTTCGCGGCTCCCCTCGTCCGTGGAGCGGTACCTCGTCCGCTCGGGTCCGCCGTCGGCGTCGGTGCCGTCGATCTCGGCGAGGCCGTCGCGGACCAGCCGCTGGAGGGTCGTGTAGACCTGCCCGTAGGCCAGCGGGCGGGCCTGCGGGAAGCGTTCGTCGTGGCGTCGCTTGAGGTCGTAGCCATGGCTCGGCCCCGAGGCGAGCAGCCCCAGCAGGATGTGGCGGGTGCTCATGGCGATCATTATGCACTGGATACATGTACTGAGTGAATAGTTGGAGCGTGGCAGTCGCCCGGCCGGCCGGAGGGAGCGGGTAGGCCGGGGAAGCCCGGGAAGGTCGGGGGTGGCCCGGGAGGGTTGGGGGCGGCCCGGGAGGCCAGGGGTGGCCCGGGAAGGTCGGGGGAAGCCCGGGGAGGGTTGGGGGCGGCCCGGGAAGGATGGGGCAAAGGTGCAGAATGTGACCAGACGCACGTTGTTGTGATCCGCACGTCTGCTGCCGCGTCCGCTGGGTAGAGCTGCGGTGACCGCCGTCGTACCCGACAAGGAGGCCCCCGTGGCCGCATCGGCACACCTTCTGCTCTCGGCCCTCTCCAAACCGGAGACGCCCGCCGAACCCGGGGCGCCCGTGTGCGGCCTCGGCGCGGAGGGCGAGCGCGCCGAGGCCCCGCTCACCAGCGAGCCTCCGCTGCCCGACGCCGAGCCGCTCACCAGCGAGCCGCCGCTGTCCGAGGCCTCCGCGCTGACCAGCGAGCCCGCCGCCCACCCGGATCTCGACCACCCGGAGCTGTAGATGACCGCACCCGGGCCGGCCGTACCCCCCAGCGAGGACCTGTCCCGGCTCGCCGGGCTGCACGGCGTCGCCACCTCCTACAGTCCCTCCCCGGGCCGCGCCGTCGCCGCCTCGGCCACCGCGGTCGCCCATGCCCTCGCCGCCCTCGGCGTCGACACCGGCACCCCCGAGGCCACCCGGGCCGCCCTCGCCGCCCGCGAGGCCGAACTGGAGGCCCGGCTGCTCCCGCCGACGGTGGTGTGCTGGACCGGTGCCGCCCCCGGCGCGCTCGACGCGCTGCCCGAGGGCACCCGGCTGCGCGTCGAGACCGAGCAGGGCGAGACCCGCGCCGAGGTCGAGGACCTCCCGCCCGGCGTCCACCGGCTGACCGCGCTCGCACCCGACGGCCGCACCGCCGAGGCCCACCTCGTCGTCGCCCCGGCCCGGCTGCCCGCGCCCGCCGGACGCTCCTACGGCGTGCTCGTCCAGCTCTACTCCCTCCTCTCGCGCCGCTCCTGGGGCATGGGCGACCTCGGGGACCTCGGCGAGTTGGCCAGCTGGGCCGGCCGTGCCCTCGGAGCTGGATTCGTGCAGGTCAACCCCCTGCACGCGGCCGTGCTCGGCACCCCCACCGATCCGTCCCCCTACCGCCCCTCCTCACGCCGCTTCCCCGACCCGGTGCACCTGCGGATCGAGGACATCCCCGAGTTCGCGCACGTCGCGGCCGAAGCCGCCGGCCCGGACGGCGCCGGCGGTGCGGCCGACCGGGTGCGCGCCCTGCTGGAGCGGGCCGGCCGGCTGCGGGAGTCGGTGCTGGACAAGGGCGCGCTGATCGACCGGGACGCCGTGTGGCAGCTCAAGCGGGAGGCGCTGGAGCTGATCCGCGAGGTGCCCCTCGGGCCCGGCCGCAGCGCCGCCTACGCCGACTTCCTCGCCCGCGAGGGCCAGGCCCTGGAGGACCACGCCACCTGGTGCGCGCTCGCCGAGGTGCACGGCCCGGACTGGCACCGATGGCCCGCCGGGCTGCGCGACCCCCGCTCGGCCGAGACGCTGCGTGCCCGGACGGAACTGCTGGACCGGGTCGACTTCTGGTCGCGGCTGGCCTGGCTCACCGACGCGCAGCTCACCGCCACCCAGCGTGCCGCGCGCGAGGCCGGGATGCCGGTCGGGATCGTGCACGACCTCGCGGTCGGCGTGCATCCGCAGGGCGCCGACGCCTGGGCACAGCAGGAGTACTTCGCCGCCGGGATGTCGGTGGGCGCCCCACCGGACGCCTTCAACGCGCGGGGCCAGGACTGGGGCCTGCCGCCCTGGCGCCCGGACCGGCTGGCCGCCTCGGGCTACGCGCCGTTCCGGCGGCTGCTGCGCGCCCTCTTCCGCTTCGCGGGCGCCCTGCGCATCGACCACGTCATGGGCCTGTTCCGCCTCTGGTGGGTTCCCCAGGGTCTGCCGCCCACCGAGGGCACCTACGTCCGCTACGACGCCGAGGCCATGCTCGCCGTCCTGGTGCTGGAGGCCTCGCGCGCCGGGGCACTGGTGATCGGCGAGGACCTGGGCACGGTGGAGCCCGGGGTGCG
Source organism: Streptomyces sp. NPDC043878 (assembly GCF_056435735.1). NCBI lineage: Bacteria > Bacillati > Actinomycetota > Actinomycetes > Kitasatosporales > Streptomycetaceae > Streptomyces > Streptomyces sp. NPDC043878. The sequence goes on from NZ_JBWKDW010000050.1 coordinate 16,200, forward strand.
CGAGACGCTGCGCGAGCGCGGGGTGCTCGGCACCTCGGTGCTGTGGTTCGAACGCGACTGGGAGGGCGACGGCCGTCCGCTGGCGCCCGACCGCTGGCGCTCCGACTGCCTGGCCACCGCCACCACCCACGACCTGCCGTCCACCGCGGCCCGTCTCACCGGCGAGCACGTCGAACTCCGCGACCGTCTGGGCCTGTTGACCCGCCCGCTGGCAGAGGAGCGGGCGGAGGCGGCGGCCGACACCAACGAGTGGCTGGACGTGCTGACCCGGCTGGGGCTGCTGCGGGGCACCGGCGACGCGGACGCCTCCTCGGAGGAGGCACAGGTGCAGGCGGTCCACCGCTTCCTGCTGAGCACCCCCGCCCGCATGGTCGGCGTCTGGCTGCCGGACACGGTCGGCGACCGGCGTCCGCAGAACCTGCCGGGGACGTGGGACCAGTACCCGAACTGGCGCCTGCCGATCGCCGACGCGGAGGGCCGGCCGGTGACCCTGGAGGAGCTGGCGGCCTCACCCAGGCTGCGCGCGCTGATGGACGTCCTGCGGGAGCCGGCGCCGCGGACGGGCCCGTGACCGGGGCCGCGGGGCCGTCCCGCCGTCCCCGTACGCCACCCCCCGGACGCGCGCCCCGCGCGGCCGTTCGCTACGTTGGCCCTGTGGACAAGAAGAACGCCCTGCGCGCCGGCGCCCTGGCTGCCGGTACGACGCTGATGATGCTGCTCATGACGTCCCCCGCGCTCGCGCTGACCCGCGACGACGGCGACGACCCCGGCAAGGGCCTCAGCGTCATCGAGACGCTGGGCCTCTACGTGCTGGCCCCGCTCGCCCTGTTCGGGATCATCGCGGGCCTGGTGATGGTCCTGGACAAGTCCACGGACCGTCAGCCCAAGGAGAGGGCCAAGGCGAAGGCCTGACCCGGGCGAAGACCCCGGAAGGGGCCGGGCTCCGGTCCGGCCGCGCGCTCCGTCGAGGGCGCCGACCCTGCCCCGCGTACGCGCCGACGGCCGTGCGGGGACGTGGTCGGCGCCCTCGACGCGTTCCCGGGGAGGCGGGCGGGATGTCCGGCGCCCGGTGGGATGTGCGGCGGGCGCCCGCCTTGTAGCGTCACCCCGTCCCCGCGTGACGCAACTCCCGGAGGTACCCGTGGCCGAAGACGTCTGTCGCAGCTGTGGCAAGCCGCTCGCGGCGCGCGCGGGCCGGACGGGGCGAAGCTCCGTCTACTGCTCGGCCGCCTGCCGGCAGCGGGCGTACCGGGAGCGGCAGGCCCCCGCCGGGGTGAGTGTCGCGGGGCTGATCGACGACATCGGGCGGCAGGTGCGGGAACTGGTGCCGCAGCCGCCCTCGGTCTTCTACTCCGGGGTGACGGACCTGTCGTCCTCGGTGACCCGGCTGCGCCGCATCGCCCGCCTGGCCCGCGACACCACCAGGGACCGGCCCGCCGCCGGGAACGCCGACGACAGCGTCACACCCACCGCCGTGACGCAATCCACCGGCGTGACGCAATCCACCGGCGTGCCGGAACTCGTCGCCGCGCCGGAACCCGTCGCCGCGCCGGAACCCGTCGCCGCGCCGGAACCCGTCGCCGCGCCGGAATCCACCGCCGTGACGCAATCCGTCGCCGTAACGGAGCCCGTCGCCGCCCCGGAGTCTCCGACCGCGACCGCGACCGCGACCGCCACCGCCTCCGCCCCGGAATCCCTGCCCGTCCCCCCTACGCGGGCCGCCGTCCCCGGTGAGAGCGACTTCGCCGCGCTCGTCGAGTCCCACCGCCGCGAGATCCGGGTGCACTGCTACCGGATGACCGGCTCCTACGACGACTCCGAGGACCTGGTGCAGGAGACGTTCCTTCGGGCCTGGCGGTCCCGGGACACCTTCCAGGGGCGGGCCGGTGTGCGGACCTGGCTGTACCGCATCGCCACCAACGCCTGTCTCGACTTCCAGCGCCGCACCGCCCGCCGGCCCCGGCGGTACGAGCCCCTGCCCGGCATGAACCACGGCGAGGGAGCGCCGCCCGCCCGGGTCACCTGGCTCCAGCCCTACCCCGACGACGAACTGCCCTCGGCAGAGGGCCAGCCGGAGGCCACCGCCGTCTCCCGGGAGACGCTGGAGCTGGTCTTCCTGGCCGCGATCCAGCATCTGCCGCCCCGCCAGCGGGCCGTGCTGGTCCTGCGGGACGCCCTCGGGCTGAGCGCCGCGGACAGCGCCGAGGCCCTGAACCTGACCGTCGCCTCCGTCAACAGCGCCCTCCAGCGCGCCCGGCCCACCCTGCGCGACCACCTGCCCCGCGACCGCGCCGACTGGACGGCCGCCGAGCCCACCGAACGGGAACGGGCCGTCCTCAGGCGGTACATGGCCGCCGCCGAACGCCTGGACCTCACGGAGGTGGCCGCCCTGCTCACCGAGGACGTCACCCTGACCATGCCGCCGAACCCCTTCTGGTTCGTGGGCCGCGACGCGCTCACCGACTTCCTGAGGATGTCTCTCGACCCGGCGTCCCCGATGTTCCTCGGCCACTGGCGCCACCTGCCCGCCCGCGCCAACGGACAGCTCGCGGCGGGCGGTTACGTACGGCGCCCGGGTACGACCGTGTACCGCGCCCAGGTCCTGGACGTGCTCCGCTTCGAGGGCGACCGGATCGCGGAGATCACCTCCTTCGAGCCGCACCTCTTCCCGGCGTTCGGACTGCCCCTGCGGCTGTGACCGATGAGTGACGGGCGTGTCGTACGTCTTCATGACCGACTCGAACGACACACGCTCGCAGGGAGATCACCATGCTGCTCACCGACAGGACCGCGATCGTCTACGGCGCCGGCGGCTCCATCGGCGGGGCCGTCGCCCGTGCCTTCGCCCGCGAGGGCGCCCGGGTGCACCTCGCGGGACGTACCGCGGGGACGCTGGAGGCGGTGGCCGAGGACATCGAGACGGCGGGCGGCGTCGCCCACGTGGCCGAGGTCGACGCACTCGACGAGAAGGCCGTCGAGGCGCACCTCGCGTCGGTGGACGCCGTCGACATCTCCTTCAACCTGGTCACCCGCGGCGACGTGCAGGGCGTGCCGCTCACCGACCTGGCCGTCGACGACTTCCTGCGGCCGGTCGTCAACGGCACCCGCGCCAACTTCATCACCGCCCGGGCCGCCGCCCGCCGGATGGCCGAGCGCGGCTCCGGGGTGATCCTCACCCTCAACAGCGGTTCCGCGCACGGCAGTCCGATGATGGGCGGCACCGGCGCCGCGGACGCCGCCACCGACACCCTCGTGCGCAACCTGGCCATCGAACTCGGCCCGCGCGGAGTGCGGGCGGTGGGACTGTGGGCGGCCGGCGTGCCCGAGACGCTCACCCGGGAGAAGCTGAGCGCCGTCAACGCCGGCCTGTCCCTCGACGACGCCGCCCTCCAGGGGCTGCTCGCCAACCTCGCCGGCATGCGGATGACCCGCCGCAACCCGACGCTCGCCGAGATCGCGGCCACCGCCACCTTCCTCGCCTCCGACCACGCCGGCGGCATCACCGGCACGTTCGTCAACGTCACCGGCGGGATGTTCCCCGGCTGAGCCGCCGTAGGGGCCGCCGGGTGTGGGGGGGGGGGGGGGGGGGGGCGGCCGCCCCCCCCGCGGCCCCCCCTCCCCGCCGGCCGACCACCCGTCCCTCCCCCGCGCCTTCCACGCCCGCCCGACACCCGAACAGGCCCCCGAG
>NZ_JBWKDW010000051.1:0-12291 GCF_056435735.1 Streptomyces sp. NPDC043878
CCGTTGTTCGGTCTGTCTTGTGAGAATTCGGCCACTCAGTTTCCCAAGACCTCCCACCCCCCCCCCTCCCCCCCCCCTCCCCCCCCCCCCCCCCCACCCCCCCCCCACTCCCCCCCCCCCCCCCCCCCCCCCCCCCCCCCCGGCCCGGCAGCGCCTGTGACGACCCGGAGATCAGGAAGGCCCCGGAGAAGCAGACGCTGTCCCCGTCCGGCGCGGACGGGGACACCATCGCGAAGATCAAGGCCCGCCCGGGCGAGAAGCGCAAACTGGTCGTCGGCGTCGACCAGAACAGCTACCGCTGGGGCTACCGCAACCCGAACGCGGGCACGTCCGGGCAGCTGGAGGGCTTCGACATCGACCTGGTGCACCGCATCGCCCAGGACATACTCGGCAGCCCGGACGACGTCCAGTTCAAGGCGATCCCCACCAACCAGCGCATCCCGGCCCTGCAGAACGGCAGCGTCGACATGGTCGTGCGCACCATGAGCATCACCTGCGACCGACTGGACGACGTCGCCTTCTCCGCCCCCTACTTCAAGACGGGCCAGCAGGTGCTGGCCCCCAAGTCCTCCGGCATCACGGGCTATGACGGCTCGCTCGCGCACAAGAGGATCTGCACGGCGGCGGGCTCCATCGCCAACTCCCTGCTGCTCGCCGACAAGGGGCACCGGCTCGTCTCCTCCGCCGTCGTCGTCCCGCCCGTTCCCAACCAGCTCGACTGCCTGGTCCGGCTGCAGCTCGGCGAGGTCGACGCCGTGGTCACCGACGGCGCGCTCGCCGCGAGCCAGGCCGCCCAGGACCCGACGGTCGAGCTCAAGGGCGGCGCCTTCACCGACGAGTACTACGGCGTGGCGATGAACAAGGACGCGGACGACATGGTGCGCCGGGTCAACCAGATCCTGGTGGACTACCGCAAGGACACCACCGACGGCTGGCAGGCCTCGTACGACCGGTGGCTGTCGGCCACACTGGACGAGGACTCGGCGAAGTCGGAGCCGCCCCCGCCGGTGTACCTGCGGACCGGCTGACGCACCGCACCACCCAGGCACCAGCAACACAACCCACAGCAGCGAGAGGTGATCGATGGGCGTCACGGACCCCGCCGGGCCGGTGATGGACCGGGACGAGGTGGACCGTGCGCTGGCGCGGCTCGGCGCGGAGCACGAGGCGATCGAGACCTCGCTCCTCGCCCTCCAGGACCACGCGGGCCGCAGACTCCTGGAGGGCGCCGACCTCACCGGCACCACCAAGGAGCGCTGGGCCGCCGCCGACGCGTCGATCACGCTGCTGTGGGCGTACTTCGACGCGTACACGGACGCGCTGCGCTCCGCCCGTGGCATCCGCTCCCGCCGCCGCTGGTCCAGCCGCGAGGACCTGGTGGAGCTGACCGAGCTGCTGCGCGGCGAGTCCGTCACGGTCGCCGGGTCGACCACGGCCGCCGCCAGCACGCCCGGCTCCCCGGGTGGTCCGGGCCGGCTCAGCGAGCGGTTCACACTGGTGACGCTCGTCGACCGGATGAACGAGCTGTACGCGGCCTCGCTCGACATGGTGGTCGCCGCGGACGCGGTCTGGTCGGCACTGCCCGCGCGGATAGATTTACTGGCCGCGGAGCTCCAGCGCACCCGCCGGCTCGCGCACTCCGTGGGGGTGCGCCCCGGTGAACACCCCGCGGGCGACGACCTGGAGCGCATCACGCGCGCTCTGACGTCCCTGCGCGAGCAGGTGGTGTCCGACCCGCTCGCGTTCTGGGTGCGCGCCGAGGGCAGAAGCACCGCACCGGGCGGCGGCCGGCCGGACACCACGGTGTACGACCGTGAGGCGCGCGCCCTGGAGGACGTGCGCCGGGAGATCGACGCGGTGCTGACCGTCCGGCAGGACGCGGAACAGCGGCTCGTCCGGCTGCGGGACGTGCTCAGCCGTGCCGACCGCACCCTCGCCGAGGCGCGCACCGCGCGCGGTGAGGTCCTCGCCAAGATCGCCGCCACCGAGGTGCCCGTGGTCAGCGGTCCGCCGACCGTGCTCCAGGAGCAGCTGGCGACGGCCGCCGAGTACCGCCGGCACGCCCAGTGGCACCGGCTGTCCCCGCTCCTGGAGTCCCTGGAGGAGAAGGCGGAGGACGAGCTGCTGCGCGCCCGCGAGTCGTTGACGGCGGTCACCCAGCCGCTGGCGGTCCGCGCGGAGCTGCGCGGCCGGCTCGACGCGTACCGGGCGAAGGTCGCCCGGCACGGGCTCGCGGAGGACTCGCTGCTGGTCGAGCGGTACGACGCGGCACGGCGCATGCTGTGGAGCGCGCCCTGCGACCTGCGGGTGGCCGAACAGGCCGTCCTGCGCTACCAGCACGCGGCCGCCGAGCAGCTCGGCGCCCCGCGGCCGCCGGAGCAGGACGGGCCACAGGACCGGAGGGGACCGGGCGCGTGAGAAAGAAGGGGGACACGTCGTCATGACTCAGGCACAGCAGGCCTGCCAGCGGCCCGACTGCGGCGGGACGTACGAGGACATGGGCGGCGGCGAGCTGTACTGCGACACCTGCGGGCTGGCGCCGGTCGTCCCGGTGGGCGCCCCGGCCGGCGCGCAGCCCGCCGGCGCCGCCGACCCGGGCTCCCGCGCGTCGGGCGGTGTCGGTGCGCGCGCCGGACGCGGCAGTTCCCGTACGTCCTCGCAGTCGTCGAAGTCCCGGCGCTCGGTGTCGGGCCGGCTGTCGCGTGCGGTGTCGGGCCGTTCCACGGGCCGCTCGGTGTCGGTGCGCAGCTCCGGCTCGGCCTCCGCCTCGTCCTCCCGCGGGCGCCTGGGCGCCGGCCTGGTCGAGGTGCCCGGAGTGCCGCGGCCCGACCCGCGCGCGATGGTGCTGGAGAACCCCGAGGTGCCCGAGCGCAAGCGGTTCTGCTCGCGCTCCGACTGCGGGGCGCCGGTGGGGCGTTCGCGCGGTGAGCATGCCGGGCGCACCGAGGGTTTCTGCACCAAGTGCGGTCACCCGTATTCGTTCGTCCCGAAGCTCAAGGGCGGTGACGTCGTCCACGGCCAGTACGAGGTCGCGGGCTGTCTGGCGCACGGCGGGCTCGGCTGGGTCTACCTGGCGGTGGACCGCGCGGTGTCGGACCGCTGGGTGGTCCTCAAGGGCCTGCTGGACACGGGCGACCAGGACGCGATGGCCGCCGCGATCTCCGAGCGGCGCTTCCTCGCGGAGATCGAGCACGCCAACATCGTGCGGATCTACAACTTCGTGGAGCACCTCGACCAGCGCACGGGTTCGCTGGACGGGTACATCGTCATGGAGTACGTCGGCGGCAAGTCGCTGAAGGAGATCGCCAACGCCCGCCGGACGACCGCGGGCAAGCGCGATCCGCTGCCGGTGGAGCAGGCGTGCGCGTACGGCATCGAGGCGCTGGAGGCGCTCGGTCACCTGCACAGCCGCAACCTGCTGTACTGCGACTTCAAGGTCGACAACGCGATCCAGACCGAGGACCAGCTGAAGCTGATCGACATGGGCGCGGTGCGCCGGATGGACGACGACGAGTCGGCCATCTACGGCACGGTGGGCTACCAGGCGCCGGAGGTCGCGGAGGTCGGCCCGTCGGTGGCGTCCGACCTGTACACGGTGGCCCGTACCCTCGCGGTGCTGACCTTCGACTTCCAGGGCTACACGAACGTCTTCGTGGACTCCCTGCCCGACCCCGACCACATCGAGGTCTTCCGCCGCTACGAGTCGTTCTACCGGCTGCTGGTGCGGGCCACCGACCCCGACCCGGGCCGCCGGTTCGCCTCCGCGCAGGAACTGTCGGAGCAGCTGACGGGCGTGCTGCGCGAGGTCGTCTCCCTGCAGACGGGGAAGGCGCGGCCCGCGCTGTCCACCCTGTTCGGTCCCGAAGTGCGGGTCACCGACACGGAGTTGTTCCCACGGCTGGACGGCGAGGTGTCGCGGCTCGGGGCCCGGGTGGTGCGGGCGAGACGCCGTGGCGCGTCCGCCGCTCCGGTCCCGGCCGTTCCGGGTGCCGTTCCCGTCCCGGCCGCCGCGCCGGCTCCGGGCGCTCTCGCCGCCGCCCCGGCCGCCGGCGGTCTCCCGGCGCTGGCCGCTCTCCCGGCCCCCGCCCATGCCCACGTCCCGGGTTCCGCCGCGGGCTCCGTCCCGGGTTCCGCCGCCCAGCCGTCCGCGGGCATCGTCAAGGCCGTCGACGCGGCCGCGGCGGCCCTCGCCCTGCCCGTGCCCCTGGTGGACCCGGCCGACCCCAACGCCGGTTTCCTGGCGGCCCTGCTGACCACCGCGCCGGCCGAACTGCTCGGCGCCCTGGCCGCGGCGCCGGCCGAGTCGGCCGAGACCCGGTTGCGCCAGATCCGCGCCTGGCTGGAGAACGGCGACGCGCACCCGGCCCTCGCGGCCCTGCGGAAGCTGGAGGAGGAGCGGCCCGACGACTGGCGGGTCGTCTGGTACCGGGGTGTGGCCGCGCTGGTGACCGGCGACCACGAGGGTGCCGCGCTCGCCTTCGACGCCGTCTACGACGCCTTCCCGGGCGAGCCGGCACCCAAGCTCGCCCTCGGCCTGTGCGCGGAGGTGCTGGGCCAGCTCGACAACGCCGCCGAGTACTACCGCCTGGTGTGGTCGACCGACCCGAGCTACGTGAGCACCGCCTTCGGCCTGGCCCGCGTGCAGCTCGCGACCGGCGACCGCAGGGGCGCCGTACGGACACTGGAGTCGGTGCCGGAGAGCTCCATCCACTACACGGCCGCGCGGGTGGCGGCCGTCCGCGCGCGGCTGCGTCAACGCACGGCTTCCGCCGGTGACGTACCGTTCCTGGACGACCTGACCGCCGCCGCCGGGCAGGTCGAGGCGCTGGACGCGTACGGTCTGGACCCGGCCCGGCGTGAACAGTTGTCGGCCGAGGTCCTCGGCTGCGCGCTGGACTGGATACTCTCCGGGGGCCAGGGTTCCGCCCCTGACCCCCTCCCGGCCCCGGCCGGACGGGGGGACCCCCGTGCCGCCGGGGGGCGGACGCTGCTCGGCAGCGACCTGGACGAGCGGGGTCTGCGCTTCGGCCTGGAGCGTTCGTACCGCACGCTGGCCCGGCTCGCACGCGGCGGCGAGGAGAGGATCGACCTGGTGGAACGAGCCAACCGTTACCGCCCCCGGACGTGGGTGTAGTTGATGTCGCAGATGCCCCAGCTGTCCGCCTGCCCGAGCTGCGAGGAACCACTCGAGTCGGGTGACCGTTTCTGCGGTGCGTGCGGATACGACCTGTCCGCCGTCCCTGGACGGCCGGACGACAACCCGACCATCGCCATGAACGGCCGGACACCGCCCGCGCCGGGCGCCGACCCGGCCTGGCCCGTGGCCCCCGAGCCCGGCAGCTCCGGCCGTCCCGCGCCGGTGCATCTGCCGACGGACCTCCAGGGGACCGACTCGGGCGGCCGCGCCCTGCCGTCGGCCGTGCCGCCGCAGCCGTCCCCCGCCCCGGGCGCACCTGTCTCCCCCGCCGCGGGCACTCCGGTGTCCCCCGCCGCGGGCGTACGGTTCGACCGCGGGCCGGAGCCCGAGGAGTACCCGTTGCAGGCACCGGACCCGCGCGCGGCCACGGAATCGCCGGCGCCCGCCGCGGGCGCCCGGGTGTGCGTGGCCTGCCGGGCGGGCCGCGTCGACGACGACGGGTACTGCGAGAACTGCGGGCACGCCCAGCCGCGCGAACGCGACCACATGGAGCAGGAGGCCGGCCCGGTCGCCGCGGTCAGCGACCGCGGCCTGCGCCACCACCGCAACGAGGACGCCTTCGCCCTCGGCACCAGCGTCCTGCCGGACGGCTCCCCCGTGGTCCTGGCCGTCGTCTGCGACGGCGTGTCCTCGGCGACCCGCCCGGACGACGCCTCGCTCGCCGCGTCCCGCGCGGCGAGCGAGTCACTGCTGGCGGCGCTGCCGGCGGGCACGCATCCACAGCAGGCCCTGCACGACGCGATCATCGCGGCCTCGCACGCGGTCAACGCGCTCGCCGGGGAACCGGCCACGGCCCGCGAGCACGCCCCGCACCAGAACGCCCCCGCCTGCACCTTCGTCGGCTCGGTGGTGACCGCCGGACTGCTGGTCGTCGGCTGGGTCGGGGACAGCCGCGCCTACTGGGTGCCGGCCGACCGCGCCACGCCTCCGGCCCGGCTCACCGAGGACGACTCGTGGGCCGCGCAGATGGTCGCCGCCGGCCTGATGAACGAGGCGGAGGCGTACGCCGACGAACGCGCCCACGCGATCACCGGCTGGCTCGGCGCGGACGCCTACGAACTGGAGCCGCACACCGCGTCCTTCAAGCCGGACCGGCCCGGTGTGGTGGTGGTGTGCACCGACGGCCTGTGGAACTACGCCGAAGCGGCCGGGGAGATGGCCGAGGTCGTCCCCCTCGACGCCGCCGCACGCCCGCTGCACGCCGCGCAGGTCCTGGTCGGTCACGCCCTGGACGGCGGGGGCCACGACAACGTAACAGTGGCGCTCCTGCCGTTCCCGGCCCCGCCGCAGGGGGCAGGATCGGCGTAGGCCCTGCCTTCGGACTCCCGTCCGCCCCACCGGGCCCCGCCGGCGCTTCCGCCGCGGGGCAGCCCGCCGGACGGCGGCGGGGGACGACGAGGCGGGCCGGGGGCCGCGTACGGGGAAGCCCGGACGGACCGGTGGGGACCGGTCCGTCCACAGTCATCGCCCCGCCTCGGCGGGGTACGAGGGGGATGTGAACAGGCATGGCCAATTTCTCGAAGTCCCACGTGCCGCAGTTCTCGGTGGACGTGTACCAGAACGAGTTCCTGCCCGAGGGCGGCCGTGAGGTCAGTGCCATCGTCACGGTGAGCGCCACCGGGGGCGGCACGGTCGGCAGCGCGGCGGCACCGCACCACTACACACCCGGGCGGGGCCCCTCCGCGGCCGTCGCGATCATGGTCGACTGCTCGGGTTCGATGGACTACCCGCCGACGAAGATGCGCAACGCCCGCGACGCCACCTCGGCGGCCATCGACACCCTGCGCGACGGCGTGCACTTCGCGGTGATCGGCGGCACACACGTCGCCAAGGAGGTCTACCCCGGCGACGGGCGCCTCGCGGTCGCCGACGCCACCACCCGCGAGCAGGCGAAACACGCGCTGCGCAAGCTCACCGCGACCGGCGGCACGGCCATCGGCACCTGGCTGCGCCTCGCCGACCGCCTGCTGTCCTCGGCGGACGTCGCCATCCGGCACGGCATCCTGCTCACCGACGGCCGCAACGAGCACGAGTCGCCGGAGGACCTCAAGGCCGCCCTGGAGTCCTGCGCCGGACGCTTCACCTGTGACGCCCGGGGCGTGGGCACCGACTGGGAAGTGAAAGAAGTCACAGGGATCGCCTCCGCCCTGCTCGGCACCGCCGACATCGTCGCCGACCCGGCCGGTCTCGCCGCCGACTTCACGCGGATGATGGAGACGGCGATGGGCAAGGAGGTCGCGGACGTGTCGCTGCGGCTGTGGACGCCGGTCGGTACCACGGTGAAGTTCGTCAAGCAGGTCGCGCCCACCGTCGAGGACCTCACCGGCCGCCGCACGGAGGCGGGCCCGCGCGCCGGCGACTACCCCACCGGCTCCTGGGGGGACGAGTCCCGTGACTACCACGTCTGCGTCGAGGTCCCGGTCGCGGGCCTGGGCCGGGAGATGCTCGCAGCCCGGGTCTCCCTCGTCGTCCCGCAGCCGGGAGGCAGTGCCCAGAACCTCGGCGCGCAGGGTCTCGTACGGGCCGTGTGGACCGACGACATGGTCGCGTCCACGTCCATCAATCCGCAGGTCGCGCACTACACGGGCCAGGCCGAACTGGCCCAGGTCATCCAGCAGGGTCTCGACCTTCGTAAAGCGGGAGATTTCGACGGAGCAACGGCCAAACTGGGCCGGGCCGTTCAGCTCGCCGGCGACTCCGGAAACGCGGATACTGCGAAACTGCTTGCGAAGGTGGTGGACGTGGTCGACGCCGCGACAGGTACTGTGCGACTGAAAGCGAAGGTCGCGGAGGCCGACGAGATGACGCTCGAAACCCGGTCCACAAAGACTGTTCGTGTAAAGAAGTGACAGAGCGAGTTACGAGCCCGGCCCTCCTGGGGTTGGAGAAAACCGGTCGAAAGGCCGGAAAAGGAGAGGGGGAAGCGCCGACATGCCGACCTGCCCGAACGGACACCAGTCGGGTTCCGACGACTGGTGCGAGGTCTGCGGTCACCGCATGGCCGGTGCCGTGCCCCCGCCCCCTCCGCCCCCGCCACCGAGCGGCTACGGCTTCCCGCCGCCGGGCCAGGGCACTCAGCCCGGCGGCCGGCCGCACCTGTCCGCCGTGCCCGACCACGAGCCGGAGCTCTGCCCGCAGTGCCGTACGCCCCGCGAGGGCGGTGCGCCGTTCTGCGAGGAGTGCCGGTGGAACTTCCTGACGAACACGGCCACTTCGTACACCCCCGCCGCCCCGCGCCCGCCGGCGCCGGGCTCCGGCCAGGCCCCCCGCTTCCAGCAGCCGCCCGGCCCGTCGTACGGCGGCGGTGACTCCTACGACTACCAGAGTTCGCGCCCCTCACAGGTGAACCGGCCGGCCGAGCCGATCCCGCCGTACGGCGGCGAGCCCTCGCGTCCCGCCGGCCCGCAGGGCGGTTACGGCGGCCCCGGCGGTCAGGGCGGTCCTCCCGGCGGCTATGGCGCCCCAGGAGGTCAAGGGGGCCAAGGGGGCCAGGGCGGGCAGCCCGGTTACGGCGGTCAGGGTGGCCCGGGCGGGCAGTCCGGGTACGGCGGCGACCCGTCGCGGCCGGCTCCGCCGCGGCCCGGACCCACGCAGGGCGGGCCCGGCGGGCAGGGTGTCCCGCAGGCGTACCAGCCCTCCGGCCAGGGCGCCCCGACCGGCTACCCGCAGGAGACCGGCCGCCCCCAGCAGGGCGGTCCGTCCTTCGGCGGCGGTGACGACGACTGGGTGCTGCCCCCGCCGTCCCCCACCGCGCCCGGCGGCGGCTACGGCTATCCGCAGCCCGGCTCGAACCAGGCCCCGCCCCACCTCGCCTTCCCGCAGCAGCCGGCGACCTGGACGGCGACCATCGGACCGGACCGCGAGTACTTCATGGCGATGATGCACCGCTCCGGCCCCGAGGCGGCGGGCCTCAACCTGCCCGCGTACTCGCCCGAGCAGCAGCGCACGCTCACCGGCAACCAGATCACCATCGGCCGGCGCCGCCACTCCACCGGGGACACCCCCGACATCGACCTGTCGGTGCCGCCGGAGGACCCGGGCGTCTCCCACCAGCACGCCGTGCTGGTGCAGCAGCCGGACGGCAACTGGGCGGTCGTCGACCAGAACTCCACGAACGGCACGACGGTCAACGGCTCGGAGGAGCCGATCCAGCCCTTCGTGCCCGTGCCGCTGCAGGACGGCGACCGGGTGCACGTCGGGGCGTGGACGACGATCACGGTCCGCCGGGGCTGACCCGCCGGCTCAGCGGAGGGGCCAGGTGTACGGCCCCTCCGGATCGTCCAGCCAGGCCCACTCGTGTCCGCCGCTGACCGTGACGCCGTACCGCTCGCGCCGGGGCATGTCCTCGCGCGCCCACAGCGCGTACGCCTCCCGCGGTTCCAGGCAGCCGCGGGTCAGGGTCAGCAGGAAGTGGAACAGCTCGTGCTCCGCCGCCCGGCGCGGCACCCCGTCCGGTGGCGGCGGCTCCTCCCCCGCGCGGTCCGCTCCGCGCAGCGGCACGAAGTAGGCGGGCGTGTGCAGGAAGCGACCCTCGGCGTGCCAGGCGTCGCGCACCGTCAGGGTGAGCAGCCCGGTGGCGAGCGGGGTGAGGATGCGGGCGCCGGGACGGCACTGGGCGGGCCAGGCGAGCGGCACCGAGGGCAGGGCGCAGGTCGCGACGATCCGGTCGAAGGGGGCGCGTTCGGGCACTCCGCGGGCTCCGTCGCCGGTGACGACGACCGGGTGGTGGCCGGCCTCGGCGAGATGACGTCGCGCCGACTCGGCGATCTCCGGCTCCAGGTCGACGGTGGTGACCAGTTCGTCGGCACCGAGCCGGTGGGCGAGCAGGGCCGCGTTGTAGCCGGTGCCCGCGCCGATCTCCAGGACCCGGTCCCCGTCGCACACCCCGAGTTCGACCAGCATCATCGCCATCAGCGAGGGCTGGCTGCTGGAGGAGAGCAGCTCGCCGTCGCGCAGCCGGGTCGCCAGCGGGGCGTCGGCGTAGGCGCCGCGCAGCCAGCGCTCGCGGGTGCCGGGGTCCGGGCTCTGGCCCCACCGGCGTTCGTAGCCGCCCCGGACGCCGACGTAGTAGTACGGCACGAAGAGATGGCGCGGAACGGCCTCGAACGCCTCCCGCCAGACCGGTTCGGTGTCCCAGGCCCCGCTCGCCTCGATCTCGCGCACCAGGGACGCCCGCGCCGAGTCGGCGAGGGCGGACAGGTCGCCGTCGAGGGCGTGTGCGCTCATATGTCCACTGTGCTGCGGGACGCGGCCCGAGGCGACCGGCGGAACCGCCGGTCCGGAATCAGCCGGTCCGCGCGGGTTGTCCGCCCGGTCCGGGGAGGGTGCGGCGAGGGCCCGGGGGCAGGTCCTGGGCCCCGGGACCCAGGTCGTGCCGTCTGAGACCATGGACGGGTGAAAGAGATCCGGCGCGGCACGCTTCAGGAGCAGACCTTCTACGAACAGGTCGGCGGGGAGGACACCTTCCGCCGCCTCGTCCACCGCTTCTACGAGGGAGTCGCCGAGGACCCGGTCCTGCGGCCCATGTACCCCGAGGAGGACCTCGGCCCGGCCGAGGACCGTCTCACGCTCTTCCTCATCCAGTACTGGGGCGGCCCGACGACGTACAGCGACAACCGCGGCCACCCCCGGCTGCGGATGCGCCACGCGCCCTTCACCGTCGACCGCGCGGCGCACGACGCCTGGCTGAGGCACATGCGGGACGCCGTCGACGACCTCGGCCTGTCCGAGGAGCACGAGACGACCTTGTGGAACTACCTGACGTACGCGGCCGCCTCGATGGTCAACACCCCGGAGTGACACCGCCGCGCCGCCGGTCGTCGGGCCGCTCGGTCAGCGGACGCTGACGTCCAGCGTCCCGAGGCCCGCCCGGCGCAGGGCGATCGATCCGTAGTGGGTGCGCAGCCTCAGCCACGACCCCGACGAGAACAGGCTCGGCGGCGCCTCCCCGGAGGCGGGGGCACCCCCGGGTGCGGTGGCGGGGCGCAGGAAGCCCAGCGACTGGGCCGCGTGCACGGCCCGCACCGTCAGCGGGGTGGCCCCCACCGTGCGGGACCAGATCTCCCGTCCCACCCGGTCGAGTTCGGACCGGGTGCGCTGTTCGGGCGCCAACTCCTCGGTACGGGAGCGGAATTCGCTGACCGCGGCGGCGACCAGCGCGCGCAGGCGCTCCGGTGCCGGCAGCCCCGGCTCGGGCCGCCAGCCGGTCCGTGGGGGCAGCACCCCGGCCCAGGGCGGACCGGTGACCGCGGCCGGAACGGCGGCCGTGGCCGCCGACTCGTCGACGCCCTCCAGGAGTTCACCGGCGGAGACGGTGGCGTCCAGGCTGACGTCGAGCCCGTTCTCGTACGGCTTGGCGAGGCGCACCGCGCGGATCGCGAGGACCTCGAAGGAGGCCGGCCGGCCGAAAACGGCGAGCGCGGTCCCGGCCGCCTGGAGACGCACCGCGGCGGCACGGTCGTAGTGGATCAGCCGGGAGAGGAAGGCCGCGAGGTCCGCCGCCTCCCCCTCGTCGGCGAGGTGGAGGACCGTCATGCGGCGACGGCCTCCTCCTCGTCGTCGTCCCGGTACTCCGCGAGGAACTCCCGCTCCTCCGCGGTGATCCGGCGCGGCCGCTGCGCCTCGAAGTCGAACGGCACGATCACCGTCGAGGCCCGGACGTAGACCTGGTCCGGGTCCTTGACCTCATAGGTCAGCGTGAAGGAGGCCGCCCTGATCTCGGTGACCCACAGCTCGATGTCCACGGGCGAGTGCCGGTGGACCAGCTGCCGCTTGTAGTCGATCTCATGGCGCGCCACCACGGACCCCTGCTGGAAATCCTTGTCCGGGCGGAACAGGAAGTCGATACGGGCTTCCTCCAGGTACCGGAGGAAGACCACGTTGTTGACGTGGCCGTACGCGTCCATGTCCGCCCAGCGCAGTGGGCAGCGGTAGATGTGCCGCAAGAGATCAGCCCCGGGTCAGCTTCTTGTAGGTGGCGCGGGGGGGGGGGGGGGGGGGGGGGGGACAACCCCCCCCCCCCCCCCCCCCCCCCCCCCCCCCCCCCCCCCCCCCCCCCCCCCCCCCCCCCCCCCCCCCCCCCCCCCCCCCTCCCC
>NZ_JBWKDW010000052.1:0-12235 GCF_056435735.1 Streptomyces sp. NPDC043878
ATCTCCCGCGGAGCGGGATATGCAGCGCTGGCGCGCTGCATAGTGACGCCCTCCGCTTCGCTTCGGGCGTGGCTCCGCTGACGCTCCGCCAGATTCCCCCGCAAGCGGGGGAATCGAATTCCGCAAGCGGAATTCTGAGTGCGTGTCAATTCACGCAAGCGCGAATTGACGGAATCCCGCAAGCGGGATTCATGGGGCTGGCAATAAGGGGCAGGTGCATCGCGTGCGGGACTGTGTAGGGCTTGGGATTCCCAGTCATCACCCTTGTAACGGATGTGACGGGCCGTCGGCTTGAACGGGGGTGCCGGCCTCGTTGTAGTGACGGGTTCCGCTGCGCTCCACCCTGAACCCATCCCCCGTCGTCTGACTGTCCCGACATGTTCACCAATGGCCTGTCAGCATACAGGGAAACCGGCCGTTCGTGAGTGAGATTGAGTCACTGTGCCACCCTCGGGTGCGAAGTTGGTGTGCGGATGATGCATCACGAGTCGTGGCTGTGTAGAGTCTGGGATCAGATGCTACACCCCTACCGCCGCGCACCTTGCACCTTGATTCCATTTGTTATTACGCGCTGCATTTCGCGAAAAGGAGAATACGGGGCATGGCCGTGAAGCTGCGTGATCACCAGATCGAGGCCGTTGCCGCCATTGTGCGCGGTTTCGATGTTCCGCCGGGTGGTATTCCCTGGAATGGTCTTCGCGGGCAGGTGCACGCCGCGTGTGGGACGGGGAAGACCATCATGGCTGCCGCGTCGGCGAGGCGGCTTGTGCCCAGGGGGCGTGTGCTTGTGTTGGTGCCGACGCTGGATCTGCTGGCGCAGACGGTGAGGGCGTGGCACGGGGCCGGGCACAAGGGGCCGGCGGTGGCGGTGTGTTCGCTCCAGGATGACCCGGAGCTGTGGTCGTTGAAGGTGCGCTCCACGACGAACCCGATCCAGTTGGCGCTGTGGCACGGCTCCGGGCCCGTGACCATCTACGCCACCTACGCGTCTCTGGGTGTCCTGGCGGAGGCTTTCGAGGGCGTCTACGGCCAGAAGTTGGACCCGGTAGACCTCGCGGTGGTGGATGAGGCGCACCGGACGTCGGGGTCGATGGGTAAGGCGTGGGCGGACATCCATGACCAGACCGTCATCCCGGCGTACCGGCGGTTGTACCTGACGGCGACGCCGCGGATCTGGGAGGAGCGGCTGAACCGCGAGGTTGCCGAGGGGGTGCGGGATCCGCTGCCGCGGGAGATGGCGGCGAGCATGGATGACGAGAAGGTCTTCGGGCCCGTCCTGTACAAGCTCTCGCTCGCCTCTGCTGTCTCCCGGGGCCTGTTGGCGCGGTACCAGATCATCGTCCTGGAGCTCCAGGACCCCGTCGTCACCCCGGAGCGGCTGATGGGCGAGGAGCGGCACACCGAAGAGGTCCGCGGGCAGCGCCTCGGAGCCCTCCAGGCCGCGTTGCTGCACACGATGGCGCAGCACGACCTGTCGACGTGCATCACCTTCCACCACCGGACCATCGAGGCGCAGGCGTACGCGGAAGGACTGGAGCGCGTCGCGGCGAAGTTGCATGGGGATCAGCCGGAGATGTACCCGAAGCGGATCTGGGCGGACTGGCTGTGCGGCGAGCACGTCCCCGAACGCCGGCGTGAAGTCCTGGGTTCGTTCGGGTCCACTGCGCGGCGGGCCGTGCTCTCGAACTGTCGTGTTTTGGGCGAGGGTGTCGATATTCGAAGCGTGGATTCAGTCGCCCTGTTGGATCCCAAGGGGGCACCGCACGACATCGTCCAGGCCATCGGCCGGGCACTCCGCCAGAAGCCCGGACAAGGCAAACTCGCCTCCCTGATCGTGCCCGTTTTCCTCCAGCCCGGAGAGCAGCCCGAGGACATGTTCACCTCCGGGTCCTACCGGCCCCTGGTGAAAGTCCTGGAAGGGCTGCGGGCCCACGATGAAGAGGCCGTCGAATTGCTCGCCATCCCCCAGGAGCCTCAGAAGGACGTCGCCCAACCGTCCGTGAACATCGGTGTCGCGCCAGAAGACGGCGAAGAAGAATCACGGCTGCTGCTCCGTTTCGCGGCCCCCAGGGATCCCGTGATGGTCGCCGACTGGGTCTCCTTCAACGTGATCGACACCGAACGCCAGGACTGGGCCCGCGGCTGGGCGCAGCTGAAGACGTACGTCGAACGGGTCGGGAACGCCCGCGTGCCCTACGGACACCGCGAGGGCGCCACACCACTTGGACAATGGGTCGCGGAACAACGACGCGCCTACACAGCCGGACAGATGACCGGCCAGCGCGCGCGGCGACTCGAACAACTCGGCATGGTCTGGTCCCTGGCAGATGAACGCTTCCAGGAGAACCTGGAAGCCGCCAAGGCCTACTACGACCAGCACTGGACACTCTGCGCTCCCAGGTCCGCAGCGATGCTGGGCAGGCCGTTGGGGATGTGGCTCGCGAATTTGCGGCGGCCCGGTGCGCTGGACGGGCACCCCGAGTGGGAGACCGCGCTGGAAGCCGTGGACAAGGACTGGAACCCGTCCTGGCCGGCGGACTGGCAGCGGCACTACGCCGCGCTGCGCGAGCTGGTGGCCGACGAAGACGGACAGGCCGGTGAGACCGAGGTACTGCCCGGATTCACGGTCCACGGCATGGACATCGGGAAGTGGCTGGCCCGGCAGCACAAGCCCGAGGTCTGGCAGGCCCTTCACGACGGGCAGCGCGAACGCCTGGAACAACTCGGCATCACACCGATCGCCCCGGAGCAGAAGGCGCCCGCGAAGCCGTCCACGGCGCCCGTGAGCGCCTTCGACAAGGGCGTTGTGGCCCTGGCGCAGTACAAGACCCGGGAAGGGCACCTGACAGTGCCCAGGGGACACGTAGAGGCGGTCGAGATCGCCGGCCAGGAGCACCCGGTCAAGCTCGGAGTCTGGATCATGAATCAGAAGGGACGCCGCGCGAAGCTCACCGTTGACAAGCTCGCCGCGCTCGCAGCGCTGGGATTGGAATGGGCACGGGAGGGTTAAGGGGTGGGCTAGGTTAAGGAGTGGGATAAGTTTTTGGTTAAGCAGTATCGGGTCTTGACGTGAAGGTGCAGGAAGAACTGTTCGCGTCCGTCGACGCTCTGTTGAACGAGGAGCCGCACCTGCCGCCTCCGGCGGAGCGCGCGGTGAGCACGATCAGCGGGTCGCTGTCTTTGCCGTTGCGGTGCAGACGCGGCGCACCGAGGCCGGACTCGTGCAGCGTCCACTCCACCAGCTCCACCACCGTGGTCGCGGGGCAGTCGAGCACGATGCCGTCTACGCCGTACGCGCAGTCGTCACCGCCCAGCACCGCGAGCGGGCCGTGCGGGAAGCGCAGATCGGCTGCGGGCTGAGCCGCTTTCTTCCCGGCCGGACGGCGCGATGCCGCGGCCGACGGGGTGGCGGGACGGGCCCGGCCCCGCCCCGTGGCTGGAACGGTAGGAGCCGGCTGGGCGTCTGCCGTCTTCACCTCGGACCCGGCCGTTTCACCAGACGCCGCCGGTGCCGGCGCGGCTGCCGAGGCTGCGCCGGGGGCCGGATACTTCGCCGCCCACCCGTTCAGCAGCCGCTGGTAGGCATCAAGACGCGGCGACTTCGGCTCGCTTCGGCCGTTCTCCCAGTTCTTCACCGACTGGGTCGTCGTCTTCAACGCGGTGGCCAGGCGGGCCTGGGTGATGCCGGCAGCCTCACGCAACCGGGCCCGCTCCGCCGTGAAGCTCGGACTGCCCGAGCGCCTGGAGGGCCATGAGCAGCGCCGCTCCCTGCGCTTGCCCGAGGATCATCCGGTGGTCACGCAGGTGGTGAAGGCGAAGTGGCGGCTCACCCAGCGCGGATTCGGGCCATGGGCAAGGATCTACCGCAAGGCCCAGGGGCGCGAGCGGCAGTGCGTGCAGCTGGCGATCCTGTCGTGGGACGCCCTCGATGAGCGGTCCTGGCCCGGCGTAACGCAGATGGAGCCGGCCGACATCGCCCGCGTCCTCGGCATCTACGCCCAGCGGGTCATCACCCCGCGCGAGTCGTATAGAGGATCGCTTCGCTGGAGGAGAGCGAGAGGTAGCGCTCGTACTGCTGCCACCAGCGCTGGGAGACGCTGCCGTAGGGCGCGTCCATCGAGTTGTAGGTCCGCGCCAGGCGCAGTTGCTGTCCCACGCCGGCGATGTCGTAGTCGGTGCCGGTCAGCATCAGGTCACCGGTCGAGTAGTCGATCTTCGCCGTCAAGGCGTCGGTGATCGCGAAGCTGGTGGTGCGGTGCCAGGGAACATCGTCCTGCCCCTCCGGCACGCCTCAGCCGCGGGCGCGGCGGCCTTCGCCTTCGACGCCTTGCCCGAGACCAGAGCCTCTGCCCGGGCGCGCTGTTCACGCAGCCGCGGCCGATACACCGCGTCGGTCGGCGTCTTCGACGGCTTCGACTTCACCGGCCGGTTCGCACCGGCCTTTACTATCGTGAAGTGCGGGCTGTGCTTGCCCCACACGGACCCGCCCTTGCCACCCGGGTCATCACCGGCAGCGGCGGCGGTCGCCGCCGGCGGGACAGCAGCAGCAAGAGCGGCAGCCGTCACGACAGCAACAGCGGAGGATCTTTCATGCCGGGAGCATGTCTGGTCCCAGGTGATGTTTGACGGTGGGCCTAGACAGCATCGGAAACCTTGTGGGGCTTGTTCGCTTTCACGTTGCGGTCCGGGACGTCGGTCGTGCGTCGGATGTCCCGGACCTGGCCGTCCAGCTCGACGGTGATCGTCGAGTCCGCGACATGGGCGGTCAGGGTCTGGGCCTGCATAGGTCCGGCCGAGGGGGACGGCCTGGCGGCAGACCGTGACCGTGCCGGTGGCACTGACGCGGCGCTGCACTCGGACCGGCTCCACGCTCGGCCGTGGCGGCGGGCCCGCGGGGCGCAGACCGCGCAGACGCTGCACCTCGTCGGGGCTCAGCGGGTTGGGCCGCACCCGCAGCAGTTCCCGCGAGCCCGGATCGAAGAACGACAGCGTCTCGTCGTCGGTCCGGATGCCCACCTGGCGGCCGTCCAGGATCTCTGCGGCCAGGACCTGGTGGCCAGCCAGGCCCACGAGTTTGCTGTTGTTCACGACCCGGTCCACCTCGAACGCGGCCCCGTCGCCGGCGGGCTGCGGTGCCGGTCCGGCCGCACGTCCGCCCCGGGCGGCCAGCCGTCCCAGATCCGTCACCGGCAGGTGCGAGCGTGCCCGTGTGCGGTCCCCGGATCCGGGTGTCACCCGGTGGTCGTGCGACGGCGGGGTGCGGCCACCGCCGGGGCAAGGACCGCCACGACGACCACCGCCGCGAGAACCCAGAACGCCCGGTTCTGCTGGCTCTGGTGGGAGGTGGTGGCCAGGGCCGCGGTGAGGGCCGCGATGCCGTTCACGCCGGCCGCCGAGCCGAGGTTGCGCAGCATCGTCGCGGCCGAGGTGGCCACGCCCAGTTGCTCGGGGGGCGACTGGTCCTGGATGAGGGCGAGCGTCGTCGCCGTGACGGCGCCGGTGCCGATGCCCGCCGTCATGCCTGCCAGCCAGGCGAGTTCGCCGGTGGCGCTGAGGGTGGCGCTGATCAGCAGGGCGAGCGCGCCCGCCAGCATCGAGGGCCGGTAGCCGTGCTTGGCCACGAGCCCGCCGGTGACGGCGCTGCCCGCGACCCAGCCGAGCGCGGCCAGGCCGACGACCACGGCGATCTGGGTGGTCGAGGTGCCGGAGGCGGCGAGGCGTACGGGCAGCACGGTGACGGTCGCGTACATCACGACGCAGGCGCCCACGGTGGCCAGTGCCGCGCCCGCCGAGGGGGTCCGGGCGAGGATCTGGCGCGGTACGAGGCCGCCGCCGGAGCGGCGTACCAGGGCGAGTGCCGCCAGGCCGGCGACGGCGGCGAGGACGCCGCCGATCGTGCCGAGGCCGAGCTCGCCGCCCTGCAGTGCGACGAGGAGGAGTGCGGAGCCGCCCGTGAGGAGCAGGTACTCCCCGGCAGGGAAGCCGGAGCGCTGCTGCTGCCTTGAGGCCGCTTCCCGCTTCGGCAGCGCGAGGACGATCGCCGGGACGACGAACGCGCACAGCGGCACGTTCAGGAAGAACACCCAGCGCCAGCCCCACGCCTCGGTGAGGGCCGCGCCGACGACCGGGCCGAGGACCGCGGCCACACCCCAGACCATGCTCAGCATCGACTGGGCCTTGGCGCGCCGCTCGGGGCCGAAGACCCGGCCGACGATCACGTAGCTGGAGACGACGATCGCGCCGGCCGCCAGGCCGTGCAGCACGCGGGCCGCGACCAGGACACCGAACGAGCCCGCGACTCCGGCCAGGACCGACGCGCCGAGGAAGACCAGCGTCGAGCCGGCGGCCAGGACCCGGTCGTCGAGCCGGTCGGCGGCCCAGCCGGCCAGCGGGGTGGCGGCCACCTGGGCCAGCATGAACCCGGAGACCAGCCAGGCGTATCCGCCGCCGGAGCCGCCGCCGACGTCCGACAGGACGCTGGGCAGCACCGTGCCCATGACGGTGGCGTCCATCGCGGCCAGGAGCAGGGCAAGCACCGCCGCACCGACCGCGACCTTGCCCCCGGCCGCCGCCGAGCGGGCGGGCGCCGCGGTGTTCGGGCCGGCGCCCGCCCCTACCGCCGAGGACGTCACGATGTGCCCCCCACCGTGCTCGGCACCTTCACCGGCGGCGCGACGGCGGCAGCGTGCACCCGGTCGGTGCCGGAGAACTCGATGATGAGCCGCGTGAGTTCGTCGTCGAGGATCTCGTCGACGCTGTAGAGGGTGCCGTCCTCGGCGAAGACCTTGCCGCCGAACGCCTTGGTCATCTCCAGTTGCACGGCGGCCGCCGGGTTGCCGGTGACGAAGTCGACGTCGAGCAGGTGCCGGGTGCGCTCCTCGAAGGTCGCGGCCAGCTTCCGGTTGAGCTCCTCGATCTGGTCGAGGAGTTCGCGGACCCGCTGCTGCTGCTCGGCGGTGAGCGCCGGGTAGATCAGCTTCATCGCCACGTGGTCGATCTTCACGTGCCGGGCCTCGTCGAGGCCGTGTGTGTGCAGGAGGCGGGTGAAGAAGCGGGCCCGCTCCGGGTCGAGCGCGTCGGTACGGTGCTCGAACACGGTGATCACTGACTCCCCGACGTACGCCGAGCAGCACAGTGCGACGAGTTTGACGTAGGGGTGGTCGTCCGTGCGGAAGACGTCGAGCCGCTCGTCGAACAGGGCTTTGTCGACGCGGGGTTCGGCGCCGGAGAGGGCCCGCACGTACCGGTAGAAGGTGTTGGCGTGCTGGATTTCCTCGGCGGCGAAGCAGGACAGCGCGTTGTGCAGCTCGTGCCCGAGGTTGATGGCGTCGCGCAGGTCGTGCAGCTCCCCCATCACCATGGCCATGACCGTGCTGACGTGGCGCTCGATCTCGGCGAGCTGCGCCAGTTCCTTGGTGAGGTAGGCGACGGCCTCGGCCTCGTGGCCGGTCTTGCCGTAGGCGACGACGGAGACGAACTCGCGCTCTGCCTGAGTGCCGGCCTGCGTCCAGTCGAAGGCGCCGGGGTGGAAGGTGTTGATGTGCGCGAGCCGGGTCACCGAGGCCAGTTCGGTGCGGACGGTCCCGGCGATGGCGTCGAACTGGTCAGGCCTGGTCATTCTCGTACTCCTTGTAGCCGTCGTGCAGCCCGATGGAGATGTCGCGCAGGCGCACCCAGCCCTGGGCGATGAACTCGCTGTCCCGCAGCTTCTCGATGAAGTAGTAGTAGGTTTTGATGTCGTCGGTCTCGACGAACAGGAAGTCGGAGTAGGTGGTGGCGAACGCCTCGGCGTCGAAGTGACGGACCGACATCTTGTCGGCGAACGGCCCGACGATCTCCTTCTGGAAGGCCTCCTCCTTCGCGCCGCGCTGCTCGCGGCTCAGTCGCAGCCAGGAGGGGTCGAATTCGTAGCGGATGACGATGCCGTACTTCACGGGTCAGCTCCTGGCGTAGCTCTGGGCGTTGAGGATGGTGCGTTCGGGGTCGGTGATCGCGCGGCGGCCGTGCATGACACGGGTGTTGTCGATGAGGACGATGTCGCCGTCCTCCCACTGGATCTCCTCGGTGACCTTCTCGGAGATCTCGGTGTACTCGGCGATCACGTCGTCGGGTATCGCGGAGCCGTCGGCGAAGCGGATCTCGGGTGCCTCGTAGTTGAACGAGGGCCCCAGGATGCTGTTGGCCCACGCGATGCGCGAGGACGCGCGGGTGGGGTGGGCCGCGTACACCGAGTACTGGTAGGTCAGGGATTGGTCGGCGGCCTCGGAGAAGAGCACGTCGGCGCCCTTGTTCGACACGGCGTAGAGGTGGTCGACCGTCATCTCGGCCGCATCGGCGCCGCCGCCGGTGAGGTGGGCGGCGAGCCGCTGCCACATGGCCTGCGGGACGTTGCTGCGCGTGTACTTCACCGGGTTGTCGGTGAAGAGCTGCTTCGCCCGTTCGGACAGTGCGTCCCAGACGCGGAAGCCGTCGCAGACGGTCGTCTCGGAGCCGGACTTGGCCGCCTTGACGCAGTGGAACCAGAGCAGGTCGGGGGCGAACGGTGTGGCCCCGTTCTCCAGGTGGAGGCCGATCGGGTCGTGCCCGGAGTCGACCTTCTGGGCGGCGTTGCCGTGGAAGGCGCGGGCCGGGTCGAGGGTGGTGCGGGAGCTGTAGCGGCGCACCAGTTCGTTGAACTCCTCGACGCTCGGGGCGAATCCGCGGATGAGGAGGTAGCCGGTGTCGGCGAGCAGGCCGTCGAGGCCGGCTTGGTACAGCTCGGTGAAATCGGCCTCAGGGCCGGTAGGCGTGATCATCATGCCGTCGCCGTCGCCGATGGCGGTCAGGCGCAGGGTGTCCTGGGCAACTGTCATGGCTGAATCCCCGTTCTTGTGCGGAAAGTTCAGTGGATGAAGGTGATGTGCGGGCGGCCCTCCGCGGAAGTGGCCGCCACCAGGTCGTCGAAGAGCTCCTGGCGCCGCGGCCGGCCGGTGACCGTGAAGTACCGGCGGCGGAAGTCGTCGCTGTCCGCCACGACGGTGAAGCGCTCGGGCCGGTCGGTCTCGGCCAGGTGCCGCTCGGCGTGCTCGTGCGCCTGACGCCGCGTCTCCTGGGCATCGGCGCCCTCGGCGGTGACCAGCACGGCCGACAGGTGCTCCATGCCCTCGCCGAACACCACGGCGTCCACCACCGACGGGCAGCTGCGCAGGCTGCCCTCGACCCACTCCGGCGAGACGTTGCGGCCGTGGCTGGTGATGATCACGTTCTTGAGGCGGCCGAGGATGCGGATGTAGCCGTCCTCATCGATCTCGGCACGGTCCCCGGTGTGCAGCCATCCGTCCTCGTCGACGGGCCGGCTGGTCGGATCTTCGACGGTGTAACCGGCGAACAGCGACGTCGACTTCACCAGCAGTTCCCCGCCGTCGGAGAGCCTGACCTCGCAGTGCGGCAGCGGCCTGCCCACCGTGCCGGGCCGCCATTGCCCGGGGGTGTTCCACGAGACGACCGAGCTGTTCTCGGACAGCCCGTACCCCTCGTGCACCCGCAACCCGGCCGCGTCCAGACGCAGTTGGGCCTCTACGTCGACGGGTGCGCCGCCCGCCATCAAAAACGGCCGCACGCCGTCGCCGAGGACCGGCCCAGCGTCGGCTCGCGCGCTGCGGACCGCCTTGTCGAGGGCGCTCACCGCGGCAGGCGGCAGCACCGCGGCGGTCGGCCGCCCGGCCCGCATCCAGGCCACCACGTCGTCGGCGCGGGATCCGGCGGTGCCCAGCAGCGCGGTGTCCTCGGGCAGCAGGATCATCCGGCCGCCGTTGATGATCGGCAGGTACACGGCGGTGACCTGCTCGATGAGCAGGCTGAACGGCACCAGGGAGAGATAGCGGGCGTAAACCCCGGCGGGCGAGACCGAGTTGAGCGACACCAGCAGCGCTTCGAGCGCTGTGGAGCGAATCTTCACGCCTTTGGGCGCTCCGGTGGTCCCCGAGGTGTGGATGACCTTGATGATCCGCTCGTCGGGAGGCAACTGCAGCCCGTCGGGCTTGGCCACGCGGTTCCCGGCGCCGCTGTCCGCCGCGATCGCAAGGACGGTGACCGCGTCGTCAAGGCCCCACTCCGCGAGCTTGCGCACCCCGGCCTCGTCGGCCAGGCAGAGCCGGACCTCCTTGAGCAGCGAGGCCGCCTGCTCGCCGGAGAACGCCAGCGGCACGGGCACCTCGACGAAGCCGCCGAGCAGGAGCGCGAGGTCCGCTGCCACCCACTCGGGGCCGTTGCCCGCGACGACGCCGACCGTGGTCCCGGCCTGGGCGCCGAGGTCTGCGAGCAGCCGACGGATCTGCCCGCTCCAGCCGGCGAGGTCCCCGTAGGTGAAGGTCTCGGCGACCGAGCCGTCGGCGGCGAGCCGCTCGGCGAGGACATCGTCGCGGCGCTCGGGCGCGTACAGGCCGTCGTAGATCTTCCTCATCGGGCACCCGCCCCCTGCGTGGCGAGGGAGGCTTCCCGCCCCCAGGTGACGGCCAGGTGGTAGCCGGACTCGGCCTCGCGGTTGATGCCGGCGTCGAACGCCCTCAGGTCGATGAAGCCGGCGACGGGCGCGGTGTCGTAGTACGAGCCCCACCTGCCCCGCTGCTTTTCGGGCAGCACGTCCTCGCGCGCCTCGGCGAGGCCGGTGAACTCAAGGCCGATCCGCGCCAGGGTGCGCGCGAGCGGCTGGGTGACGGTGCACAGCAGGTATGAGGCCCCGTTGCACCAGCACAGCGCGGGCACCATGCCGATCAGCTTCAGGCCGGCCCCGGGCTCGTTGGACGCCAGCGGTCCGACCTCGACCAGGCCGGCCGGCTCGCACTGGGTACGCGTGTAGCGGGATATGACGTCGGCCGGCGCGTCGCCGAGGTAGTGCTCGATGAGGAGGCTGCGCTCCCCTCCGTACGTCAGCCCCGCACAGGCCAGCGGGACGACGTCCGATCCGCCCGGCCCGTCCGCGCACAGAGCGATGAAGCTGTCCGGTGACGGTGCGATCCGCGCCTGGTAGTCCCGTGCGTAGCGCTCCTGTGCGAGATCGACGCACGCCTGCCACAGGGCGCTCCCGCGGCGAGCGATGTTGATGCGCATTGCCCCTCCGTTCCGCATCAGCCCGTGTGCCCGGCCGGTCCGACCGGGCACCCACACTTTATGACCACCAGTCAACTTTTGACAACTAGTTCTAGATCATCACTGTGGTGAACGGAATGCGAAGAGACGATCACGGAGGGGTCTCCGCCCTTCTCAGCTACTGAAAGTGACAGCCGGCGTGTGCTGCGCGGCGATCGAGTCGACGATGCCGGCCACCTCCCGGTGCAGCCCCGCCACTTCATCGGCGGCCAGAGGGGTCCAGCCCAGGCCGCTGATCATGGAGGTCATCACCTTCAGACGGGCGTCCAGGGCCTCCTCGCCGGACCACAGGAAGCGGCGCGAGAGCAGATGCATGGCCGCGTAGCCGAGGATGTAGGCGCGCAGGGCGTCCACCGCCACGGCCGCCTCCACTTCGGCGTTGCCGAAGGCACCCTCGGCCACACTGCGCTCCACGGCGTACCCGACGACCTGCGCCATCTGCGCCTCGACCAGGTCACGCCGCTTGAGCCGCTGCTCCGAGGCGAGCCTGCAGACGGCGTCGGTGCGCGCCGTGATGCTGCACTCGAACAGCACCGGGGCAACCTCCGCGTGCCGCATGTAGGCGAGCGCCATGCCGTACACGGACCGCACCCCGTCCCACGGCAGGTCCGCGATCGTCTGGAAGTAGCGCAGCTGGCGCCGTGCGCTCTCCGCCGAGAGCTCGATGAGCAGGTCCTCGATGCAGGTGAAGTGGTTGTAGACGGTGCCTTTGGAGTAGCCCGTCTCCTCGGCCAGCTTTCCCAGGGTCAGCTTGTGGAAGCCGTCCCGGCAGACCATGTCGAGCGCGACACGCACCAGCTTTTGATCACGCTCTGCTACTTCCTGGGCTTTACGTTGAGTCGTTCGCATGAGCTCAGTATGGGTGACTTGCAGTCGAAGTTCGACCTCTGGTCAATGAGCTGTCAGAAACTTTTTGTCAGACACTGACCAACACCGGCCGCGTCAGCGGCCTCGGGGTGACCGCGCCAGCGGCCTCGGGGTGGCCGCGCCAGCGGTCTTAGGGGTGGCTGCGCCAGCGGCCTCGGGGTGGCTGCGTCAGCGGCCTCGGGGTGGCTGCGTCAGCGGTCTTAGGGGTGACCGCGTCAGCGGTCTCGGGGGTGGCTGCGTC
>NZ_JBWKDW010000053.1:0-11652 GCF_056435735.1 Streptomyces sp. NPDC043878
TGCACCCGTTCAGCCACGTCACCATTCTGGCCGCCCGACGCAGCAACTGAGCGCTGCATCGCGGCAGGGCGAACGTTGCCTGATGCGGCACTAGGTGTTTTTGAACCTGGTGACCCGGCATCCGGGCCGTTTGGAGCACATAGAACTCGGTGTCCTCCGGGTATGGCTCTGTGCCAAAATCCAGCGCATGGCTGTTCGATATCCGTCCCCCCCTGCGTCCCGGTGACCGTGTTGGTGTTACCTCTCCATCGAGCGGGGTCGCGAAGGAATTGCGTGAGCGCCTCAATGTCGCCGTTCGTGACGTTCAGGACCGCGGGTACGAGGTCGTCATCGGCCGGTGCATGGACGGCTTCGGGCACGTCAGTGCTTCGGCCGCTGACCGCGCGAGCGAACTGATGTCGATGCTGACCGACTCCACCATCAAGGCCATCGTGCCGCCGTGGGGCGGAGAGACCGCGATTGACCTGCTACCGCTGCTCGACTGGGACAGGCTGCGGGAGGCAGAGCCCACCTGGCTCGTCGGATTCTCCGACATGTCGACCCTGATCACGCCCATGACTCTGCTCACTGGGACGGCGACAGTCCATGGCAACAACCTCATGGACACGCCCTACCGAGTGCCCGACGGACTGCGATCGTGGCTCGACATCGTCGCAGCGCCCCGGGGGCACCAGTGCACCCAGACCCCGCCCGGTCGCCATCGGACCACCGGCTTTGACGACTTCGCCGCCTTCCCCGACATACGCGAGTACACGCTCGACTCCGTGGGCGCCTGGACCCGGCTCGACGGGAGCGGTGACGTGGAGGCCGAGGGAAGACTGATCGGCGGCTGCATCGAAACTCTGTGCAATCTCGCAGGGACGGCCTACCTCGACGTCTCGGCCTTCGCTCGCAACGAGTCACCGGAGGGGCTCCTCGTGTATGTGGAGGCAGCCGGCGACGATGCTTTCACCATCTGCCGGAACCTCCATGGCATGAGGCTCGCTGGGTTCTTCGATCGGGCGAACGCGGTTCTCGTTGGCCGGACCAGCGCACCCGACAACCGTTCCCTCAGTCAGCACGAGGCCGTCCTCGACGCACTTGGTTCTCTCAACGTGCCGATCATCGCCGACATCGAGTGCGGCCACGTGCCGCCCTACATGCCGATCGTCAACGGAGGGTACGGCCGTATCGTTCACACACCGAGCCGGAGCGAACTGACGCAGACCTTGGACTGACACATCAGACCGGCCGCCCAGCTCTGACCGAGGTGGGTCGGGTCAACAGGACGGCTCCCCGCTTCCCGTGCGCTTTTTCGTCCAGCCGGTGCGGGGGCTTTTGCGGGTCAGGCGCCGGGTCATCATGGTGATGAGTGCCCAGTTCAGGTGTGCTTCGGAGTGCTGGGGAAGACGTTCGTAGTCGCGTGCGTTGCGGCGGGCGTTCATGCACCAGCCGATCGTGCGCTCGACTTTCCAGCGGCGGGGCAGGACGACGAAGCCCTTGACGCCTTTGGGCCGGGAGACGATGCGCAGGGTGAGCCAGAGGCGTTCGCGGGCCCAGTCCACGAGTTCGCCGGCGTAGCCGCGGTCGGCCCAGACCTGGGTGATCTGCGGCTGGGTGAGGCGCAGGCGCCAGAACACGTCGCGGGCAGCGTCTCGGTCCTGGATGTCGGCGGGCGTCACCGTGATCATCACCGGCAGGCCGAGTGTGTCCACGGTGATATGTCGCTTGCGGCCGTTGATTTTCTTCGCGGCGTCGTAGCCGCGGCTGTTTCTGCCGACGGTGGAGGCGCCTTTGACCGACTGGGAGTCCACGATCAGCGTCACCGGGTGCGGGCAACGGCCCTTGCCGGTACGGATCCTTCGGCGGAGCTGGTCACGGATGTAGGTGACGACCCCGGCCCGGTTCCACCTCCAGAAGAACCCGTAAACCGTCTCCCACGGGGGGAAATCCGCAGGCAGGGCTCGCCATTTCGCGCCGTTGTCGACGATGTAGCGGATGCCGTCGACGATCTCCCGCCGGGGCCACTTCTCCGGATGTCCGCCGGTTTTGGTCTGGCAGGCCGGGACGGGCAGCAGGGGTTCCAGGAGTGCCCATTCGGCGACGGAGGTGTCGGAGGGGTAGCGGCGGCGACGGGTGGCAGCGGGCATGGCGGGCTCGACAGGGGGGATGGGCGGTGACGTGGGCTATTTGGAGAGCTGGGCGAGGGTGGCGCGGACGCCGGTGAGCTGGGCGGTGGCGAGCTGGGCCCATTCGTCGTCGGGGTAGCGGGCCAGGTGCGGATCGAGCGTGCCCGTGATCACCCGGGTGAGGCGGCCTAGGATCTGCCGGAACTGCCGCTTGTCGTACTCGATCCAGTCCGCGGGGTCGTCGGAGAACATGAAACCGTCCCGGCGGGTCCATGTGATCGGCGTCGGGTTCTCGGCGGCGACGACGTCGCGGACGTGCCGAATGCCGCGGCCGACCTGCGAGCGGGTCAGGCGGGTTGCGGCCATGAGCTGGTGGGTGTGCAGGCCGGCGGGGCGTGCTTCCATCAGGGCGACGCGGACGAGGTCGCCGTAGTGCTCGGCCAGGGGCCGGGCCTCCCGGCGT
The DNA here is from genome assembly GCF_056435735.1 of Streptomyces sp. NPDC043878. Lineage (NCBI taxonomy): Bacteria > Bacillati > Actinomycetota > Actinomycetes > Kitasatosporales > Streptomycetaceae > Streptomyces > Streptomyces sp. NPDC043878. The sequence continues at coordinate 2,572 of NZ_JBWKDW010000053.1, forward strand.
CGCGGCATGGCCTACTCGCCTTTGAGCAGCTGGACCAGCTGCTCGTCCAGGGTGAACTCGCCGTTGTTGAGGGCTCCTTCGAGCCAGTCCGCCGCGGCGCGGACCCGGCCGATCTGGCGCCTCACGGTCTCGCGCTCGTCGTCGGTGAACTCCTGCCCGCGCAGCTGTGGGACCAGGCGGCCCAGGGTGGCCACGAAGCTGTGGCAGGAGCCGACCAGGTCGAGGTATTCGATGGTGTGCTCGATCGCGCGGGCGGCCGGGGTGCGTTCCCGGATCCGGTCCCGGGTCTCGTTGGAGTTGTCGAACTGGGCGCGGTTGACGAGCATCCGGGTGGTGTCGTCGCGCATCGTCTTCCGAGCGACGTCCGGGCGGCGCAGCAGGTCCGTGGTCACCTGCTGGGCGACCGTGTCGTCCCTGGTCAGCTCCGTGACGACCCGCACCCGTTCGGCCGGGGTGACGTGCTCGGTGACCGCCGGCCGCTTCAGCAGATCGGTGGCGACCTGGGCGGCGACCTCGTCGTCCCGGGTCAGGTCGGCCACGGCCTGGACCTTCTCATCGACCGTCACGGGCCTGTCGACCCGTTGGCCGACGACCCGCTTGGCGCCGTCCGGCGTCCACTGCCGGGTGCCGGTGCGCGGGTTGAACGGCGCGTCCTCGATCGCGGCCCACCGCTCGTCCTCGTCCACGACCGACGCGAGGATGCGGTGAACGGTGAACGACACGCCCTCCTTGCGGCGCCCCTCGGGCCAGCGGTTGGCGGTGTAACGCCAGTCCTCGACCGTCCGGCGTTCGACACCGATGTCGTCCGCGAACAGCTGCAACGACTCCGTCACCGTGAACAGGTCGTCCGTGCCGTTCGGCATCGACCCGCCCACCGCCCTCATCGGCTCGATCTCCAACGCCATGTCACCCAGGGCGAACTGCGAGCGGGCGATCTGCGCGATCAGTTCCTTGGCCTGGGTGACGAGCTGTTCGTAACGCTGCCGAATGACGTTCCCGATCCGGTCAGCCACGTCGGTCATGATGACCACCGCCCTCGCCCGGTTCCGGCCCAGCCACCACGACGTGACCGGTCAAAGGGGCGCCGGCCCCGGTCACCGTCCACCGTGACGCGGGCGCGACACGCCGGGGCAGAGCGTGAACCAGGGGCGCTCGAAGCACCCGGCGGCCAACCCACAACTACCCTGCAGAACAAGGGGTGTTCGAGGTACTCGCGAGGCGTTCGGCTAGGGCGTTTCCGTAACGCTGTTCCGCGACGCCCGCCGTTGACGACAGGCCCGCACCCGGCAACGGTCCGAGCAGTACACCGCAGCCCTCGACCGTTCCACCCCCACCGTCCACGACCGCCCGCAGACCGGGCACTCCGCATGCTCTCCCCGCTGCATCGCAGCCACCCGTTGCCGGGTCCGCTGAAGCCTCCGCCACCGCCGTGACCTGCACCGACCCGAGCAGAACACTGCCTCTGCCGCTATCGTCTGCGGCAGCGGATCACCACACTCCCGGCAGTACCGCCGAGCCGTCCCGCCAGCCCCCACACACCAGATCATCCAGCCGTACCCGCCCCACGGCCAGGGATCAAAAACACCTACTCACTGTCCGGTCTTGGGTACGCCGTAGCACCGCCACATCGGACCCCAGCGCCAGGACCAGGCCTGCGTCGCCCGTAGACGCGACCGCCTGGCATGCGGGAGCGATGAGAGTCTGCACAAGCTTCCTCGACCGCAGGTCCCACACCCGGACGGTGTGATCCCCGCCTCCGGTGATGGCGACGGACGTGCCGTTCAGGACCGTACAGACCACCGCGTTCACCGTGTCGGTGTGGCCGGTGAGGGGTTCGCCGATCTGCCGACCCGAGGTCAGGTCCCACACCCGCACTGTGTCATCCCAGCTGCCGGTGACGGCGAGTGGTCTGCCGTCGAGGACAGTACAGGCCACCGCGGACACCGACCCGGTGTGGCCGGTGAGGGGTTCGCCGATCTGCCGGCCCGCCGTCAGGTCCCACACCCGCACTGTGCAGTCGGTGCTCCCGGTGACGGCGACCGGTGTGCCGTCGCGGACCGTGCAGGCCACCGCAGACAGCGGGCCGGTGTGGCCGGTGAGGGGTTCGCCGATCTGTTCGCCAGTGGCCAGGTCGCACACTCGCACCGTGCGGTCGTTGCTGCCGGTGACGATGACGGGCGTGCCGTCGAGGACCATGCAGGCCACTGCAGTCACCTCGCTGGTGGGCCCGGTATGGCATTCGCCGGTTGACACACCCGAGGTTAGGTTCCATACCCGCACTGTGCAGTCGTCGCTGCCGGTGACGGCTGCCGGTGTGCCGTCTCGGATTGTGCAGGCCACCGCATTCACCCTATTGGTGTGGCCGGTGAGGGGTTCGTCGATCTGCCGACCCGTGCTCAGGTCCCACACCCGCACTGCGCAATCGTCGCTGCCGGTGACGGCTGCCGGTATGCCGTCCCGGATCGTGCAGGCCACCGCATACACCGTGCCGGTGTGGCCGGTGAGGGGTTCGCCGATCTGCCGGCCCGCCGTCAGGTCCCACACCCGCACCGTGTGATCACCGCCTCCGGTGACGGCGGCCGGTGCGCCGCCCAGGACCGTGCACGCCACCGCAGACACCGGACCGGTGTGGCCGGTGGGGGGTTCGCCGATCTGCCGGCCCGAAGCCAGGTCCCACACGCGCACCGTGCCGTCCCAGCTGCCGGTGACGGCAACCGGTGCGCCGTCCAGCACCGTGCACGCCACCGCAGACACTGCGTTGGTGTGGCCGGTCAGTGTGTCGCGGAGGGCTGGTGTGAAGTCGCTTCCGGTCGCCCAGACGGGTGCCCATTCGGCGGGGTCTATGCGGGCGGTGAGGTGGTGGTGGAGGAGGGTGGTGGCGCCGGCGCGGGCGGCGTTGAGGGCTAAGGCTTGTCGACGCATCGAAGTTGTGGCGGGGGCGTGGAGGTTGAGGTTGGTGCGGTAGACGGCGGCCGTGAGGCGGGCTTCGTCTGAGGTGGCGTGCTGCAAGTGTGGGGTGAGGGTGCTGGGGGTGGCGTGGACGAGGTATTCGGTGTCTTTGAGGATGTCGTCGATGCGGCTGGCGGCTGCGGCGTGGGTGGCGAGGTGGTGGAGGGTGTAGGGGTGGGCCCGGGACCAGTCGCGGGTGGCATCACTGCGGTAGGGGACGCACGCGGTGAGGGTGTCGACGAATGCGCTGTGGACGCTCGCGGGCTCGACGCCTTCGCGGAGGTGTTCGTTGAGGGACTGGTGGTAGAGGCGGTAGGCGGAGCGGCCGTTGTCGGTGGCTTCGACCACGTAGGAGCCCGCGCTGCGCCGTAGCCACAGTAGGTCGTCGTCGGTGTAGGGGCGCCCGGCGATGGCGGATGCCAGGGGTGCCCAGATCCCTTCCCAGGGCAGGCCTTGGCCTTCGGCGTAGGCGAGGGGGCGCAGCAGGTCGACGGCGCGCTGGACGTCGCGGCCGAGGCGGCAGGTCAGGTCGTCGCGCATGGCCTGTCCGGCGTGGCGCGGCAGGCCGGCTCGCCACTGGGGGTCGTGGGGGTTGGCGACGACGTCGGCGGCAGCTGCGAGGGTTCCGGCGGTGATGCGGGCGACGAGGAAGGAGCGTTCGGCCGCATCTGCGACCGCTCTGCCCACGGGCCGGAGCATGTCGGGATGATGCCGGTAGGGGGAGGCGTGGCGGCTTTCGAGGAGGTTGCGCATCGTGTAGGCGCACAGCGCCTCGCGGTCGGCGTAGCGGGGGCTGTCGAGGTCGAGGACCATGTGCCGGTGCTCACCGCCTCGCGTGTCGAGGCCGAGGCGGTCGAGCAGGTAGGGGCGGGTGCCCAGGAGGAGCCGGATGCGTCCCTGGGAGTGGTCGATGAGGGGGCGCACGATCTGCGTGCACAGGGTGTCGGGTGTGGCGGCTTCGTCAAGGGCGTCGATGAGCACCGTGAACGGCCGTCCCCGAACGTTGTTTCGCTGCCCCAGTGATTCGAGGAACTCGCCGACCGTGGCGGCTTTCAGTCCTGCCGCGGCTGCCAGGCCGCGGAGGACTTCGCTGTTGGTGAGGTTCTGGGCATACATGATGACGTCGATGCTGTCCTGGTCGGGGATCCAGTCCGGGGCCAGACCAAGGGCGTCGACGGGCACGGTGCGGCGCCGCTCGGGCAGGGCGAGGGCGGCGAGCAGGCCGAGCACGGCCGTCTTGCCCGAGCCAGGCCCGGCCGTGACCACCCGCACGAACTCACCGGCCGAGCCTCCGGAACGGGGGTCTTGCCGGTCGGCGCCATGCTGGTTGAGCCATTCGGCGAGTTCAGAGAGGACGCGGTGGCGGCCGCAGAACCACCAGCTCTGGACGCCGTCGCCTTGGTGGCCCATGGCGCGGATCAGGAGGCGGCTGTTGAATTCGGTGTCCCGGCGGCGGGCGTACGCGTCGAACTCGGCGGCGTCCTGCAGGGCGAGGTCGACGTCGGTGAGACGGACGTCGTGGCGCGGGTTGGTCAGGAAGTCGGGCGGCTCACCGGTCAACCCGAGCAGGGACAGGCTGATGTGCTGGTAGGCAGGCTTGTCGTCGTGGCGGTTCATCTGTTCCACGACGGCCGACACCGACAGGTGCTTCGGGGAGTGTCCCGCGATGGCGTGGCTGCCCACCACCTGCTCCAGCAGGTTCGGGAACAGGCCGGCCTTCGCCTGCTGGTGAGGCTGCGCGGAGGACACGATCACCAGCCCGGGACTGGCCGTGCCCGGCGACCATGACGTACTGAGCCGCTCCAGGGCGGCCGCGGCGAGCTCGTTGCCTCCCCGGCCGGAGTAGCAGGTGTCCAGGATCAGCATCAGCCGGCGCACCTTCGTGCCTCTGAACACGCGCACCAGCTCCGCGGTCGGCAGCGCGGTGAAGGACACATCAGAGGGATCGGTGTCCGACATCAGCAGCACGTGCTCCTGGCCCGCCTCGTCCACCTCACCGTGGCCGGAGAGATAGACCACCACCAGGTCGTCCTCGCGCCGCTCCGCCGACGTGCAGAACGCCCTTAACTGTTCCCGCAGTTGCAACACGGTGAGGTCGGCGCCCAGCGCGGTGTGATGCCGGTAGCCGAGCTTCCGCGTGAACAGCTCCACGATCTGCTCGCGGGCCTCCACCAGGCCGGGCCGGTCCCAGGCGGGACACTTCGGATAGCGGGAGACCGCGGTGGCGATCAGATACCGGCGCGGCTCCCCACCCTCTTCTATGCCGCCGCTGGCCGGAGCGGTCATGCGAGACCGCCGGCGATCGCCTGACCGCACAGCTTGTCCGTCAGATAGGCCGCCGCGTCATGCGCGTGCGCACCGTTGTGCACGACCGCACACCGCACCCGCTGCCCGAACGCGGGCCGCAGATCCTTCACCAGGGCGACGACATCCCCCTGGTCGGCGAGGTTCGTCCACGCCAGCTGCCCGCCGCCCGGCCACACCCCCTGCGCCCGCCCGCCCAATTGCAGGGGCGTCGGCTGGAGGCGGTGCAGGATCAGGTTCTCGATGCCCAGAGGAGAGCCGATCGTCACCAGGGCCCGCACCGGGTGGCCGGGGCGGGCGCACAGGGCTTCGTAGGCGATGACGGAGCCCAGCGAGTGCGCGACGATGACGCGAGTGTCGTCGCTGATCTGGTCGACGACCCGGGCGAGTGCTTTCGCGCGCAGGTCGGGGTCGGTGAGGTAGTGGTGGACCTGCTTGAGGTCGAACACCATCGCCCGCAGCGCGAGTCCGGCGAAGAACCGCGACCCCGACAGGGCCCGCAGCGCGGCCTGCACCGACCGCGGCGTCGCCACCAGCGTGTCGGCGGCATCCGGCGGAACCACGGCCGGATCAGTGCCGGCGGCCGCCTTCCACCAGGCCAGCAGCAGGTCCTGCTCGAAACCCTCCGCGACGTCGGCCGCGGTGTAGGGCGGGTTGCTGGCTGCGAGGAACTCCCCGTCCGGGCGGAAGAGATCACCGTAGAACGCGACCGCCACCTCCGACTCCGACAACCGCTGCGCACGGTCAGCCCGTGCGAGGCCGTCGTTCAGGGCCGGTAACCACTGCCGGCGCAGCGTGTCCTCGCCCAGCGTCTGCTTGCCGATGCCGTGCACCGCCACCACCCGCGCCATACCCGTGCCCCCGCGCTCGCCCCCGGCCTGCCGTGGGCAGCACTGTAGAGGGGCGATAGGCCACGGAGCACCACAGTCTACGAACTGTATCCCTGCCGTAAATGTCCGTGCAGCAAGAGTGTCGGGGGGTTGCAGCGGCTTCTCTGAAGCCGCTGGCCGCCAGCCGGCGTCCTCACTGCTGACCGGCCCGAACGCGCGCTTCGCGATGTGGTCCGCTTCCTGAGCGCCACCCGCATACGTGTCGTCCGCCGCGTCGGGATTCTTGAGGTCGTTTTGTGGACGCAATGTCAAGAAGTGTGGACTGGCTGTTAACGACAGCAGGACGGTACTGGGGCAGGCTCGATCATGCGTCGGCCCGAATACCTTGGCCCGCGCTGTCAATCCACTCCGTCATCGCGGGGTGGGATGTGAGGCGGAAGGACTCCCCATGCGTTTCTGGCGTAAGAGCTGTGCCGCCCTGCTGGCCTCCGTGGCGCTCGCGACCGGAGGAGCTGTTGCCACCGCAGCCCCGGCCTCGGCAGCCCAGAGCTGCGCGGCCGGCAACCTGTGCCTGTACAGAGGCACCGGCTTCAATGACATGAGGTTGAAGACGCAGAAGACCAGCGTCTGTTTCGAGCTTTCGGGCTTTCAACTCGCTGGCCAGCACGGACAGGTCATGTCCTATCGCAATAACCTGCCGGTAAAGGCAGTGTTTTGGTACACCAGCAACGTGGATTTGAGCTGGATAGATGACGGCAGCGTCAGCGCGGGTGGCTTCAGCAGCAACACGGGTGGCAACTTCGTTGATGCAGTGATCGTGTGCACCGGCGGCCACAGCCCGTATTGGCCTGGCCTGGGAGATTCTGTGTCGTCACCCAGCCCGGGCACGACAGCCCTCCAGCCCCGCACCGTCGACGCTGGGACCGTCCGGGACAACCCTGGGCGATAAGCCCCTTTCCCAGCTGACCGGAAGCTGCATCGACGTGGGTCGATTGGGAAAGCGGCGGCTATCCAAAGGTGCCGAAGAACGCGACGCCGGTGAGGGAGAGATCGGGCGGTTGCGGTGAAGGTGCAGGAGGGCGCCACCGGCCGCCAGTATGCGTTCGGCGTCGACACAGACATTCCACCACCAAGCCCAGCCCGATAACCGTGGCGGTCAGAATCGATGCAGGCCGTAACCCGCTCGCAAGAAACGCTTTGCACTGGAAGCATCGATTACTGGCGTGATTGCAGACCGCGTGACGTGCTCAATCAAAAAACCGACATTAAGGATCGCGATGAATCTCAAGCGCATTGGTATCACGGCCATGGCGGCCTTCGCTCTGCTGGCAGGGAGCGCGTTGACCACTGCGACGCCAGCCGCTGCTGTGGGGGGATGCCCCTCGGACAAGTTGTGCCTGTACAGGAGCACTGAATACAGGACCTTGTCTTTTACCGCTGCCAGCACAGGCGCTTGCTTCTTTCTGTCGGACTACGGTCTTTCCGCTCCAGGCAACGGAATCATGTCCTATGTGAACAACCTCCCCGTGAACGCAACAATCTGGAATAGCCACGACCTCCACCACTGGTACGCGGACGCGACAATCCGGCCGGGCGGGTTTAGTAGTGACACGCATTCCAATTTCCCTTTCCTCGCATCGTTCGAAATCTGTACCGGTAGCGCTGTTCCGTACTAACAACGGCTAACACAAAGAGGTGGATCGGCGCTGATGGCCGTGTCCGAGGCGGGAGTTGAGCGTTCGGTCCGGTGTGGGGACGTCGCCGTGGATCGTGTCGGATCAGCTGTGGGACCGCTTGGAGCCGCTGCTTCCGCAGCGTGAGCGCAGGTTTCGGTATCCGGGCCGCGGGCCGTTGCCGGACCGGGAGGTGCTGTGCGGGATCTTGTACGTGCTGCACACAGGGATCCAGTGGGAGTACCTGCCGCAGGAGTTGGGCTTCGGCTCGGGCGTGACGTGCTGGCGACGGCTGCGGGACTGGAACGAGGCCGGCGTGTGGCAGCGGCTGCACGAGGTGCTGCTGGCCGAGTTGAACGCGGCCTCCCGCCTGGACTGGTCGAGGTGCGTGGTCGACTCCTCCCATGTCAGGGCGCTAAAAGGGGGATCCACACGGGCCCCTCGCCGGTCGATCGGGGCCGGGCGGGGCTCGAAGCACCATCTGATCACCGACGGCCACGGCACCCCGCTCGCGGTCATCCTCACCGGAGGCAACCGCAACGACGTCACGCAGCTGCTTCCCCTGCTCGACGGGATCCCGCCCATCCGTGGCCGGGTCGGTCGTCCCCGCCGCAAGCCGGACTCGCTCTTCGCCGATCGCGGCTACGACCACGACATCTACCGCGACCAGGTCCGCGCCCGCGGCATCGTGCCCGCCATCGCCCGCCGCGGCACCCTGCACGGCACCGGACTGGGCACCTACCGCTGGGTTGTGGAGCGGAGTTTCGCGTGGCTGCACGGCTTCCGCCGCCTGCGCATCCGCTGGGAACGCAGGGCCGACATCCACGAAGCGTTTCTCAAACTCGCCTGCTGCCTCATCACCCACCGACAACTCGGCCTGCTGCGTTAGCTGTTACTTTCCGAGGCCGACCGAAAGCCACGGTCTTGAATCACCGGGAAGGCTTCCTGCGTGACGGCAACCCATGCGTCGATCTCGTCATGAGATGTCCTGATGGCGCAGATCAGCCTTTCGAGCACTGACATCTTCGGCTCACGGACGTTCAGGCTGAGCTGCTCCACCGACACCTCTTGGTAGGACATGCACAGCTGCCACCAGAACCGCATGAGGTAGCGGCACTCCTGCGGCTCTCGGTCGTCTGCAAGGCGATCATGGATGACCGCCTGGACACGTCGCCGCTGATCATCGTCACGAAAACCAAAGCTGAGGTCCGTCAAGGTCACCGTCGGACACTAGTGCCGCATCAGGCAACGTTCGCCCTGCCGCGATGCAGCGCTCAGTTGCTGCGTCGGGCGGCCAGAATGGTGACGTGGCTGAACGGGTGCAG
>NZ_JBWKDW010000054.1:0-11090 GCF_056435735.1 Streptomyces sp. NPDC043878
ATCCGCCGCTACATCATCTGGCGGAACAAGCACGCCGCCGACGAACGCCTCCGCAAGGTCGTGAACAGGGCGAACGTTGCCTGATGCGGCACTAGCAACCAGACGCTGTGCAGGTCATTACGTTAGGACCTCTAAGACCGTGTCCTACGTGGTGAGGCGTCGTTGGTCCGGTGAGCCGAAGCACGATGCTTGTCACCAAGGCAGCGTGTTGTCACCTCGCGTCCGTGGCTGCCTCGGTGCGCCTGACGGCATGAGACTGAACACTTCGGCTGGCGTCTCCCGCGGTAATTCGCTTGAACCACAGGCGGGTCGACGTGGCAGGCTTGCGCGGTGATTGTCGAGCTGGCCCCCCGTTTTCTGACCTGGGACGATGTGGATCCCACGCGTCATTTCTTCGACAGCGCGTTGGCGTCGCAGGTGGTGTGGTCGCTCGGGCCCGCCCGGACGGTACCCAGCCGCCCGGACATCCACTTCGGTGACCCGGCGATGCATGCCTGGAGCTGGGACGAGGGACAGCCTTGGGCCGACGCCATGTCGCACGCACTCGCCGAGCACTACGGCCGCTGGACCGTGGGCTGGCGCTGGTCGCACGACGAAGGCGACTTCGACGGAGGACCCGTCGGGAACTGGTGCTGCCCCCGGGACTCGATCACCACACCGCAGGAGACGCTCGCCCGTGTCGTCGCCGCGCTGCGCGAATGGCGCGAGTGGCTGGAGAGTCTCGCCGGGTGGTTCGACGCATACCCGCTGGACTTGGCTGGCATCGAGGACCAGCGGATCCTGTGGGAGCGTGCCGCCCGGAACCTGATCCTGCAGGTGACCGACCGCACAGGCTGCGGCAGCGGTTGGCACGGACACTGCCGTCAAGTGCTCACCTGGTTCCTCAGCCGCTGGGGCGTCGCGCCCGACCTCGCGCAAGAGCTGGTCGACGAGGCGATCGGCGGGCGGTTCGCGAGCTGGACCGGCCCCGACATCGTGCTGGTCGAGGACGTTGCGGAGCGGCTCGCGCTGTCGCTGCGGCCGGACGACGGCGCACAATCCGCCGGACCCGCGCCGGACCACCTCGAGCGCTGGCTCGCGGTGCGCGAGACAGTGCCGTGGCAGGACGTTGCGGACGGCGGCGGGGACGAACCGGTGGTTCCGTCGCGCGACGGCGTGGCGGAGGACATACACACCTTCGACGGCGCCTTGGATCCCGCCCGCGCACGGGGCCTGCTCGCCGCCCTTAACCTGTTGCGGACCGACGCGGCGCGCGGCGCCGCCCTCGACTTCGAGCTGCTCCAACGCTGGCAGCAGCACGTGCTGGGCACACCCCAGCCGCCACCGTTCCGCGACCTGCCGGCCTTCGCCAAGGGGGGCAGGGAACGCTACGGCATCGGCCCGGACACTCGAGCCCGCCTCGACGCCTGCCTGGCCGAGAGCGCGCGCCACGCCGATCGGCCCGTTCCCCTCATCGCCCGCGCCGCACGTGCCTATCTCGACGTGTGCTTCTTCCATCCCTTCGACGACGGCAACGCCCGGTCCGCTCTCCTCGCCCTCGTCTTTGTGCTCGCCCGCGAGGGCGTCACGCTCGACGGAGTCAGCCTGCTGCGTCGCGTCACCTTCCAGGCTGACGAGCCGCAGGACGCGCTGATCCTCACCCGGTACATCGACATCCACCTCGCGGAGACCCGACGCAACACCGCCTCCCTTGACTCCTAGCGGTGGGCATGAAGGCGTTGATGAGTCCATGCCCAGCAGTTCAGTCACACGGAACCGTCGTGCAGGTCGCATGGCGGCGGAGCACGAGAGCCGGTGACAACTGCCATGCTTTCCGCGCTGCTGGTGACAAATAGCACGCCGACCTGGTGACAACTGCAGTGCATCGCCGTGTTGTTGCCGCAGGTCAGTGGCCGCCAATGGTGACAACTATCGTGCTTCGGCACATCCGGTCTGGGGCGGGGTACGTGGAGTTGGATTGTTCCGGACAGGCTGTGGGAGATCGCGAAGCCGCTGATCCCGCCGTCGAAGGTGCGGCCGCAAGGCGGCGGGACGCATGACGCCTACGACCGGGCTGATCTGCGTAGATGGCTCCGCTGGAAACGTATCGGGGTGCGCACCGCCCGCGAAGGCATCGAGTCCAGTGAGCGATTAGGACGACGCCGCTGAGTCATCGAGCGCACCATGTCCTGGCTCTCCGGCTACCGTCGGCTCAGCCCACGCTACGAGCGCAATCCCCGCAACTACCTGCCTTCCTCGGCCTCGCCGCGCCGCCCTCTACTGCTACAAGCGACTCGTCCGCCTCACCACATAGGACACGGTCTTAACTTCGGGGTCGCGGAGTGAACGGGAGCCCTATGTGCGGCCTGTCCAGATCCGGAATCTGATCCCGTATCCAATCTCGGTTTGGGCCCTGCCCAACCATGCTGTAATTTCCGCCAGTGCCACAAGCAGCCGCCTTCAAGACACCTGCCTGAATATATTTACCGTTAGCCACCACGACAAGCGGACTTCCACTGTCGCCCGGACACGGGCTGCCGCCCAAACGGCCAGCGGTAACCGGGATCATCGGGATGCCCAGGCTGTCGTTCGTCGTCGGCTTGATAACGGCGTATGCCCACTGCAGCCGGTTGGGGAAGTTACCACCCGCATCGGAACCCCACCCCACCTCGTAGCCCGCGCCGTGGGACCCATCCCACGCCCAACTCTCTGCTGGGCTGCCCAGAGGAAGCGTCTGCTGATAGACGGGCAAGTCGAGCTTGAGGAGTGCCACATCGTCGTGCCCCCCTATGTAGCCAGGGTTCGTACGGACATCGACTACACCCCTATCCACCCCACCGGTCCCCCGATCACTGTTGCCCACGCGAACATCAAGGGTATTCGGGGGGGTGCCCGTCGCGCAATGCGCGGCCGTGAGCACCCATAGCGGATGGATGAGAGTGCCGGTACAGAACCCCCCAGTGGGTGTGTAATGAATCTCGGCAACAAAGGGGAATGCCTGATAAGCGTCATTACCCTTGTCGATCGCTTTACTACTGGTCGGGTTGAGAATCAGGGCGCTTGCGGCGAGCGCAATCGTGAGGAGCATTCTGCTAATGCGGCGAGAGAGAGGCACAGTCTTCACCCAATTTCAGCCGAGGCAAGCGTCTTAAGGGGTGCCGTTCGCCACTCGAGAGATTTGCCTGCTGCCTGCGCAAGCCAATACGCATCATGTGACGCTCTTGAACCAAGACATAGCGAGTCGGCACGCTACCCAAAGGGCACGGTGTCGATACTGTCCCCGCTTTACCGGGGCCCATCTCTTCATTCAGCGTCTCCCTGATCATCCAGATCGTCAAACGCACCAAGGAAAGGACATCCTTCGCAGTGCTCCCAGATGAGGTCTCTCGACGCGGCCACGGAGAGGGTGCTCTGGATGGTCGGAACATCCCGCTTGAGCTGAGATGGCCATCGACCCCGAGATGCACATGCACATGCACATGCACAGGAACCATCCCCGGCGGTGGTGCCGCCGACGCCGACCCGGGGGTGGGTGAAGCCGGTCACCGGCAGCGGTGGCTCCAGCGTGTACGCGATCTTGGCTGGTCTACCAGGACACGGCCGGCGCCGCCGCTAGCCGTGTGTACGCCTACGCCGCCAACCGTCTGCTGACCGGCGACCCAAGCGACTGGAGCGCGCGACAGCCGAACCCCTCAACTACGTGGCGGCCACCTGGGAGAAGCAGGACCTCCCGCTGCGCCCGCACGCCCAGGCCGTCCGCCCGCGCCCTGACCCGCTAGAAGGGGATCCGTCCATGCCCCCATCCACGACCACCCGGGGCGCGTACCGTGAGGTGACGATCCGTCGCCGGGAGGACCAGCCGATGAGCGTGCAGCCCGACCACGCACCCGTCCCGCCGCATGCCCCCGCTCCGGGAGCTCCGGCCGAACTCCTTGCCCAGTTGCGCGCCGACCGGCGTGCGGCGCAGTGGGTGCCGGCCTTCGAGCGGGAGTGGGCGGCGGCGCTGGAGGAGTCCCGCCGGACGTTCTCCCTCGCCGGACTGTATGAGGTCGTGCAGGACTGGCAGGCCCGTCTCGCCCACGCCCCGGCGGTCGACGCGTTCGTCGCCTCCGGCTACGACGACAGCGAGTTCATCGACGTGGCGGAGTTGCGGGGAAGGCGCCGGTGAGCGGACAGCCGTACGCGGTCCGCTTCTCCGGGCCGGCCGCGAAGGTCCTCGACACCCTGCCCGAGCACGTCGAAGACACCGTGTGGGATGTCCTGGACGCCGCCGCGGCCGACCCGTGGGGCTTCCGGCAGTGGAACGCTGAGGATCCTGAGGGGGAAGACGTGCGCTATGCGTCCGTCGGTCAGCTGTCTCTCACCTACTGGGTGAACAGGTCTCTGCGCCGCCTGACCGTCCTGAGCGTCGTCTGGCTCGGATAGCGGCGTCCGACGGGGCCTCTCGCACCTGCATTGCCGCTGCCGGGGCGAGAGGTTCGGGCAGAGCGCAGCTACTTGATCTCCATGCGGTAGCGGAATTCGTACCGGTCGGCAGGGAAAACGACGTCGGCTGTGCAAACAGGCAGCCCTTGAGCTCGCCATGTCTGCTCGATGGCAACGACTGGGGTGCCAACACGCGGCATGTGGAGTGCACGTGCTTCCTCCGGGGTTGGCATCCGGCAGTCCAGAGCCTCCTCCACTTCGTCGATGCGGATCCCGATCTTGTCGAATCGGCCGATGACTCCCAAGGAGGCGTAGGGCCCTTCGGTGGGGCAGGCAATCGCTGTTCCGGCTGTGAGAGCCAAAGGCTCCCAGGAGACGCTCATGGAGACTTGCTCACCGTCCATGACGATCAGGTAGTGCGTCTCGGATACGGGGTCGCCCGTCTCGATGGCCAGCCTCTCGGCCACCTCGAACGCTGCCTGCGTCTCGTTTGATTGCCTGCTCGCCTGGGGTTCCTCTCCGGCTCGTTCCGCTTCCTGTTCATAGGTGGGCCGGCTGTCCGCTTGAACTTGCCGGAACCAGCGCTGAGGGGCGAGCCGCACTCGGGGTGCCTTCCGGCGCACGAAGGTGCCCTTGCCGCGAACGCCCTCAATCAGGCCCTCACTTCGCAGAGTGGTGAGGGCCTTTCGGGCGGTGATCTTAGAGACGGGCCACTGCTCGCAGATCTCATTCTCGGAGGGGACGCGGTCGCCGCCGCGCAGCACTCCTTGGTCGATCTTGGTGCGGAGACTGTCTGCGATCTGGACGTACAGCGGGGTGTGCTCAGAGGTGCTCATCGGCTTCTCCTGAGAGTTCGTCCTAGGGCTTTGACAGTGCTGGGCATGGGGATTGACACGCCGTCACAGAGGCTCGTATGTTCACATACTAACTTGCCGATGGAGCCGCGCACAGACATCGAACAAGTCCGCAGGGGGAGACGCTCCTGCGGGTGGCCTGAGCGGGTGACGGCCTCACTTCGAGGCGGGCAGCAAGGAGCGATCAACCTCTCTTCGTAAAACGGGGGCGCAACGTGACAACAGACGACCGTATTCACTGTCAAAAGCCCGGACCCCGCAGGCGCTGGCTCTTTCCCATCGTCGTCGTAATCCTGGCCCTCCTTGCCGGCGGTCTGATGGTGAGGGGCTATGTGAGCGAGGGCTCGCTGATCGTTACGGCGCTGATCGGAGCTGTTGGAGCAGCCGCAACGTCCTCCTCACGCGATCGATGAGCCGGGTGTGCGACGCACTCAGATCGCGGCGCATTCCAGAAGGTGTGCGTGATGATCCCCTTCCCGTTCTCTCCATCGACCCGCCGCCACCGGACCTGGCGTACGGTGGCGAGACGACCCGTCAGGAGGTGCCGATGAGCGCGCAGCGCGAGGAAGCCCCTGCCCCGGCCGCCGCGGTGCAGCTGCTCGCGCAACTGCGCGACGACCGCCGCGCCGACACCTGGGTGCCAGCCTTCGAGCGGGACTGGGCCGAGGCCCTGGAGGACTCCCGCCACAGCTACAGCCTCACGCCTGTGCACGACGTCGAGCGTAACTGGCAGATGCGCATCGCCGTGGCGCCGGCCGTCGACGCGTACAAGGACTCCGGCCGTGACGAGACCAGCTTCGTGGACCTGGACGTCGCCCTCGGCACCCGCCAGTGACCGACCAGCCGCGGGGCTGGCCCCAATGGAACGCCGGCGACCCGAAAGGCGAGGACGTCCGACGCCTCGGTCGGCCAGCTGTCCGTCGTCTACCTGATCGCCCGTCTCACCCGGAGCCTGTAGACCGTTTCCTCGTTCCCGGTGGGATGAGCGTCCGTCAAACCCGTTGGACCTGCGCACCGTTGTCAGAATCGGTGGCTGGCTGCGCTCCCGTATCCTTTTCAGTGAGACTAAACGGACCTCACTGAGCCACCTGTGCGGAGGTGATCGGGCGGCTGCGCAACGTGGCCGCCCGCCGGCTGTAGAGGGGAGTCCCAGTTTCCGGCCCGGCTATTCCGGCTGGCGTTCGGGCTCCTCGAAGCCCGGGCTTGTGAAGTCTGGGCTTGTGAAGTCCGGACGGTCGTAGCCGAGGTGAGGCAGGCGACCGGTCGGCGCTGGGGCTGCTGGACTGTGCAGTGCTTCCGTACCTGCGTGCGCGAGGGCCGTTTGGAAGATGGGTGCCTCCTGAAGGAACGGCAGGAGGCCGCGTTCCAGAAGAGCCTGGTGCCAGGCCTCCCTGGCCCGGGCCACTTCACTGCCCGACACGCCGTTCGTACCAGTGTCGGGTGAGGGCCCGTTGTGCAGGGCGGTGAACAGCAGGCCGATGGCGGCGGCGAGGACCGCCGCTGCGGTCGTGGCGCCGAACAGCCAGCCGGCGGTGAGCATGGTCTTGGCGAGCGCAGGTTCGGGGTTGAGCAGCTTGAGTACGTAGCCCACGAGCAGGAAGATCACGGTGGCTGTCGCGGCAAGGAGCGAGCTGAGGAACGGGGCGACGAAGAAGGCTCCTCCGTCTTCGGCTACCTCGCCCAGGGAGGCGGCGAGCCCCTTCGCGTCCGTATCAGTGGAGCCCGTTTCGTGGACGGGTGACGGAGTGAGCGACGGCGGCTGGCGCAGTTCCTCGCGGACCTTCACGTAGTGCTGGTATTCGGGCGCCGCGGCGGCCGTGATGAGTGCGGTGGCGTTGAGCGCCATGGTGCGCAGCTGTTCGGTGTTGAGCCGCTTGCCGACAGCGGCCAGTTCCGGGCGGGTAGGGGCAGAGCGCAGCGCCTCGTCGAGGATTCGCTCGTACTCAGGGCGGTCCTCGTCGAGCAGGTGCTGGGGAAGACTGTGCACGCCGTCTGTGGTGCGCGTCCGTTGCGGTCCGTTGCGGTCGGCCGGCGGGGGGTCGCGAACCGGGTCGGGGCTGTCGTCCCGACGGTCGTCGGCCGGGGGAGCTTCCTCGGCTCCGGTGTTGAATCTGCCGGAAGCCGGGGGTGCGGCAGGTGTGATGGAGGTCCCCGGGAGCTCTGGGCGCACGCGGATCCCGAGGACTGAGGCCAGGAGCCGACGGCGAAGGGTGAGGCTGCGCCGCTGTTCCACTGTCGGCGGGGTGGGTCTGGGCCGGCCGACGCCCAGCACACTCGCGGCGACACGCGTCTGCCAGGAGGGGCGAACCATCACGTCGTCTCCTCCTCTCCCGAGGGCCGCATACGAGGCGGCGACGGTACATCGGGGCCGATGCGCCTGGCCGCCGGTTCGTTCACCGCACCCGTCGGCCGACCGTTTGACTGGGCCTGCAGGCTGTCTCCTCGTCTCTCGGCCCGGATCGGCGATGGGAACTCGCCGGGGTGCACGGATGCCCGCGGAGGCACCTGGAGTTGGGGCTGTGCAACCACCGGGGAACCGGGGGCTGTGGAAGGCACCGAGAGCTCGGTAGCGAACGGATCACGGCGTGCCGGGGCTTCCGACCTGGCGCCACCGGGGGCCGTGTCCGGCGGAGGACTTGCGGTGAGCGCGTCGCTCACCGACTGGACGCGGCTGAGCTGCGTCAAGATGACCGGCGCTGAGATCCCGACCACGATGGCGGCGTACGCCCCGCTGATCTGCCCCGTGGTGCCGAACAGTACTGCGGCGGCGGCGCCTAGGCCGCTGTGGACCACCGCGGCGACAGGGTCACCGACCGGGTCGAAGTACTGCTGGAACCGTGGAGGTTCGTTCTCCTGGACGGATGGTAATTGTCGGTGGGCGCGGCGGTCCGACTGCCAGTCAAGAAACCGGGCGTAGACGTCCAGGAGCCCACGCAGCGCGCCTCCGGCAGCCCCCAGCAAGATCATCGTCGGCACCGTCACGTTGTCCCCCGGCAGCACGTGGGAGGGGCTTCTCCCTCTGCCCCGTGCCATTGAGCGTAGAGCCACCCGCACTTCCCCATAAGGGGATCGGAGATTACTGCCCGCCTGGGCCGACGCTCGCCGGCGCCCAGATCACCGCCGACGCCGACCTCGTTGTCGACGGTCTGCTGCTCGACTTCGAGAGTGCCCGCCGCCCGCTACCGGACTTGTCCCAGCGCACCGCCAGGCAGCTGACTGGCTACCTGTCCTTCGATGCCGCCGACCGGGCACCAGGTCGACGCGGTCGGCCTCAACGCGAGCCGTTCCGGGGTACTCACATCCTGGCCCGCCGACGACTCCCTCGCTCTGCTGGGTGCCTGCCCCCGCGACCCTCACCGAGCTGCGACGGGTGTTCACCGAACTGCTCGCCGGATGCCGGGGCCATGCCGACGCTCGGTACTTCAGCACGGAAGAAGAGACCGATCGCGTCCGGCAGCTGCTACAGCGCCGGTCGCCGGGCCCGGCTGCTGCCCGGTGTGCACCCAACCGCTACCCGAGTTCACTCGCCGGCCCCGGAAGTTCTGCAGCACATGGTGCCGCGACCGGGACAAGGTCCTCCGGCGCCGCGGACTGTTGCCCGGCGGCCCGGGTTCGCCGCTCCCCGCCCCGCGCAATCAGGATCTGGACCTCCCTCCGGCATTGCAGCCGGGGTCGAGCCGTTTCGCATCGTAGCCACGGCCGTACCGCTCAGGCGTTGCCCCATGCCTCGAAGAATCGCTTACGGTCGTCCTTTGTCTCGTTCGGCCCGCGCCTTGCGAGCAGTACATGCCATGCAGTGGTCTCGGCGTCCCGCAGCCACAACTGCCCGAGGTAGCGCCCACCTGCTACGAGCGTGTCATGGGCCAGTGCGTCGCCGATCACTGTGGTCACGGCGTCGCGCTGCTGGCCGTCGAGCTCTGCCAGAAAGCTGAGCACCCGGTCGGCGATGCCCACTCCGTTCCCCTTGACCAGGCGCTCGAAGGACGGACCGCCCATATTGCCGGGGTCGATGTACAGAGCGGCATTGCCTCCCGCATCCGCCAGCGCGCCCCAGAACGCATCGCCTTCAGGCGTGCCCGGCAAGGGGAGGGCGGCGAAGAGGTCGGCGAGATGACCGTTGGCTGCGTGGTTGCACGAGACGTCGCAGGCCGCCGCAGAAGCGATCTTCGCGACGTGCCCCGTGTTCAGCCCTGCACCCTCTGGCCAGTCCAGTGGAGTGTTGAGCTGCTGGACGAGGTGCTGGGCCAGCTCACCATCGTCGTCAAGGAATCGCCGAACGATCACAAGTTCCCCCAGATCAGTGCCAGTGCACGTACAAAGGCGGCTCTCTCTGTGCCTGCCAAGTCTGCCCAAGTGGGCGGTGATCCGCTGGGCTGCGCGGACAACGTCCGGAAAGTGCTGGTGCCCTCGGCTACTGTCTGTCCCGCGCCCTTTCGCCGTCTCCGGCCTTACCAGCGACGTCGCGGAGATGACCCCGCCGACCCGCCGCAATTCGCCCATAGCGGCCTCCAGGCCCCTCGATGAGGCGACGCTGCGCGTGGTGGTCCGCCAGGCCATCTGAGACATCCGCACCGCCCCGCCTCTATCGCCGAACTCCGCCGCGCTGTCGACGAACTCATCAACCATGCCCAGCGGCAGGCCGGCCGCAGCAACCCTGGCCGCGTACGGGGCGAGGCTGGCCACCACGCCCTCCACCGACCGCCGCGCATACGCCAAGTGGAATGGAATCGCGGCCATCCCGGCCACGCGCTATCGCGTCGTGGGCTCAGCCACGTCTTCCTGTTCCGCATGCGGCGTGTACCTGTCCGCGCAGGCCGTGGAGGGGGATGCCGCCTGGTGGGATGTCGAGGCCGCGCACGATGGCATCGACGGCCTCGGCCTGGTGGTCACGTAGTTTCACCGCTGGTCCTCTTCCTTCCCTCGGGCTTCGGGCTCCGCAGGAGACGCTGGAGCAGGCGCTCGGCCAGTACGTGGTTGTAGTACTGCGCGACCTGGAGGGGAGTCGATCCGTTCTCGGCAGGCAGCCGCGGGTCGGCGCCGTAGGCGAGCAGGATCGCTGTGGCGGCTGTGTTCAACGGGTGGGCCGACTGAAGATGACTGTCTCCTTCGAGGTCGATGGCATGGGTGAGCAGGGTGAGCCCGAAACACACCTCGTTCGGGTCGGCTCCATCATCTAAAAGCACGGTGAGCGTTTCATAGTCGCTCATTTCTACGGCTTCGTGTGCGGGCGTCCATCTCTCGAGTTCGGCTGCGATCCAGGGCCCTTCACTATTCATCACGGATCCAATTCATCTTGACTGCAGTAAAGAAATCTACCCAGCATCGGTCATGGCTCGGGGGTAGGACGTCTGATCCCAGACTCTACACAGCACATCAAAGTGATGCATACTTCTTTGCCTCAACTTCAAGTCGGGAGGGACACACAGTTGAATCTCACCTGCAGTGGCTAGTTGTCCTGACATCATGATAAGGCGTCAGGGAACGAGACTGGATGGTCCGGCATCGGGGAGGGGTCCGGGTGGAGCGTAGCGGAACCTGTCACTCCGCGGCGAGGCCGGCACCCCATCAGACTAATGATGCGTCACATCTGTTGCAGTGGCAGCTGGGAATCCCAAGCTCTACACAGGCATGAGCGCGATGCATCTCCGCCTACTGCCAGCCGAGGCGGCCGCGCTTGCGCGGCTGCCCACAATTCGCGCTTGCGCGAATTGCTCTGCCTTTTGAATTCCGCTTGCGGAATTCCATTCCCGCGCTTGCGCGGGAATCCGAATTGCGCTTGCGCAATTCGCGCCTTTATTCGGCGCGTCAGCGCCGCATATCCCGCTCCGCGGG
>NZ_JBWKDW010000055.1:0-10141 GCF_056435735.1 Streptomyces sp. NPDC043878
CAAGGGGAAAGACCAAGAGGCACCCCCCGAAGGGAAAAGGGCGAGGTGCTAGAAAGAAAACACCCAAGAAAAAAACCACCCCCCCCCCCCCCCCCCCCCCCCCCCCCCCCCCTGGGGCGCGGGCCTCGCCTCGGCGGGGCCCGTCATGCTGTTCGGCGTCTCACCAGGTGGCACGGACCTGGCGGATGATCCGCCGTCGCAACCGCACCCTGCGGCTGCCGTCACGGAGCAGACTCAGGCGGTCCAACTCCCAGTGTCCGTACTCCGCGTGGTCTGTCAGCAGGCGTGTGGCGTCCTTGCGGGAGACCCCGCGCGGTACGTACACGTCGACAAATTCGTATTCCGGCATCGCATCTATTGTGCGGGCACACGCCCGGTACGGATAGCGTCTGCACTATGTCTGATGCTGCGCAGCCCACCGCTGCCGAGGTACGCGCCGCCGCCGAGGCGGTCAAGACCGCGCTCGACCGCCACCTGGCCGCGGTCGAACGCAGGTCCGGGGAGGACGATCCCGCCGTCTACGAGGCGTTCAACCAGCTGGCCGCCGCCGCCGAGGTGTACGACGAGCTGCTCTACGACCGCTACGACGAGGTCACACCTTTCGAGATCCCCGGTGCGGACGACTCGCTTCCGCCCTACACGGGCCCCGAGGAGCCGAACGCGCTGAGCGTGCTGATCCGCCGCGACTACGCCGTGGTGGAGCCGCAGCGGCTGCTGGCCCACGCCGAACGGATCGAGGCGGCCGACGACGACGGCACGGAGTCGGAGGTCTCCGCCACCGTCCACGGGGCGCTGGGCATCCTGTTCGGCGAGTTCGAGGCGGACGAGATCGCCTCCCGGCACAAGGAGTTCGGCCTGGAGGAGGGCGACTCCACGCTCTGGGTGACGGCCGCCGACGAGGCGGCGGAACCCGGTGAGTGGCTGGCGGCGCCCTTCGAGCAGATCGATCCGCAGCGGGTGGTCTGCCGCTTCGACGTCAGCGCGGTGTTCGACGACGAGATCGACGACGACCTCGGGGAGGACGAGGAACTCGAAGAACTCGAGGAACTCGAAGAGGGCGTGGAGGACGACACCGAGGACGACCTGGAGCCGCGGGACGCCCATCGCTGAACAGGCGCGCCGAGCGTAGGACGACGGCCGGGACCTGCGCGCCGAGCAGGGCGGGCAGCCGGGTCGTGCGGGGCTTCGCCGCCACCTCCGCCACCGCCTTCGGCAGCGCCTGCTCCACGCCGTGGACCACGGACAGATGACGGTCGGCCCGGCCGAACGCGGTGTACACCCAGGGGCGGCTGAGCGACTGCGCCGCGTCGCCGGGCAGCACCACGACCACCGCCGACCACCGGCACCCCACAGCCTGGTGCGCGGTCAGCGCCCACCCGTGCCGCACGCATCGCTCGACCCGCTCCTTCGGTACGACGACGCGCTCGCCCGCGCACGACAGGTGCAGCCCGTCGGCGTCGGCCTTCTCCACCCGGCCGGGCAGCGTACGGCCCGGTGCGGGGGAGTAGGCGATCCGGTCGCCGGGGTCGAAGCCGCCGAACCGGCCGGGTCCCGGGTTGAGGCGTTCCTTGAGCGCGGTGTTCAGCGCGCGGGTGCCGACCGCACCGCCGTGCCCCGGGGTGATCACCTGCGTGTCCTCCGCCGGGATGCCGATCGCCCGCGGCACCGAGTCCGCGACGAGCTGCACCGTGCGGTGCACGGCCTCGCCCGCGTCCCGCACCGGCACGATCACGACCTCCTTGCCGGGGGCGTCGACCTGGTTCAGCTCGCCGATGCCGATACCGGACACCAGCTCGCCCAGCGGCCCCGGGTCCGGCCGCCGCGAGGTGACCTGCGGGCAGGCCCGCGCCGCCAGCAGGTCCGCGAAGACCCGGCCCGGTCCGGCCGACCACAGCACAGCGGGGTCCCCGGCCAGCACCAGCCGGGCGCCGTCCGGCAGTGACTCCGTGACCAGGGCCGCCGTCTCGACGTCCAGCTGGGGCGCGTCGAGGACGACGAGCAGGTCGAGGTCGAGCGCGCCGTCCGTGTCCCGGCCCGGGCCCTCCACGCCGGCCAGCAGTCCGGCCACCGTGGCGACACCGGGGCCGGCGCCGTCGGGGGCTTCGTCCTGTGCGGCGGCCCGCGCGGAAAGGGCCGCGAAGCGGGCACGGCCGAGCGGGGTGTGGGTCGCGGCCCAGGCACGGAGCCCCCGTGCGCGCGCGGCGTGCAGCAGCGCCGCCGGTTCGGCCAGGGACGCCTCGGCGCCGGTGTGCAGCACCAGGCCGTGGCCCGCGACCGCGCGGATCAGCTCCGCGCCGGCGCCCTCGGCGGAGGCGGCGGCACCGTCCCAGTCGGCGGCCGAACCGTCCTCCTTGGGCACCGAGTTGATCAGCCGGGCCAGGCCGTCGGCGAGGCTCTCCTCAGCGAGGGCGTACCGCTCCAGGCCGACGAGGACACGCACCGGACGCTCCTCGTCCTCCGCCGCCTCGGCCTCTCGCGGGCCGGGCGCCCCGGACTGCTCCAGCGCGTCCTGGAACAGCAGGGCCTCGCCTTCCGCGACGGTGTCCTGCACGGCCGCGTCCGGGTCGGGCACGGCCTGGCGGCCCAGCGCGGTGACGAGCGCCGGCAGGTCCAGCGCGGTGTGCCCGGCCAGAGCCGCCTGCTCCAGCAGCCAGACGGTCAGGGACCGGCCCCGCCGCTCGTCGTCCGGTCCGCACTCCGTGCCGAGCAGGGCCCGCGCGAACCCGTCGGCCTGCTCCGGCCGCACTCCGCCGACCCGCAGCAACTGCCAGGGGTCCGCCCGCAGCAGGTCGTCCGCGCCCTCGCCGAGGGCGGCGACGACCTGCGGGGCGAGCGCCTCGGGCGCGCCGCCGTCGGTCAGTACGCGCCGCACGGCCCCGACGGTCTCCGGCGGGGCGACCGAGGGCGGGGCGACGGGCGGCGCGGCCACCGGCTGGGGCCTGGGCTCGGGAGCGGACCGGCGGGGTGCCGGGGCGGGTTCGCGGAAGGCGGTGGCCACGGGCTTCTCCCCGCTCTCCACGGCCCGTACGGCCGCGAGCAGGTCGGCGGCCGTGCCGCTGAGCTTGGTCCCGCTCGCCACGGGCTCCTTCCGCTCGGCCTTCCGCCGCTCGATCCGCTCCCGCTCCACCCGCTGGGCGGCCAGCTCGGCCTCTGCCTCGGAGAGCTTCGCGGCGCCCTCACCCTCGCCCGCGCCCTCCACCGAGACGGCGCCTTCGCTGTCCTCACCGGGCTCACCGGGCTCACCGGGCTCACCGGACTCTTCGATCTCGGCGACCGGAACCGCCTCCGCGCCCTCACGGGCGCCCCCGGCCACCCCGTCGCCCTCGCCCTCGTTCTCGCCGTCGTCCTCGGTCCCGGGCTCCGGCGCGCCGTCCTCCGCGGAGGCGTCCGGCGTTCCCCGCTCGGTGTCGAGAACGTCCTCGGTGTCGAGAGCGTCCTCGGTGGGCTCCGGCTCCGTGCTCACAGCGTGCTCCAGTCGTGATCGGGATAGCGGTGCAGCGGCGCCGACACATCGTCGAGCGCCCGGCAGATCTCGTCAGGAAGACTAAGGGCCTCCACTGACAACGCCGCCGTGAGCTGCTGCGCGTTGCGCGCTCCGACGATCGGCGCCGCCACCCCGGGCCGGTCGCGAACCCAGGCGAGGGCCACCTGGAGCGGGGTCACGGCCAGGCCGTCCGCCGCGGTCGCCACTGCGTCCACGATCCGGCTCGCCGTGTCGTCGAGGTACGGCGCGACGAAGGGCGCCATGTGTTCCGAGCCGCCCCGCGAGTCGGCCGGCGTCGCGTGGCGGTACTTGCCCGTCAGGACCCCCCGCCCGAGCGGTGAGGAGGGCAGCAGCCCGATCCCGAGGTCCAGCGCGGCCGGCAGCACCTCACGTTCGACTCCCCGCTGGAGCAGCGAGTACTCCAGCTGCGTGCCCGCCAGCCGGGTCCGGGTGCCCGGGGCCGCGAGCTGCCAGGTCGCCGCCTTGGCGAGCTGCCAGCCGCTGAAGTTGGACACTCCGGCGTAGCGGGCCCGGCCGCTGGTGACCGCGAGGTCGAGGGCCTGGAGGGTCTCCTCCAGCGGCGTGACGGGGTCGAAGGCGTGGATGTGCCACAGGTCGACGTAGTCGGTGCCGAGCCGGGTCAGTGAGTCGTCCAGGGCGGCGAGCAGGTGGCCGCGGGAGCCGTCGGAGCGACGGTCGGGGTCCGGCACACTGCCGGCCTTCGTGGAGATGACGAGGTCACGGCGGGGGACGAGGCCCTCGATGAGACGTCCGAGCAGGTACTCGGCGTCTCCGCCGCCGTACACGTCGGCGGTGTCGACGAGGGAGCCGCCCGCCTCCCAGAACGTCTTGAGGAGGTCCGCCGCGTCGTGTTCGTCCGTTTCCCGGCCCCAGGTGAGGGTGCCGAGTCCGATGCGGGACACGCGCAGGCCGGTGCGACCGAGATGCCTCTGCTCCATGAACGCCGAGATTACTGGCCAGAGCCTGTCGCGTGGGTGCCTGTGGATAACCAGTTTGCCCGCCGTGACCGGCGCGGGACCGCTCCGGGACCGGCCGTAGGCGACCGGTCACGCCCCGACCGCGACCTGCCCCGATCCGCACCCCCGCGCTATGGTTCGGCCCAAGGGACGTTACTGATCGGTAAGGGGAATCGGCATGGAGCTCGGGATCAACCTCGGCTACTGGGGTGCCGGAATGGACGGGGACAACCTCGCCGTGGCCCAGGAGGCCGACCGGCTCGGGTACGCCGTCTGCTGGGCCGCCGAGGCGTACGGCTCCGACGCGGCCACCGTGCTCGCCTGGGTCGCCGCCAAGACCGAGCGCATCGACGTGGGCTCGGCCATCTTCCAGATCCCGGCCCGTCAGCCGGCGATGACCGCGATGACCGCCGCCACGCTCGACTCGCTGTCCGGCGGCCGTTTCCGGCTCGGTCTCGGCGTCTCGGGCCCGCAGGTCTCCGAGGGCTGGTACGGCGTCAAGTTCGACAAGCCGCTGTCGCGCACCCGTGAGTACGTCGAGATCGTGCGCAAGGCGATGACGCGCGAGCGGCTGTCCTTCGAGGGAGAGCACTGGACGCTGCCGCTGCCGGGCGGCCCCGGCAAGCCGATCAAGCTGACCGTGCACCCGGAGCGCGAGCACATCCCGCTCTACGTCGCGGCCATCGGGCCGAAGAACCTCGAACAGACCGGTGAGATCGCCGACGGGGCCCTGCTCATCTTCCCGTCCGCCGACCACATCGAGGACACCGCGATCCGGTACCTGCGCGCGGGACGGGAGAAGGCCGGCCGGACCCTCGACGGCTTCGACGTCTGCCCCACGCTGCCGCTGGCCGTCGGCGAGGACAAGGACGTGGCCCGGCTCGCCGACACCTTCCGCCCCTACACCGCGCTGTACGTCGGCGGCATGGGCAGCCGCCGGCAGAACTTCTACAACCAGCTCGCCCAGCGCATGGGATACGAGAAGGAGGCCGCCGAGATCCAGGACAAGTACCTGGCCGGCGACAAGCAGGGCGCCGCGGCCGCCGTACCGCACGACCTGATCGACAAGACGACACTGCTCGGCAGCGTCGAGCGGATCGCGGACCGGATGAAGGCCTACGCGGCGGCCGGGGTCACCACCCTGACCCTCGCGCCGGCGGGCTTCACGCTCGACGAGCGGATCGCCTCGCTGCGGGCCGGTACCGAGGCACTGGAGCGCGCCGGGCTGGCGTGAACACGACGGCTGCACGACGGGACCGTGCGCCGGGGGAGTTTCCGCGGCCGTGGTGGGGGCTCGGGGGTCTTCCCCGCCACGGCCGTCACGCGGAACAACGCACGGCGGCCCGCCCGGTTACGCCCCCGTCGTGACCGCGGCGCTCCTCCGTCCGGCGGAGTCGTCCGACACAGCTGTTGCGGCACCTCTTCCACCCCATTTGACTCGTTCTCCGGGGATTCCTGCGGAATGGCCCAGAACGCTGCGGAGAGGTGCTCACGATGCTTTCGGCGAAGAGTCTGTTCCGGGAGATCCTCGACGATGACGAGTCCTTCCGGCTGTTCTGCTCCATCGCGGCCAGCGGGGAGGCGCAGGGCGGCTGGGAGAACGCGCGCATCGCCGCCCTCGTGCCGGCCGCCGCACGCGAACTCGCCCCCAAGATCACCCGGCACGGCGCCGACGAGGACAAGCACGGGCGGATCTTCCACGCCCTGCTGAGGAAGCGCGGTCTGCGGCCCGTCCCCGTGCCGCCCGAGACCGACTACACGATGCTCCTGGAGAAGCACGGCATCGGCCTCGCGCACGAGCAGCTCAGGGACGACCGGCCGCTGAACGTGCGGGACGTCGTCGTCTACCTCGCCCACAGCCGCGTCACCGAGCAGCGCGCCTCCGAACAGATGCGGCTGCTGCGCAGACACTTCGCCGACCACGCGGACATCGGGCGCGCCGTGCGCGTGATCTCCGACGACGAGGACAACCACCTCGCCTACTGCCACGAGGAACTGCTGCGCTTCGCCCGCGCAGGTCACGGCCGCGCCATCCAGTGGGCGCTGCGGGAGTGCGCGCTCGCCGAGATCCGCGTCTACCGGGACGTCAGCCTCGCCGTGATGGCCCACATGGGACACATCCTCCGCTGGCCGAGGACCAAGGCCGCGGTCCTCGCCGCCGCCATCCACACCGTGTACGCCTACGAGCGGCTCGCGGGCTGGCGCCGGATGGTCAGCCTGCGCATGCCCGAGCGCCGCGACGCGCTCGGCGGACCCGAGCGCCGCGACGCGCTCGGCGGACCCGCGGTCGCCGCCCCCGGGTTCGTCTGACGGGGCACCGCCGTCCCGCGCGTGCCTACAGCCAGCCGCGGCGCTGGAACAGCCGGTACAGCCCGAACTCCAGTACGACCATCACCGCGATGACCGCGGGATACGACCACACCCAGTGCAGTTCCGGCATGTGGTCGAAGTTCATGCCGTAGATCCCCGCGATCATCGTGGGGACCGCGGCCATCGCCGCCCACGCGGAGATCTTCCGCATGTCGTCGTTCTGCCGGACGCTCATCTGCGCGAGATGCGCCGACAGCACGTCGGAGACCAGCCGGTCCAGGCCCTCCACCGACTCGTTCACGCGCGTGAGGTGGTCGTTGACGTCCCGGAAGAAGGGCCGTGCCCTGTCGCTGACGAAGGGCACCGGCGCGCCGGACTGGCCCACGCCCGACAGCCGGGTCAGCGGCATCGTCAGGGGTCCGGTGGCCCGGCGGAACTCCAGGATCTGCCGCTTGAAGGTGTAGATCCGTGACGCGGTGTGACGCGAGCCGCCGCCACTGGGCGAGAAGACCTCCGTCTCCAGCTCCTCCAGGTCGGTCTGCAACTCGGTCGCCACGTCCAGGTAGTGGTCGACGACGGCGTCCGTGACCGCGTACAGCACCGACGTGGGGCCCTTGCCGAGCAGTTCGGGTTCCCGCTCCAGCCGGTCCCGCACGGCACCGAGCGAGGAGCCCTCGCCGTGGCGGACGGTCACCACGAAGGAGTCGCCGATGAACAGCATGAGCTCGCCGGTGGAGACGGCGTCGCTGGCCGGCTCGTAGACGACCGGTTTGAGGACCAGGAACAGCGAGTCGTCGTACACCTCCAGCTTGGGCCGCTGATGGGCCTTCAGGGCGTCCTCCACGGCCAGCGGGTGCAGCCCGAACTCCTCGGAGACGTGGTCGAACTCCTTTTCCGACGGCTCGTGGAGGCCCACCCACACGAACGTGTCGTCCTCGGCACGCGCCTGGCCGAGGGCGTCCGAGAGGTCCTCGGAACCCTCCGTCCGGTGCCCGTCCCGGTAGATGGCACAGTCGACGATCACGGACCGTATTCTCCTTCCGCCCTGCGGCCCCCGCCATCGGGCGGACGCCTACGCTGGTGCGCATGCCCACTCTGATCCTTGTCAGGCACGGACGTTCCACCGCCAACACCGAGGGACTCCTCGCCGGGTGGACGCCCGGGGTCGCCCTGGACGAGCGCGGTGCCGCCCAGGCCGCCGCGCTGCCCGGGCGGCTCGCCGGGCTGCCGATCGCCGAGGTCGTCGCCAGCCCGCTGCAGCGCTGCCAGGAGACGGTCGCCCCGCTGCTGGAGGCCCGGCCCGGACTGCGCGCGCACGCCGAGGAACGGATCGGGGAGTGCCACTACGGCGACTGGTCGGGCCGCAAACTCGCCGACCTCAAGGACGAGCCGCTGATGGAGGTCGTGCAGGCGCACCCGTCCGCGGCCGCGTTCCCCGGCGGCGAGTCGATGCGGGCGATGCAGACGCGGGCGGCCGAGGCGGTGCGCGAGTGGAACGCGCGCGTGGAGCGCGATCACGGCGCCGACGCGGTCTACCTCATGTGCTCCCACGGAGACGTCATCAAGTCCCTGGTCGCCGACGCGCTCGGCCTCCATCTCGACCTCTTCCAGCGGATCGCGGTCGAACCCTGCTCCGTCACCGTCATCCGCTACACCCGGCTGAGGCCCTTCCTCGTCCGGCTCGGCGACACCGGCGACTTCGCGTCCCTGGCGCCGCGCGAGGAGCCGCCGGCGGACGACGCCCCGGTCGGGGGTGGTGCGGGCGCACCGTGATCGTCGGGCGCAGTAGGGTGAAGCGGTCGCAAGCGCGCCGTACCCGCCCCGCGGCGACGCGGAGGCGGGGCCGGCCGGTCCCATGCCGATCCACGATTCCACTGGAGACAGGACGTGTCCCGTCAGGTGTTCCTCTACGACCCCCCGGACCGTTTCGTGGCCGGTACGGTCGGACTGCCCGGACGCCGTACCTTCTTCCTCCAGGCCACCGCCGGTCCCCGGGTGACCAGCGTGGCCCTGGAGAAGACGCAGGTCGCCGCGCTCGCCGAGCGCATGGACGAGCTCCTCGACGAGGTCGTACGCCGTAGCGGCGGCAACGCGGCGGTCCCGGCCGTGGCGCCCGCCGACGTCCCCGACACCGCTCCGCTGGAGGCGCCCGTCGAGGAGGAGTTCCGCGTCGGCACCATGGCTCTGGCCTGGGACGGCGAGGAAGAGCGCATGATCGTCGAGGCGCAGGCCCTGGTGGAGCTCGACGCCGACACCGACGAGGACCTCGCCGAGGCGGAGGAACGTCTCCTCCAGGACGAGGAGAACGGCCCCCCGATGCTGCGGGTCCGGCTCACCGGCGTACAGGCGAGGTCCTTCGCCAAGCGCGCCCTGGACGTCGTCAACGCGGGGCGCCCGCCCTGCCCGCTGTGCAGCCTGCCGCTCGACCCGGAAGGACACGTATGTCCGCGCCAGAACGGATACCGCCGCGGAGCGTGAGGTCCGGTCCGCTGCCGCCCGCCGAACTCCTCGCCGAGGGCGAGCTGACCGTGCGCGGCCGCATCCGCGAGGCGTCCAACGCGGCGCTGTACTGCACGGTGAGCCACGACGGGCAGGAGGCGTACTGCGTCTACAAGCCGGTCGCCGGCGAGCGGCCCCTGTGGGACTTCCCGGACGGCACGCTGGCCCAGCGGGAGGTGGCCGCCTACGAGGTCGCCGAGGCGACCGGCTGGGGGCTCGTACCGCCCACGGTGCTGCGGGAGGGTCCCTACGGCGAGGGGATGTGCCAGCTGTGGATCGAGGCGACGCCCGAGACCGAACTGCTCGCCCTGGTGGACGGTGAGGAGCCCGGCCCGGGCTGGAAGGCGGTCGGCTTCGCCGAGGTCGGTGAGGGGAAGACGGCGCTCCTGGTGCACGCCGACGACGAACGGCTGCGGCGGATGGCCGTCCTCGACGCCGTGATCAACAACGCCGACCGCAAGGGCGGTCATCTGCTGCCCACCGAGGGCGGCCTGCTGTACGGCATCGACCACGGGGTCACCTTCAACGCCGAGAACAAGCTGCGCACGCTGCTGTGGGGCTGGGCGGGGGAGCCCCTGACGGACGAGGCGGTCACGGTCCTCAAGGGCCTCCAGGAGGCGCTGACGGTGCCGGGCGCGCTCGCCCGGCGGCTGGCCACGCTGATCACCGGGGCCGAGCTGGACGCCACCCGGGCCCGCGTCGACGCCCTGCTGACCTCCGGGAAGCACCCCGAGCCGAGCGGCGAGTGGCCGGCGATCCCCTGGCCGCCCGTCTAGGGGCGTGTTTCGAAAGTCCCGTCTGCCCGGCGACGCCTGGCACGCACGCTCACCGCGTTGTCGGGATCGCCCCGATACAACCAGTATCGGGGCGA
>NZ_JBWKDW010000056.1:0-9684 GCF_056435735.1 Streptomyces sp. NPDC043878
CCGTCGCCAGCCTCAGGGAAGCCCTCAACACCACCGCCTGACCCCCCGACGGCGACCGCCCCCACCAGGAAACAGGCGGCCGCCACGGAAGCCGTGAGTCACATCAGGCGTGAAGGCAAGCATGCAACTACCACGTTTAAGGACCAGGATGAGTGACTCGCAGACGCATACTGCACAGATCATCGACAACACAGAGGCGAACAGGTATGAAGCCTTCGTCGACGGTGAGCTTGCTGGTTTCGCCGAGTACATTCGCACCGACAACCTCATCGCCTTCGTGCACACGGAGGTGAACGTGGGTTACGAAGGACAGGGCATCGGTGGGGCGCTGGTCCGTTCTTCACTGGACACGGCACGTGCTGCCGGCCTTCCCGTGCTGCCCGTCTGCCCCTTCTACACCGGCTGGATCGCCCGGCACCCCGAATATCGGGGGCTCGTCTACACGAGCAGAAGCAAAGTGAACGACTGATGTCCGCGCTCTGTGATGATCCGGGGGATCACACGTGGCGTCCCGGATCCAGACACTACGAGGCTGCTGGTATCTCCGTCAGTCATGAGTCCCGGCTCCGCCTTCACCAGGCAGATAACAACAGCGTCGCAAGTCCGCCGTGAAACGAGGGCCATACCGTGCGGATGCGGCCTGTCAGCCAATCAGCCCTTCTGTGACCATAGTGGACGCTGTGCGCACCAGTCTTGAATATCGTCGACCAGCGGGACCATGTGGATCCGTCGTCACATGGTGGACACATGGATAAAAAGTCGCAGTCGTTGTCGGTCACCGAAATGCAGGCATGGCGTGGCCTGCTGCAGATGAACGAACTGCTGGTCAGCCGCACGACTCGTCCCGTCCAGGACGAGTTCGGACTGTCCGAAGCAGATTGCGCTGTGCTGACAGAGCTAACTCAAGGCACCGACCGGTGGATGCGCATCTCGGACTTGGCCGGCAATCTGGGATGGGAAAAAAGCCGGCTGTCGCACCAGCTCGGCCGCATGACGAAACGAGAGCTCGTCGTCAGAAAAGAATACGCCGCCGACAGGCGAGGGGCCCTCGTCGCTGCCACCAAAGAAGGGCGAACAGTTATCACCGTTGCCGCCCCTCGGCACGCGGAAGAAATTCGCAAACTGTTCTTCGATCATCTCTCTCCCCGGCAAATAGTTGCACTTATGGCGATCACCGATCGCATCATCAAGGTGATTCACGCCGATATCGAAGCTCCCTGATCGCTCTATCTGCCACACAGCATGGGGGAAAAATGACACAGGCCACCGAGACGCCGCGGACCGTCATCATGACCGTGGACGATGACCCGGGAGTCTCCCGGGCCGTCGCTCGGGACCTGCGGCGGCGCTACGGCGCCTCATACCGGATCGTGCGTGCGGAGTCCGGCGGGTCCGCGCTGCAGGCGCTGCGCGAGTTGAAACTGCGCGGCGACCTGGTGGCCGTGCTCATGGCCGACCATCGCATGCCGCAGATGAACGGCATCGAATTCCTCGAACAGGCCATGGACATATACCCGAGCGCGCGGCGCGTACTGCTGACCGCCTACGCGGACACCAACGCGGCGATCGACGCGATCAACGTCGTCGACCTCGACCACTACCTGCTCAAACCCTGGGACCCGCCGGAGGAGAAGCTCTACCCGGTCCTGGACGAACTGCTCCGAGCATGGCGCGGCGGCGACCATCGGTCCGTGCCCAGCACGAAGGTGGTCGGGCACCGCTGGTCGGCACGGTCCTCGGACGTACGGGAGTTCCTGGCCCGCAACCAGGTGCCCTACCGCTGGTACTCGGCCGACGAACCGGAGGGCCGGCGGCTGCTGGCGGCCGCGGGTCAGGACGGACAGCGGTTGCCCGTAGTGATCACCCCGGACGGCACACCGCTGGTGGAGCCGGAGGCTCTCGAACTCGCCGCGCGGGTGGGCCTGGCGACAACCCCGGCCACCGACTTCTACGACCTGGTCGTCATCGGGGGTGGCCCGGCCGGCCTGGGCGCGGCCGTCTACGGTGCGTCGGAGGGGCTGCGAACAGTGCTGGTGGAGCGATCGGCGACCGGCGGGCAGGCCGGGCAGAGTTCACGGATCGAGAACTACCTGGGCTTCCCCGACGGCGTTTCCGGTGGCCAGCTCACCGACCGCGCCCGCAGACAGGCGGCGAAGTTCGGTGCCGAGATCCTCACCGCGCGCGAGGTGACCGGGCTCGAGGCCGGCGGCGCGGCACGGACCGTGCGATTCTCCGACGGCTCGGCGATCGCCGCCCACAGCGTGATCCTTGCAACAGGCGTGTCCTACCGCCAGCTTCCCGCCCCGGGCGCCGACGCGCTCACCGGCTGCGGTGTGTTCTACGGCTCGGCCCTGACGGAGGCAGCTTCCTGCGAAGGCCACGACGTATACGTCGTGGGCGGCGCCAACTCCGCAGGCCAAGCCGCGATACACCTGGCACACAACGCCAAGTCGGTGACCCTGCTGGTGCGTGGGCCGTCATTGGCAGCATCGATGTCGCACTACCTGATCCAGCAGATCGAGCAGACGTCCAACATCCGGCTGCGGTGCGGCACAGTCGTCGAGGCCGCCCACGGCTCCGGTCACCTGCAGCAGCTCACCCTACGCGACACCCGGACCGGCCACAGCGAACTCGTCGACGCACAGTGGCTGTTCGTATTCATCGGCGCCGCCCCGCGCACCGACTGGCTGAACGACAGCGTGCTGCGCGACAGGCGCGGTTTCATCCTTGCCGGACCCGACCTCACTGCCGACGGCCGTCCCCCGGCCGACTGGGAGTTGGACCGGCCGCCGTATCACCTGGAAACCAGCATTCCCGGCGTATTCGTGGCGGGCGACGCACGTGCGGAATCCGCCAAGCGCGTCGCCTCCGCCGTCGGTGAGGGAGCCATGGCCGTCATGCTCGTCCACCGCTACCTGGAGCAGTCGTGAGCAGACGCCCCCTGCCGTGCAGCGCGCAGGAGATCAGGCAACTCTTCCTGTTCGAGAAGCTGACGCCCGAGCAACTGGGACGGCTCTGCGCCGAGGGCCGGGTGGAGCTGTTCGAGCCCGGACCTGTCTACAGCGAGGGGCAGCCCGCGACGTGCTTCTACGTGATGCTTGAGGGCACAGTCGTCCTCTCCCGCCAGGTCGGCGGGGACGACATAGAAGTCAACCGAACCAGCCGGCCCGGGGTGTACGCAGGTGCCATGCAGGCCTACCTCGGAGACCGCACACCGCAGGTCTACAACAACACTCTGCGTACGACCGAGCCCACACGGTTCTTCGTGCTGCCTGCAGACACCTTCGCGGGCATCATGCACGAGTGGTTCCCGATGGCCGTCCACCTGCTGGAGGGCCTGTTCTTCGGAGTGAAGAACACGCAACAGGCCATCGGGCAGCGGGAACGCCTGCTGGCCTTGGGGTCGTTGTCGGCAGGGCTCACGCACGAGCTGAACAATCCGGCTGCCGCGGCCGCACGGGCGACCGCCACGCTGCGTGAACGGGTGGCCAGGATGCGCCACGAGCTTGCCGTGATCGCCGAGGGCCCTTTCACCCGAGAGGTGCTCGCCAAGCTGATCGAGTTCCAGGAGCAGACGGCCGAACGGGTAGCCAAGCCGCTCTCACTCAGCCCGCTCCAGGCAGCCGACCGGGAGGACGCCCTCACGGAGTGGTTGGAGAACCGAGGCATTGAGCAGAGCTGGCAGATGGCGCCGACGTTCGTCCAGGCCGGCCTGGACAGCGGGTGGCTGGACCAAGTCGCGGCGCTGGTGGACGACAAGACCCTGCGGGCGGCGATCGGCTGGCTCAACTCCACAGTCGAGACCGAACAGCTCATGGACGAGATCACGGATTCCACTGCTCGCATCTCCCACCTGGTCGACGCCGCCAAGCAGTACGCACAGCTGGACCGAGCTCCCTTCCGTATGGTCGACGTCCACGAGCTGCTCGACAGCACCCTTCTCATGTTGGCGGGCAAGATCGGCTCGCAGATCACCGTCGTCAAGCAGTACGACGAGACGCTGCCGGAGGTCCCCGCACACCCAGCTGAACTCAACCAGGTATGGACCAATCTGATCGACAATGCGGTGGCCGC
Source organism: Streptomyces sp. NPDC043878 (assembly GCF_056435735.1). Taxonomy (NCBI): domain Bacteria; kingdom Bacillati; phylum Actinomycetota; class Actinomycetes; order Kitasatosporales; family Streptomycetaceae; genus Streptomyces; species Streptomyces sp. NPDC043878. The sequence continues at coordinate 4,075 of NZ_JBWKDW010000056.1, forward strand.
CATGAACAGCGCCGGTGGGGACGGAACCCTCACCGTGCGGACCGCGCGCGCCGACGACCAGCTGCTCGTGGAGGTCCAGGACACCGGCGCCGGTATCGACCCTGAGATCCGGGACCGGATCTTCGACCCGTTCTTCACCACCAAACCAGTGGGCGAAGGCACCGGGCTCGGGCTGGACATCTCCTGGCGAATCGTCATCAACAAGCATCACGGGAGCCTCCGGGTCGAGTCCGTTCCCGGGGACACCCGCTTCCAGGTACTCCTTCCACTCACCGCTTCCCCACCCGACCCGACCAAGGAGTCAGCATGACCGGCAACACCGGAATCGACCCCACCGTCCCGCCGAGCGGTGCCGGCTGTGTCGAGTGCGAAGAGACGAATGGCTGGTGGTTCCACCTGAGGCGCTGCGCACTCTGTGGACACGTCGGCTGCTGCGACAGCTCACGAGGGCAACATGCGGCCGCTCACTACCGGGCCACAGGACACCCCGTAGTCCAGAGTTTCGAGTCCGGAGAAGAGTGGTTCTGGGACTATGCCTCGAACGACGTGCGCGAGTCCGGACCCGTCCTCGCTGCACCCAGCAGTCACCCCGAAAGCCAGCCCGCACCAGGGCCGGCAGGGCGTGTGCCTGCGGACTGGGTGCGGTTGCTGCGCCGCGAGTAGGCTCGCTCACGTTCATGGTGGTGTGGGTAGGTCACGGCTCCCGCTGAGTCTGATCGCCCTCCGGGCAGCGCAGTGCGGCGAAGTTTCAACGTCGTTGGAGCATCGCACTGCGGCCCGCTACTCGCGTGATCCACACCCCGGACTTGCATGCAGCCACCTGACACGTTCGCCGGCTTCGTTCAGTCAGCCGGGCTGTCGCGGGTGTTGATCGCGTGGCTCGCGCCCGAGCTGGCAGGGCGAAATACATGTCTTGATACATGTCTTGGCCGCGGGTCACGGCAGCGGCGAGCAAGAGCAGGGCCCGGGTGTCGTTTGCTCCGGCCAAGGTGCAGTGACTGTCGCTCCGCATGGTCGCGTTGCGGCCGGGCCGGCGAAGGTCGTCCCGATCCGTGGGGTTCCTGCCCGTTACTGAGGGGCTCCGAACGGATCAAGGATGCAGTCTGGTCAGGCCAGATGCTGGCACACCCGAGTTCGATGCCCGAAAGGCACGGCGTCGCCCTGCGGTTTCGGAACCACGAACCGGTACCCATCCCCCATCGCATACAGCAGGAGTTACTCATGGGCACTCGAGTTGCCGTGATCTACTACAGTGCCACCGGCAATGTGCACCAACTTGCCCAGGCCGTGGCGGAGGGTGCGGCCAGTCGCAACGCGGACGTCCGACTGCGCCGCGTACCCGAACTGGCACCTGACAGCGCCATCGACGCCAACTCTGCCTGGCGCGCACACACGGACGCCACCAAGCACGAGGTGCCCGAGGCGACGTTGGAGGACCTCGAGTGGGCGACGGCGTACGCCTTCGGGACGCCCACTCGGTTCGGGAACGTCACCGCGCAGCTGAAGCAGTTCATCGACTCGACCGGCGGCCTGTGGCAGGCCGGCGTCTTCCACAACAAGCCGGCAACCAGCTTCACCTCAGCGATGAACCGCCACGGAGGCCAGGAGTCCACGCTCCTCGCCCTGAACAACGTCTTCTACCACTGGGGCTCCATCATCGTGCCCCCTGGCTACACCGATCCTCTCCTGTTCGCGTCGGGCGGCAACCCCTACGGCACCAGCTGGCCCAGCGGTGGTGGCGAGGGCCCTGACCAGGCCACCCTCGAGGCGGCCCGCTACCAGGGACGCCATCTTGCGGAGATAGCCGACCGCCTCCGCGGCTGACCACGCCGCGCCAGAACCGCCGGCCTCCGAAGCCGTGCGTGCTTCGGGAGTCGGCGACGGCACAGGCTCAGTACTTTTTGCACCCCGATTGCCGGCCCTGCGGCCGGCCACGTCGCGTGAGGAAGAGCGTCAATCATGGCCAGGATCATTCGTATACACGAGCACGGAGAACCCTCGGTACTGAGGGTCGAGACGGCCGACGTCGCCGAGCCCGGGCCCGGGGAGGTGAAGATCAGTCAGGAAGCCATCGGCGTGAACGTCTTCGACACCATGCTGCGTGACGGGCGGGTCAACGGCCCACTTCCCATGGTGATCGGATCCGAAGCCTCGGGCGTCGTAGCAGCCATCGGTCCGGATACAGCCGGTTTCAGTATCGGTGACCGAGTCGCCTACTTCGCCTCCATGGGTGCCTACTCGAGCGAGCGGCTGATCGATGCGAGTTCCCTTGTCGCACTGCCGTATGACATCAGCAACGAACAGGCTGCAGCCTTCCTGGCAAAGGGGCTGACGGCATGGATGGGACTGCGTGCGCTCCACGACGTCACTCCCGGCGAAGTGGTGCTCGTCGTAGGAGCGTCCGGCAATGTCGGATCCATCCTGTCGCGCTGGGCGAAAGCCCTCGGCGCGACCGTCATCGGTGTCGCCGGATCGAAAGACAAGCTTGAGAAGGTGCGGGTCGGCGCGGATCACGCCATTTACGCCCACGACCCGGAAGCTCTCGCCGGAGTACGGACGGTTGTTCCGGACGGTGTCGACGTCGTCTTCGACTTTGTCGGGCGCGCCACAGCGGAGCTGTCGGCGGCGGCGGTACGGTCCGGCGGAAAGATCGTCGCCATCGGCGCCGCCTCCGGCCAGCTGCAGCCGGAGGTCGCAGAGGTGACCCGGCGCGGCATCAAGGTGGTGAGCGGCGGCGTCCAGGACTACGTGAACTCAGCCACCATCGGTCAAGCGGCGGGGCAGTTGTTCCAGGCGATGAGAGACGGGCTCTTCCACGATCTCGCTGTCACGCGCTATGCATTCGCCGACGCTGCCCGGGTCCACGAAGACATCGCGGCAAGGAAGCTGTCCGGTCTGCCCGTGCTCATCGTCTGATTCTGAGCCGGCCGCGGCATACGGCAGCACCAGGGCCGTGAGGCAAGTCGGTGTCTCCACAGCACACGTTGGTGGAGCCGACCAGCTGACGACCAGGACAGGCCACCATGGCCATCGCTCGACGAAGGAGCAGCATTGATGGACGAAGGTATGGCAGACGACGTCTACCAGCCGGACGGATCGGAGGTCCAGGATGACGTTGGCGTCCTGGACGCTCTGGACACCCTGGACTACAGGGGCGGTGACGAAGCTCTCGATGAGGGATACTCGCCGCCGGAGAGGCCGTGGGGCGTGGAACACAGCGGCGTCACGGCTTCGGAGCAGCACCGAGGGGAAACTCTGGACGAGCGCCTCGCGGAGGAGGTGCCGGACGTTGGAGTACCTGCCGGAGACGGCATCGCAGACGCCTGGGAGACGGACGGCGAACCTCGCGACGACGAGGTCGGATACGAGCGGGCCGGACGTCTCGTCGCACCCGACGAGGGAACGCGGCAGAACACGGATTCCGACCTGATCGCCTTTGATCGTGGGCTGGACGGTGCCGGCTCGTCGGCAGAGGAAGCCGCCATCCACCTCATTCCCGATTCCGAAACGTCCCCTGGCTACTGAGCCGTCGAGCGTGCCGCTCGCTCGCCGCCAAGGATCTACCGAAACCGCGCCGTGGGTCTTCGCCGGACGGGAGAGTGGCTCGTCGCAGAAAGGCACGGCCTGCTTCATGTCCGCATTGCAACGTACGTCGTCCGCAGTGGCGCGCTCGCTGTTTGACTTCACTCTGCGGCCGGCGCAGGAAGAGGCTGTCCACGCAGTGGTCGAGGGCCGGGACACACTCGCCGTTCTGCCCACCGGCAGCGGCAAGAGTGCGATCTACCAGGTGGCAGGGATGGTGATCGGCGGTCTCACCCTGGTCGTCTCGCCACTCATCGCGCTGCAGCGGGATCAACTGCGGTCCATGACCGGCCGTCGTCACGGATCGCGCCCCGTCAAGGCAGCCCTGCTGAACTCGGCGCAACCCGTCCGCGACCGGCGCGAAGTCCTGGGCCTCCTTGCCAGGGGGGACCTGGATTTCCTCCTCGTCGGGCCCGAGCAACTCGCGAACGCTGAAACAGCGGCCGCGGTCCGCACCGGAGCTCGTACCGTCAGCTTGTTCTGCGTCGACGAAGCACACCTCGTCAGCGAGTGGGGGCAGGAGTTCCGACCCGAGTACCTTCGCCTGGTCGAGGCGTTGACCGACCTCGGACGTCCGCCTGTCCTCGCTCTGACCGCGACGGCCTCGCCTCCCGTCCAGTCGGACATCACCCGTCGCCTGGGCATGCGTACGCCGCATGTGGTGGTCGGCGACTTCGACCGCCCGAACATCTCGCTAGCCATGCGCTACACCGAACCGGCCAGTACCGAGCCTCGAGCGGTCGATGATCGCTGCGTTGGCGTCCTCATGCAGCACGAGACGCCTGCTCTGGTGTACGCACTCACCCACGCCCGGTGTGAGGCCCTCGCGGACCGTCTGCGACTCAAGGGCCTGCGTGCAGCTCCGTACCACGGCGGTCTCCCCACCCGGACCCGAGCCGACGTTCAGGACGCCTTCTTCGCAGGGGGCCTCGATGTAGTAGTCGCTACCAGCGCGTTCGGCCTCGGCGTGGACAAACCTGACATCCGGACCGTGGTGCATGCGGGCGTGCCGGCAAGCATCGACGACTACTACCAGGAGATCGGCAGGGCGGGTCGAGACGGGCAGCCGGCGACCGCGATCCTGGTGCACGACGCGCGTACCGTGCGCATCCCACGCAGTCTCGCAGCACGCACGCATCTGGGCGAGCCGACACTTCACCGTGTGGTCGACGCCATGGAGGACGCGGGTTGCCACATCGCCGTCGCGGACTTGGCCCGATCCGCCGACGTACCGGCCCACACTGTCGACCGTGTCGTCAACGAGCTGGCGGATATGGGCATCGTCCAACTGCGCGGCTCCGGCCACCACCGCGTCCTCGAGCCGCGGCGCAGTCCACACCACCCAGCCGAGTTGATCGGGCAACTCCTGACGCGGGACAAGCGGCGTCAGACGATAGTGGCCAGCCGTCTTGACGCGGCTCGCCACTACGCGGAAACCACACGCTGCCGACGGGCTGAACTGCTCGCCTACTTCGGTGAAACCTACACAGCACCTTGCGGGAACTGCGACAACGATCGCACGCCGAAGGGGACGCCGACGTACCGCCCGGTCGTCATCGAGGGCGGTACTCCCGTACGGCATCGACTCTGGGGTGAGGGACATTTGCTCAGCAGGGACGACCACGAACTCCTCGTCTACTTCACCAGCGTCGGCTACAAGCACCTCACCCCGTCAACTCTGGCGTCTGGGATTCTGCAACAGACCTGAGAGACGCCACGCGGGTCCCGCGCCTTCGTCGGTCCCGAGGTCGCCGATCACAACGGAAACAGCGCCGCCCTGCGGATGTCCGCGGCCACTCCGCCCGCGACTCACTACGTCCTTGGACCACGACCCCGGCACTGTCGTCCGCCAGGCGCTGGGCGATCGCCTCATTGACAAGTGCGGTGCCCGACCTCCTGGACGAGCGCCCTTGGGTTCGCAGTTGTCGGGTCCCGTCTTGATCTGGGGGGTTTCCGCCTTGATCCGAGGTGCTTGGGCTGGGTTGGGAGACGAGGATTGTGGGTGTTCAGAGCCCATATCGTTCAGGG
>NZ_JBWKDW010000057.1:0-7584 GCF_056435735.1 Streptomyces sp. NPDC043878
CCCCCCCCCCCCCCCCCCCCCCCCCCCCCCCCCCCCCCCCCCCCCCCCCCCCCCCCCCCCCCCCCCCCCCCCCCCCCCCCCCCCCCCCCCCCACCGGGGACTCAGCGGTCGCGCGACCACCAGTCGAGGCGCAGGCACAGCTTCCCGCCGAGCCAGTGCTCCACCCAGTCGCCCAGGTTCAGCGGCGAACAGTTGGGCGGGGGCAGCGGAACGGTCGGAATGGCCGGGGTGGTCGGGGCCGGCGGCGTGGGCTGCGAGGTCGTGCCGTCGGTGCGGCCGAACAGCATGGACCGGTAGATCCGGGACGACCGCGGGTTGTCCTCGCACTGCCAGACGCCGTGCGGGCAGTAGTCGGTCAGCGTGTTGTAGAGCGGTTTGTGCTCGTCCATCCAGTTGAGCATCCGCCGCATGTACTCGGAGTTGTCGCCGTTGCGGAACAGTCCCCACTCCGGGTAGGAGATGGGCTTGTGGTGCGCCTTGGCGAAGTCCACGTGCTCCTGGAGTCCGTAGGGCTCCTTCACCTGCTGGTCGAACGACAGCCCGTGCGGCTGGTCGTAGGAGTCCATGCCGATGATGTCGACCGTGTCGTCCCCGGGGTAGCACTGCGTCCAGGGAACGGCGTCCCGGCCGCGGGTCGGCGCGAAGTCGAACCGGAACTTCTGGCCCGGCACCGCGCGCATGGTGGTGACGATCCTGTTCCAGTAGTTCTTCCAGGACTCCGGGTCGGGGCCGCAGCGGTGGGTGTAGGTGGTGCCGTTCATCTCCCAGCCGAGCACGACGACCGTGTCCGGCACGTCCAGGGCGACCAGCCGCCGGGCGAGCGCCCGGAAGTGCTCGTCGAACTGGCCCGCGGCGCCCTGCCGCAGCAGCCGGCGGACCTCGGTGTCGGAGACGTCGTCCTCGTTGCGCTCCATCATGGGCACGTTGAGGACGAGCATCCGGTCGGCCTTCTCGGTGCGCCAGTCCGCCCACACGTCGAGGAACCCGTGGGCGCCCTCGATGTTGCTCCAGCGGTCACCGGGCAGATAGGTGTGCCCGACGCGCAGCTCGGCGTTGCCCAGCCAGTGGCTGAGCTCGGCGATGCCGGTGACTCCGCGGGGGCCGTAGTCGAGGTAGGCGCCGAAGGCGGGCACGTCCTGCACGGGCACGTCCTGCACGGGCTTGGCCGGTGGCACCGGTTCCGGCGGGACCGCCGGTTTCGCCGGGACCGCCGCCGGGGCGGGCGGCACGGGCTTCACGCTCGGATCGGTGGCGGTGGCCGGGACCGTCGGCGCCTTCGCCGGGGCGGGCGGGGTCACGGGGGCCGGGGTGAGCGCGGGTGCCGGCACGGGTGGATCGGCGGCCCGCGCCGCCCCCGCGGCGAATCCCGGGCCCGACGTCAGGGCGGCCGACGCGGCGACCGCCGCCGCGATGACCGCCAGTCGCCGGGAACGGGCCCGTCGCTGTGGTGAGGACATGCCTGCTCCTGTCTTCGCTCTCGCGCTTGGACGCCTTGTCGCGTGACTGTCCTGACATTTCGTTCCGTCAACTGACACTCAGTCATATCAGTATGAATTCCGCCACCGTGGTTGCGGCTTTCGAGTGCCTCGATCGCCCACACGAGTGAAAAGACCCAAAGGAAAAAGTCCGTGTCGCTGTTCGACATCCGCGTCCCCGCCGTTCTGCTGCGGATCGACCGGAATCCCTTTCACCACGGAACCCTGGGTGCCGTGCGCTCGCTCGGCCGGGCCGGCGTGGAGGTGCACGTGGTCGCCGACTGTACGGCCAGTCCGGTGCGCGAATCGCGTTTCGTACGTCAACTGCACCCACCGCCGCCGCCGTTCGCGTCCGCCGACGACATCGCCGCCGCACTGCGCAGGGTCGCCGCGCGTATCGCGCGTCCCGCGGTGCTGATCCCGATGGACGACGCGAGCGCCGTGGCGGTGGGCCGGCTGGGCGACGAACTCGCCCCGGCCTACCTGCTGCCGCGCCAACCGGGCGAACTCCCCGCCCGCGTGGCCGACAAGGCGGAACTGGCCGCGGTCTGCGCGTCGGCGGGCGTCCCGCACCCGGTCACCCTGATCCCGGACAGCGCCGCACAGGCCGCCGGCGCCGCCTGGCAGCTGGGACTGCCGCTGGTCGCCAAGTGGAGCCGGCCCTGGCTGGTGCCCGCGGGCACCGGACTGCGCAGCACGGTCGTGGTGCGCTCCGCGCAGGAGGCCCGCGAGCTGTACCTGCGCACCGAGGAGGCCGGCAGCCCGCTGCTGCTCCAGGCGTTCCTGCCGCCGGGCGCGGACCGCGACTGGTTCTTCCACGGGTACGCCGACCGCTCCGGCACGCTGCGCGGCGGCGGCTCGGGCGTGAAACGACGGGCCTGGCCGCGCGGTGCCGGACTGACGGCCGTCGGCCACTGGGCCCCCAACCCGCGGCTGCGGGAACTCACCGAGCGCCTCATGCGGGACCTCGGCTACCGCGGCATCTTCGACCTCGACTTCCGGCGCTGCGGCGCGACGGGGCGCTACCACCTGCTCGACTTCAATCCGCGCCCCGGAGCGCAGTTCCGGCTCTTCTCCGACACCGCGGGCCTGGACGTCGTACGGGCCCTGCACCTGGACCTCACCCACCGGCCGGCGCCGGACGGAGTGCCGCGGCCGGGACGGGAGTTCGTGGTGGAGAGCTACGCGCCGCTCACCGCGCTGCGGCCGGCCCCCCGGCCCGGCGGGCGCGAACTGGCCTGGCACGCCCGGGACGACCGGGCACCGGGCCGGGCCATGTGGGGGCTGTGGGGCCGCCATGTCGCGCGCCGCCTGCTCGACCGCCTGCGCGGGCCGGGCCCGGAGGGTGCGGCGGGCACCCGCGGGCGGGTGGTGCGTCAGGCGGCCCCCGCCGCGGCCGGTGCGCACGACCTGCCCGCCGGCCTGGCCGCGGGAGCGCCCGCCGGCGCGCCGGACAGCCTGAACGACGACGAGAAAGCGAGCAGCTGCTGATGTACGACCTGCTGGTGGTCGGCGCCGGCCCCTACGGCCTGTCCATCGCCTCCCATGCCGCGGCCGCCGGGCTGAGACTGCGCGTCCTCGGCCGGCCCATGGCGTCCTGGCGCGACCACATGCCCCGCGGAATGTTCCTCAAGTCCGAACCGTGGGCCTCCAACCTCTCCGATCCGGAAGGGCGTTGGCGCCTCGACGTGTACTGCGCCGGCCAGGGCGTCCGGGCCCGGCACGGGGAGCCCGTCCCGGTGGAGATGTTCGCCGCCTACGGCCGCTGGTTCGCGCGCAACGCGGCGCCGGAGGTGGACGAGCGCACGGTGACCCGGGTGGCGCCCTGCCCGGGCGGCTTCGAGGCGGTCACCGACGACGGGGAGGTCCTGCACGCCCGTACGGTCGCCCTGGCCGTCGGTGTCATGCCCTTCGTGGAGGTCCCGGCCGCCCTGCGCCCGCTCGGCCCCGCGCTGGTCTCGCACAGCAGCCACCACGCCGACCTCGACCGGTTCCGCGGCCGGGACGTCACGGTCGTCGGCGGCGGCCAGGCGGCCCTGGAGACCGCGGCCCTGCTCGCCGAGCAGGGCACCCGCGTCAGGGTGCTGGCCCGCGCCGAACGGCTGCACTGGAACGACGTACCGCCGCCGTGGGAGCGCCCGTGGTGGCGGTCGGCCCGTTCCCCGCACAGCGGCCTGGGCTGCGGCTGGCGGAACTGGTTCTACGCCGAGCGGCCCGGCCTCTTCCACCGGCTCCCCGAACCGACCCGCGCCCGGATCGCGGCCTCGGCCCTGGGACCGGCGGGCGCCTGGTGGGTGCGGGAGCGGGTGGAGACGGCGGTCGAGGTGCTGCCGGGCCACGAGGTGGCGGCGGCCCGGGAGGTGACGGGGTCCCGGGTACGGCTCGACGTGCGGGCGACGGCCGGGAGCGGGCCCTCACTGCGCTCCCTGGAGACCGACCACGTGATCGCGGGCACCGGCTTCGGCGCGACCTGCGAGCGGCTCGGCCTGCTCCACGACGACCTGCGCGGCACCCTGGCGACCGTGGCGGGCGGCGCGCCGCGTATCGGGCGGGGCTTCGAGTCGTCGTACCCCGGACTCTTCATGGCGGGCCTGGTGACGGCCCCCGCCTTCGGCCCGTCGATGCGCTTCGTGCACGGCGCGACCTACACGGCGGGTGCGCTGGTACGGGGGGTGCGGCGCCGGCTGCGGACCAAGGCACCCGGGGCGGCGGACGGGGCGGTCCCGGCGCCGGGAGGCCGGGGCACGGTGGAGGCGGTACGGCGCTGAGCGGGCACGGGTGCCGGACGTGGGCCGTCCGGCACCCGGTGGGTCACCGACGGGACGCGGCTCGGCCTCGTCGGTAGAGGATCGAACCGCCCGCGATCAGCGCGGCCGCGGCGGCCGACGCGGCCATCAGCGACTCGCTGCCGGTGTGGGCCAGGGCCGGCGGCGGGGCGTGGTGCCGGGCGCCGGGGGGCTGCGGACCCGGGTGCTGACCGCCCGTGGGCGGCGGGGTGTGCGGGGGCGGTGAGTGCGGCGGCGGGGTGTGCGGGCGCCCCGACGGGGGCGTGTCCCCGTACCCGGCCGGCGGCTGGTGCCCGCTGTCGCAGTCGTTGCCGAAGGCGGGGTTGAGCACGCCGATCACGTCCACCGTGTCGCCGCACAGGTTCACCGGTAGGTCGATCGGCACCTGTACCTGGTCCCCGGATCCGACACCGGGCGACCCCACGGCCCCACCGTGCGCGACGGAACCCCCGGAACGGGGGATGCCACCATGCACGGTGCCGTGACCGTGGCCCCTGTCGTGGCCGCGTCCGAAGTCGTCGCCGTAGCCGTAGCCGGTGTCGGAGCCATAACCGGAGCCATAACCGGAGCCGTAGCCGGAGTCGCCACCGGCATCACGGCCGGAGACGTGGCCGTGGTTCCGGCCGTGGTCCGGGGCGTGACGCGGGCCGTGGCCGGAGTCGCCGTGGGGCGCCCCGTGCGCACCGCTCCGGTGCGAGTCGCCGTCGTTCACGCACGAGTTGCCGAAGGTCGGGTTGAGCGCCGCGACGACGTCGGCCGAGTTGCCGCAGACGTTGACGGGCACGTCGACCGGGACCTGCACACTGTTGCCGGACAGGACGCCGGGTGAATCCGTGGCGGCCTCGCTCGCGTGCGTGTCGGCGACGGCGGGGCTGCTGCACAGGGACAGAATGCTGGTCGCGGCGGCGGCCGCGACCATTCCCCTGCTCAGGGTCTGTCGCAAGATCTTGTTGTCTTCCTGCTGGGAGAAGTGGGAAAAAAAATCAGTCGGCCTCGGAGCGCGAGAACGATCCGAGGCCGGCCATGACCCAGCCTTGGGCTGGCGCGTTAGGTGGTCAGTCGTTTACGCAGTAGTTGCCGAACGCGGGGTTCAGCAGGCCGATGACGTTGACGCTGTTGCCGCACACGTTGACCGGGACGTGCACGGGGGCCTGGATCACGTTGCCGGAGAGGACGCCGGGGGAACCGATGGCCGCACCCTCGGCCTCCGCGTCGGCGAAGGCCGGGGCGGCCATGCCGAGAGCCATGATCGCGCCCGCGACGACAGCAGCGGTCTTCTTCATTGGATTTCCCTTCTCTGCGGTCATGCCCTGTGACGGTCGAAACCGAGCGAGCACAGTCGGAACGGCTCGCACCATGACCTGCAGCTGTAAAACGAGACATAGACAGCCGAAGAAACTACGGAACGTGCGCGGCCGGGTAATTCACTCGAACGCCTTCGGATTAGTACTACAAATGCCGAAACTGCTCGCGCCGCCCGCACCCGGGGAAAAACAGGGGACGGCCCGAACGGCCCCGGGCGCCGGATCAGCCGTTGGCGGCGCCGTTGCCGGAGAGGGCCGAGATGTCGTCCAGGACGTGCGAGAGCGGCTCGTCACCCTTGGCCTGGGTGGAGTTCTCGGCGCACTGCTGGGTCTGCGGAGCGGACAGGACGGGGATGTCCTGGACGCCGACGTTGGCGATGACGGCGACCAGCGACTGGGCGTCGACCTTGGCCGGCAGGCCGACACAGAACTTGTTCAGCGAGCCCTGGACCAGGGTGGCCTGGGGGCTCATGTCGCCCTTGGTCACCTGGTTGCCGAACGCGCTCTGCGCGCCGTTGCCGCTCGCCGAGGTGGTGCTGGTGTCATCGCCGATGGCAAGCGCCTGGGGTGCGGCGGCCGCCGACGCACCGACGGCCGACGCGGCGATCGCCGCCGTGGCCATTGCCTTCTTCAGCATTGCGCTTTCCTTTCCTGGAACAAGAGGCGTCCTGACCTGACGCATCCCGGCAAGACGCGTGTTCCTGCAGTCGCATCAACCCGATACCCGGCGTTTGGTTGCGGCGCTTCACCCGATCGGATCTCTCCTTTTCCTCTGAGCCGTCGGAGTGAACGGCAGCAACCAAACGAGCCCAAGGGAGTTGACAGAGCGCTCCGGTGGACGGGGTTTTTCCAGAAGGGACCAGCAAGTGATCAAGAAGGTTCTGGCCTCCGCCGCGGTCGCCGCGTCCGTCGTGGGCGTCTCCGCCGCCGCCGTGCCGCAGGCCCTCGCCATCGGCAACGACACGGGCACCACCTCCGCCAGCGGCAACGGCGCCTCGCAGGAGTTCGGCAACTCGGCGACGTACGGCAACATGAGCCCGCAGATGGCGCTCGTCCAGGGCTCCCTGAACAAGCCCTGCATCGGTCTGCCGGCGAAGGCCAACGTCCAGTCGGTCCTGGCCCTGGTCAACGTCGGTGTGCAGGACATCCCGGTCCTGTCGGCCCCGCAGACCCAGCAGTGCGTCGAGAACTCCACCCAGGCCAAGGGCGACGAGCCGCTCTCGCACATCCTGGACGACATCTCCGTCCTCGCCGGCAACGGCGTCCAGAACGACTGACGCCGGGCAGACCAGAACCACTGACTGCCGGGCAGAGGTGAATTCCCGTCAGCGGGCCACCGGATTCCAGCGGCCCGCTGTTCGGCGTCCACCCATGACTCGTGCGCTCACCCGGCCGCGAAACGCACTGGGCCATTCGGGGCAAATCCCGCAACTTCGGCGGGTCCGGAAGTGTTGACGATCATGCAACTCCTTCCCGGAGTCCGCTTTTCGAAGGGAATGAACATGAAGAAGCTGTGGGCGACCGCGGCTATTGCCGCTTCCGTCGCCGGTCTCGCAGCAGCGGCCGCCCCCCAGGCGCTCGCCATCGGTGACGACAACGGCACCACCTCCGCCAGCGGCAACGGCGCCTCGCAGGAGTTCGGCAACTCGGCCACGTTCGGTGACATGAGCCCCCAGCTGTCGCTGGTCCAGGGCTCGCTGAACAAGCCCTGCGTCGGTCTGCCGGCGAAGCTCAACGTCCAGTCCCTGGTGGCGCTGCTCAACGTCGGTGTGCAGGACATCCCGGTCCTGTCGGCCCCGCAGACCCAGCAGTGCGTCGAGAACTCCACCCAGGCCAAGGGCGACGAGCCGCTCTCGCACGTCCTGGACGACATCTCGGCCCTCTCCGGCAACGGCACGGGCAACGGCTGAGCCTCGGCTCCGCCCGCGGGGGGGGGGGGGGGGGGGGGGGGGGGGGGGGGGGGGGGGGGGGGGGGGGGGGGGGGGGGGGGGGGGGGGGGGGGGGGGGGGGGGGGGGGGG
>NZ_JBWKDW010000058.1:0-7425 GCF_056435735.1 Streptomyces sp. NPDC043878
TCCGCCGCTACATCATCTGGCGGAACAAGCACGCCGCCGACGAACGCCTCCGCAAGGTCGTGAACAGGGCGAACGTTGCCTGATGCGGCACTAGTCGCCGCACTGGAAGCCGACAAGCGGCGACCCATGGAGATCCTGGGACAGCGGTTCGGTCTGACCCTGCCGAAGGAAGCGATCCTCACCGGCACCCTGCCCGCCGCCATCATCAAAACCTGACAGCAGCAAAACCGGCCCCCCGATCCCCACAGACGCAAGGTAACCCGCAAACCCCCCACCGCATGGCAGCACCACCACACAGCGGATCACCGTACGCGCTCACGAGACCGGCAGGCCAGGAACCGCGCAGCCCTCACGCTGGGGTGCCAGTTCTTCCGGACCCGTCAGAAGCACGAAAAGTGAGAGGAGAAGGCTCACCAGCTCAAAAGCCCGCAGCCCGGCTAGGAACCGGAGGATGCCGGGCCGGCAGGGATCCGGGGTACGTCCATACGACCAGCTCGCCGTCCAGCGCGGTCGCGTCCGGCAGCTGCCTGCTCCCGGCCTCGATCTCCGGGAACGACGCGAGCAAGTCCGTGCCCCGCCGCGAGCGCAGCACGATGTGACCGGCCCCCACCGAGACCAAGGCCCGCCACCCGTCCCACTTCGGCTCAGCCGCCCATCCTGGCCGCAGCACCGGGTTGGGCACGAGGGTGGCGAGCATCGGCTCTGGCAGCGTCCATGTCACAGGCTCATGTCTGACCAAGATCGTCCGTCCGTAATCCGAGTGGCGCGCCTACCCCAACCACGGCAGACCAGCTGGCGGTCCGCCGTTCTGGCCCGTGTCCGGCGGCCCAGTCGCCGGAGTTTCCGAGGCCGACCTCAGAAGTGACCATGCCTTGCTGGCTCGACCACATGCGGCAGTAACCGTGTCCCGGCGCGGCGGTGAGCCACCTGCTCGCCGCACGTCTTTGAGCTGCTGGTGTAGACGCAGCGTCAAGGAGTTGTGGACGGATTTCTAACGACAGCAGGGCAGCGTTCGGGAAATCCTGAGGCCCGGCAGACAGTTGTGGACGGGACGGGATTTTGATGCGACAGAGCTTTCGGTGGGCGGCCGTGACCGCGGCAGCGTCAGTCGGCGTGATGCTGAGCGCGTCGAGCGCTTCCGCCAGTCCAACGGTGGGGTGGCAGGCCGTGAGCACCAACGCCAACTGGCATTGCACCGGTTTCGTTGATTTGCTCACTCAGCCGGGCATGAACATGAAGACGTGCATCGTCAGGAACGCGAGCCAGGACGCGCAGGCCGTTTTGGTGATTCAGAACAGCACGGGGCGTGCCATAGACATCAACAACGTTGACACGCAGAGCAGAGTCGTATTCGAGTCGGCTCTGGGCGGGGACGTCTGGTGTGCGTCGACCACGATCAACAGCGGGTTCACCCGCGGCTGCTTCGGGAAGACCGTCCCCGTTGGGTGCCGAGCGACAGGTTCTGCGGACGGCCGGCTGGCGGTCAGGGACCCTCAGGACGGATTCAAGTCGGAGGGGACCGTCACTAAGGGTTCCGTCGCATCGACCTGCTGAGCTCCTCCTCGTTCCCCGGAGCACCCCGCGGCCTGGCGCCGTCCGGGTGCTACGGGTTGAGTTCCTGGCGTACGTCGAGGTAGCAGCGCAGTCGGACGCCGGGCTGTCCGGGATCCCGGGTCGTGCGCTCCGCCGTCGCAGTCGCCCACTGTGTGGCGAGCAGTTCTTGAACGGCAAGGGCGGTCTGGTCGTCGTGCGCCGCGATGCCCACTACGGCTAGTCCTGGCTGGTTCAGGTGCGCTTCGTTGATCGGTCCCATGCACGGCATACGTGGGAGAGGCTCTCCGAAGGTTCTGCGATCTTGCAGACCTCACCCGGCCGAGTCACGACCGCCCGGTGGAGGGATCGGCTTACGAGTTGGTGCGTGATAGCGGGTGAGGCGTCGTGCCTGGCTGGTGGCATGATCCGACTGTGGCGATCATGGTCAATCGGGCGGTACTGGCGCATCGGCTGTTCACGGGGATCTCTCGGCGTCATCTCGCTTGCCTGATCGAGGAGTTGGCGGCGCCATGGCAGGCTGGCCTTGAAGGTCGCCGTCATGCTGCGCGAGGCGGAATCCGCAAGCGGGCCGAGGGCGCCGGCGCCCGCCACCAGCTGGTGTTCGTCGACCGGCTGGTCGCCACGCTGATCCATCTGCGGCACGACCTGCCGCATTCGGTACTGGGCCTGCTGTTCGGCGTCGACCGCTCCACCATCACCACCCGCGCGATCGCAGAGATACGTCCGCTCCTGGCCGAGCGGGGGATGCGCAGTCCCCGACCGTCCCGGCCTGCGACTTCGGACGCTGACGGATGTGTTCGCCTACGCCCAGGCCGAGGGCGTCGAGCTTCGGCTGGATGCCACCGAGATCCAGGTCCGCCGGCCACGGCGGACGACGGGCGTTCATCTCGGGCAAGAAGAAGCAGAACACCATGAAGGCCACTGGCGGGGCCGCACGTTATGGACCGATGCCCTGCGACCTGGTCGTATGCACGACGCCACGGCCGCCCGCAACGAGGGCATCGCCGACTGCTTCCAGCACTTTCCCGATGTCGAGGTCCTGCCGGACGACGGTTACCTCGGCCTGAGCCGCGACCACCGCGGGCAAGCGGTCACACCACCCAGAAAACCGCGGCCGGGAGCGCCGCCCAGCAGAGTCGAACAGTGGGAACGCGACCGTCACGGACACTCCTCCGACCGCATCACCGTCGAACACGCCCTCGCCGACCACAAACGCTGGAAGCAGCTGATGCGCTGGACCCACCGCCGCGACCGCCTGCCCGACACCTACCGCGCCATCGCCAACCTCGTATCTGACCGCACCATCACCACCTGAAACAGGCCACGAGCAGGACAGACACGCCTCACCCGCTATCACGCACCAACTCGTAAGGCCCTGGATTTCCGACAGCGCCTGCGCGGCGGCCTGGTCGAGGCCGGGGGCTGCCCCGGCAGACGCGCCGGCAGCGTCCGGGCACAGCACGATGACGTCGATGCGGTTGGGCTCCGCCGCTGCGGTCTTGGCGAGACTGGTCGCCACTTCGGCGATCACGGTGCGGGTGGTGGTGACGGTGAAGCCGGCGTCGGACAGTGACCGCATCAGAGCGCACCAGCCCGTGGTCTGCGACTGGTGGAAGCTGAACAGGAGGCAGCCGCCGGGCTTGAGGACGCGTCGGCACTCGCGCCAGACACGGGCTGCGGTGGCTTGGAATCCTTCAGGGGCGGCGTTCTGTACTTCCTGGGCGGCACGGGTGCTGGGCATGTCCGGGTAGCCCTGGTAGGGGCGCATGGTGCTGAGCCAGGCGTGGAAGAAGTCGGCCAGTTCCGAGTAGTGGACGTTGTCGACGTAGGGGGGCGGTGACGATGAGGTCCACGCTGTTGTCGGGGAGATCCGTCTGCGAGGCGTCGCCGGTGGTGGTGTAGGCCGTTGCGGGATTCCGCACGAACTGCTGCCACGTCGTGCTCAGGGGGCGGCCGACGGGCAGCGAGGCCTGGTCGACGGCGAGGATCCGGCCGGCCCCGGCCCTGAAGTCCAGTGAGGTGCTCATGTACTGGGCCGCTTTGTGCAGCCGGGTGAGCACCCCGGAGAACCCGGCCGATCCCCCTGGGCGCCCCAGGGGTCTCCTTCGACGCTGTACCGCTCCGGTCGCAGTACGTGGTTGTGGAAGACCGAGCGGACCGGGCCGGTGCCCTCTCCCTTGTAGGGGCAGAAGAGGTTGTGGTGTTCGACGGTTCTGCCGAACGATGCGATGAGCGCCTCGCGTTCCGCGGACGCCCCGGGGAGATCGCGCAGCGCCGCGCCGATCAGCCCGAGGCTGTAACGCTGGCGCTCGTTGAAGAACCGCTCCCAGGAGTCGTACCCCCAGCGGAGCGCCTGGACCGTGCTGACGTCCCCATCCCGGTCGGTCACCTCCCAAGTGCCCCGAGTGGCGCCGCCTCCTTGCCCCTCTCACGGGGGCGGTCCGGGCGGAGGCTCGTCGTCTTCAGAGCTCGCCGGGATCTGGCCGGCGGTCGCGGGGAGGGTGGCTTTTCGGCTTCGTTCGATGTGGAGCAGGCAGGTGGCATCGTCGGCGCTGGTGAGGCATCTGTCTTCGTGTCTGGTCCACATGGACTCTTTGCGGAAGGCGGCGATGGCGGGGAGGCCTTCGGTGAGGATCCGGTTGAGTGTTCCGAGCAGGTGGGGGAGCAGGACGATGATCGCGATCCAGGGTGCTGCCCCGCTGATCGCGGTCAAGGAAGCGGCCGTGAGGCTGCTGAGGGCATCAGGCATGCGGGAAGTGGTCATCGTCAAAGCTCCAGGGGTGAGGGCCGTGCGGATGCCGCCTCCCGTTTTCGGTATGTGGGGGTGGCGGCCGGGAGAGCAACAGCGGGTTGGTGAAGGTGTGGTGGGACTGTGCCGGGGCGGGGGGTAAGCGGCGCAAGCCTGCGGTCGAACTGGACTCATCGGAGGCGGTGGGGTCTCGAATTTGTTGAGCCGGTCGGATGACGTTCCCGGCTTAACCGAGCGAGTCGATTGCCTGCTGGACGCAGGCGGGCCACGTCCCTGGCTCCACCGCAGACGGGATAGCCGCGCAACCGTCGAAGGCGCCAGAGCCGGCAGAGGCCGGTGACGGCGGTGGTGATGACGCAGAAGCCGGCCCCCGATCAGGTGGTAGACGGCCCCTGCGTACACGCCGAGGACGGCGGGCAGGACGACGCCGTCAGGGACCGGGGAGCGGGACCCGTGCGGGGCAGGTGCAGGAGGCCCCGTCGCGCCGGCCGGGTGGGCGAGGGTGGGTCGGCTTTGGGGTGTGGACTCGGTGTGCTTCATGGTTTCAGCACACCGCTTCGAACGCCGGAAACCCAGTGCCTCGTACGCTCCCGCTGGAACCCGGACGCCGCAGGTCACAGGGGCGGAGAAGTGATCCGTTGCTGAACGGCGCAGGGTGTTCATAAACGTTCGACCGATTCACGGGACGTTCAGCCGGCGCCTCCTCTACCGTTGCTCCTTCACCACAGAAAGGAGTTCTCCGGTGGCGGAAAGTAACGGCGTGGAGGTGGAGGGCTCCGCGGACCTGGCCGCGTTCCGGGAGGCCCTGCACGACTTCGCCGACGAGCTGAACCGGCTCCACATCAGCTTCGGCGCGCCGCCCTACCGGGACATGGTCAAAGCGTCGGCGCGGCCGAAGCTGACCAACGCCGGCATCAACGAAGCTCTCACCGGCAGGCGCCTGCCCTCCCTGGCGACGCTGCTGGAATTCGTCCGCGTGGTCAGCACGCTCTCCGACACGGCGGCCGGCGCCCGGACGCGGCCCGACCTTGTAGCGCACTGGCGAGGCCGATGGCAGGAGGTCAAACTGCTGCAGCGCCAGGCGCAGACGCCGCTGCGGCACCTGCGCGCCAGCGTGAAGGACATCGTGGACGCCGCCCGCCGCGACGCCGAGGCCACCCGCACAGCAGCGCACGAGGAAGCCGTCCGCATCCTCGCCGCCGCGCACGCAGAGGCCGAACGCCTGCGCGATGATGCCCGGCGCGATGCCGACGAACTCCTGCACCGCGGGCAGGAAGACGACGCGCAGGCAGGCGCTTCACCCGCCCCTGTTCCCGGCGGCACTGGGCGGCTGTTGCACCTGTGGCGGATGCCGTGGCGTCTGGTCACGGTGGCGACGTTGGTCGCGGCGGCGGCCACCGGGGTCTTCGTGGCGATGTACCTGAACGGTCAGTCACCGGCCAACTGCCGGACGGCGCATCCGTCGTCCGCGACCGCTATCCCGTCGGAGGACGTCGGTGACGCTGCCCGTCTCGGCAGCGACGCTGAGCCGGCGATGTGGCCACTGCCGCCACCGGATCGGTACGGGTGGAGCACTCAGAAGGTCATCGGCTTCCCAAGCGGGACTTCCACGCCATTCACTCCCGAATACAGCACCGCACCCCCTTCGCGTGCGCCGACGGCCCCGTCGTACACCCCCACGTCCTCGGCGCGCACTTCCGCCGCGGCGTCCACTCCGTCCAAAGCCCGGTGTCCATGAATGGCCCGCGCCTGAGCGCCCCACCTGGAGCGGTGACCGCGTCCACACCGTGACGTGCGCCTCAGCGGGGTCACCACCTCGTTCCGCAGCGTTGACTGGTACTTCACCGAGCCGGGTGAAAAGGCGCCGAGCCTTGTTACAAACATGCCGTAGCCGGACTGGGCACAGTGACGCGAAGGCCGCGAGGGCAGGAAGAGCACACAGAATGCCGGATTTCATTCGGGAGGGACGTCTGTTCCGGGTGGTCAGCTTTTCGCCGTCACACCGGCAGCTGCTGCTGCGCAGCGACGCCACCGCCGTCGACGCGACGGACACCCGGGTCGAGGTGCACTTCGGGCACGTGGAGCTGATGCTGCTCAAGCCTGTCTACGAAAAGGGCATCCACGTCCGCCGGGCGTCGGAAGCGGAGTTCGGGGTCCTGAAGGACCGCCATGACCTCCCTGCGGACGATGCGGCCTTCCTCTGGATGATCGAACCGGACGGGGACAGCTTCGTCCTCTCCGGCGACCCCTCGTGGCGCGAGGCAGCCCGCACCTCTGAGGACCCGTCCCTGTTCGACTTCCACCAGCCCTGGCCCCCGGACTTCCCCGTGGAGTACGGCAGCATCGGCTGACGCGGACGACACACTGAGGGGGCCCCCTGCCAGGCGCCCTCAGCGCCGTGCACGCCGGCCCGGCAAACCGGCTTACCGCCCCGGCCACCGCTGCGATTCCCCTTGTCCACGCCTGCTACCGGCAGCCGTCAGACCGCGGACAAGGGGCTCCCGGGCACGCTGCTCCCTCGATTCCCCGCCCGCCGATGGGCGGCCCGAGGCGAAGGAGCGATCGCGATGACCACGCACCGACCACCGGCAGGCGCCCGGCGCGCTCGCCCCGACCATGGGCCTGACCAGCAGGAGACAAGCCGGCCCGGCCTCCTGTGGTGGGCACTTGGGACGCCACTGTGGAAGCCACTTTGGTGCCCGGCATCGAGCGAGACGGAAAAGTGGCAGGTCACCGTGCTGGTGCGGTGGTACGCGGCGTTGTCACGGGGACCCTCTTCTCTCCTCCTCTCACTGACAAGCCCTGGGATATGGGCGGGCTGGGTGTCAGTGGTGGGGGAGATCATCGGGTTCGGGGGCCGAATGCCCTCTGCGGCCGGGCGCGGCCGGCGCCCGGCCGGTGGCCGCGCCCGGCGGGTGACGGGGTGGGAGCGGGGCTGATGGCGGGGAGGCTGGTGGGTGCCTGATGGCCGTCACGGTGATCGGCCGTACTCGCCGCTGCTGCTGGTCTTCCACTGCGTCGGCCTGCGCAATCCGGGCGCCGTCATTGCGCTGGTGGCCGGACTGACCGGACGGCAGTGGCAGGGCACCGCGTACGAGGACGGCTTCCACTTGTATGACGGT
>NZ_JBWKDW010000059.1:0-6297 GCF_056435735.1 Streptomyces sp. NPDC043878
CCCCCCCCCCCCCCCCCCCCCCCCCCCCCCCCCCCCCCCCCCCCCCCCCCCCCCCCCCCCCCCCCCCCCCCCCCCCCCCCCCCCCCCCCCCCCTCGCCGTATTAAGACCTGTGTGAGTTCCGGTTCGGTTCCCCACCTCGCCTGAAAACCGTCTCAGGCGCAATTCATCGAGGTCTCAGCGGAATTGGCCTTTTGCGGCTCCGGCGTCCCGTAGTGTTTTCCATGTCGACAGCGAACGACGCGAAAGCGAACAGAGCGAACGACACAGGGAATTCACCCGCATTCACCGTACGGATCAAGGAGACAGCCATGAGCTTCCACAAGGTCGCCCCGGTCAGGAAGAACCACAAGCCCCTCGCCCCGATCGCCCCGATCGCCCGGAAGAAGGCCGTCAAGAAGGCCGCGCCCAAGCGCCGTCCGGTCGCGCACAAGGGCTGAGCGCGGACTTCTCACGGACTTCTCGGGGGGACTTACAAAGAATTCACCTGAGTAAATCCAAGTAATTCAGAGACAAGTGCAGCAGATCGGTAGAGGAACTGTTGCAGAACCGCAGCGGAGAGGGAAACAGACATGAGCTTCCACAAGATCGCCCCGGTCAGGAAGAACCACAGGCCCGCCGCCCCGGCCCCGAAGCGCGCCGCGAAGCCCGCGCCGAAGAAGGCCGCCCCGAAGCGCCGTCCGGTAGCGCACAAGGACTGAGATCCACCCCGAGGCGGGGTCACCGAACGGCGAGCGTGCTCGCCCGGTGGCCCCGCCTCAGCCATGCCCGAACCCACCCGAGAGGAAGGTGTTGACCATGAGGGAAGTCCGGGAGGCCTTCCGCCGTTTCTGGCCGCTGACCCGCGGCGACCGCCGCTGGCTGGTGGTGATCGTGTCGTGCGTGGTGATGTCCGCGCTCGCCGAGACGGCCTCGATCCTGCTGTTCGCCCAGCTCACCGACAACGCGCTCAAGGCGGGCTCGCTGTCCGCCTTCTGGGGCCCGGCCGGCGCCTGGCTGGGCGTCGCCGCACTGGGCGCGCTGGTCGGCTACCTCGGCAACTCGCTGGCCACCTGGACCGCCGAGCGCTTCGTCCTGCGGCTGCGGGCCGCCGTGTTCCGGCACGTCCAGGACCTGCCGCCGCACTTCTTCCAGAAGCACCGCCGGGGCGACCTGGTCGAGCGGCTCACCGGTGACGTCGAGGCCATCGAGCAGATGGTCGTGTCGGGGGTCGTCGGCACGGTCTCCGCCGCCTTCTCCGCGGTCTTCTACGCCTGCGCCGCCCTCTACCTCCGCTGGGACCTGGCCCTGGCCACCTTCGTCCTGGCCCCCCTCTTCCTCCTCGCCGCCCGCTCCTTCTCCGGCCGCATCCGGCAGACCGCCCGCGACGAACGGGTCGCCGACGGCGCGATCACCTCGGTGGTGGAGGAGTCCCTCGGCAACGTCGTCCTCACCCAGGCGTACAACCGCCGCCGCGACGAGGAACGGCGCCTGGACCGCGAGGCCCGCGCCTGGCTGCGGGCCAGCGTGCGCGGGGCGCGGCTGAGCGAGATGTACGAGCAGTTCGTCGAGGTCGTCGAGACCCTGTGCGTGCTCACCGTGATCGGCCTCGGCGTGTGGGAGATCTCCGCCGGCCGGATGACCCTGGGGCAGCTGCTCGCCTTCGCCGCGTTCATCGGCTACCTCTACCCGCCGGTCCGCAGCCTCGGGCAGCTCGGCCTGACGCTCACCGCGGCCACCGCCGGCGCGGAACGCCTCGGCGAGATCCTCGACGCCGAACCGGCCGTGACCGACCCCGCCGAACCGGTCCCCGCCTGGCCCGTCCGCGGCCGGGTCACCTTCCACGGCGTCTCCTTCACCTACCCGGGCGCCCACCGCGCCTGCCTCGACGGGGTCAGCCTCACCGCCGCCCCCGGCGAACTGGTCATCGTGACCGGCCCGAGCGGCGCCGGCAAGTCCACCCTGGCCAAGCTCCTCACCCGCTTCTACGACCCCTGCGCCGGCGTGATCCGCCTCGACGGCGTCCCCCTCACCGACGTACCGCTGGAGTTCCTGCGGGAGAACGTCGCCCTGCTGCCGCAGGAGACGCTGATCCTGGGCGGCACCATCCGCGAGAACATCGCGTGCGGCCGCCCCGGCGCGAGCGACGCGGAGATCGAGCGGGCCGCGCGGTCGGCCGCGGCGCACGACTTCGTCACCGCACTGCCCGAGGGCTACGACACCCGGATCGCCCCCGGCACGGCGGCCCTCTCCGGCGGCCAGCTGAAGCGGATCACCATCGCCCGCGCGATGCTGCGCGAGGCACCCGTCCTGGTCCTCGACGAACCGACGGCGTGCCTGGACTCGGTCGCCGCCCGCCAGGTCGTCCAGCCCCTGCGACGCCTCATGGCCGGCCGTACGACGATCATGATCACGCACGATCTGAGCCTCGCCCCCGACGCCGACCGCATCCTGGTCGTCGACCGGGGCCGGCTGGTGGAGGCGGGAACGCACGCGGAACTGCTCGCGCGGGACGGCGCGTACGCCCGGCTGGCCGGCCCGCTGCCGACAACCCTGACGGACCGGCCGGCCCGGTCCGACGACACCCTGATCCTGCGCCGGTGAACCCACCCACCGGGAAACGCCCGTGCCCGCCCTCCGAGGGCGGGCACGGGCGTTCGCGTGAGGGCTACGGCAGGTCCGGGGGAGGGGTCGGGGCGCCCGGCAGGCTGATCGTGGCGACCGTGCCGCCGCCGTCGGCCCGCGTCAGGGACACCTCGCCGCCCGCCTGTTGGACCGTACGGGCCACGATCGACAGGCCGAGACCCGAACCGGGCAGCGCGCGGGCGCTCGGGGAGCGCCAGAAACGGTCGAAGACGTGCGGGAGTTCGTCGGCGGGGATACCGGGGCCGTGGTCGCGGACCGTCAGGACGCCGTCGCCGAGCCGCACGTCCACCGTGCCGCCCTCCGGGCTGAACTTCACCGCGTTGTCGAGGATGTTGACCACCGCGCGCTCCAGCGCGGACGGCTCCGCCCGCACGTACCAGGGCTGCACGTCGGCCGTGATCGTCAGCTCGGGACCGCGCAGGCGCGCCCGGCGCAGGGCCGACTCGACGACGTCCTGCCAGGCCAGCACCCGCGTCTTGCCGGTGTGCGAACCGGTGTCCGGACGCGACAGCTCCTGGAGGTCGCCGATCAGCGACGCCAGCTCCGTCATCTGCGCCTTGACCGAGGCGAGCAGCGCCTTGCGGTCGGCGGCGGGAATCGGCCGGCCGATCTCCTCGCTGCGGGTGAGGAGTTCGATGTTCGTACGGAGCGAGGTCAGCGGGGTACGCAGCTCGTGGCCCGCGTCCGCGATGAGCTGCTGCTGCAGGTCGCGGGAGTTGGCCAGCGACGAGGTCATCGAGTTGAAGGAACGGGAGAGGCGGGCGACCTCGTCGTCGCTGTCCGCGTCGACCGGGATACGGACGCTCAGGTCCTCGGTGCGGGCGACGTGTTCGACGGCCTCGGTCAGCTTGTCGACGGGCCGCAGCCCCGCGCGCGCGACCGCGAGCCCGGCGGCTCCGGCACCGAGGACGCCGACACCGGAGACGAGGAGGAGAAGAAGGGCCAGGTCGTTGAGGGTGCTCTCGGTGTTTCCCAGGGGAAGGGCCAGGATGACGGCCGCTTTCGAGGTGGTGTTGGTGGTCGGATCGGTGATCGTGAATCCGGCCAGGGTCAGCACCCGTACGCTGTTGCCCTCGGAGTCGGTGCCGTTGCGGAAGGTGCCCTGCTCGCTGTCCCCCTTCTTGACCAGGTCCTTGTCGGACTGGGTCGCCTTGACCGTGCCGAGGGAGTTCGGCAGGACGCACGGCTTGCCGTCCTCCGTGATCACCTCGAAGTAGAGGTTCCGCGGCCCGTTGTGGCCCGGGTCCTGCGGGAGCTGCCTGGTGCAGTTGTTGACCGCGGCCGTCGCCTGGCCTTCCAGCCCCGGCATCTTCATCGACTTGGTCAGGTCGCTGTTGACCTGGTCGTACAGTCTCCCCTGCACGATGAACCAGCACGTCACCGACACCGCCGCCACCGCGAACGCCACCGCCGCCGCGACGAGCATGGCGAGGCGGGACCGGATCGGCAGGGAGCGGAACCGGCGTGCGAGCCTGTTCACTCCGCCCCGCCTTGGCGCAGCACGTACCCCACGCCCCGGACCGTGTGCACGAGCCGGGACTCGCCGCCCGACTCGGTCTTGCGGCGCAGGTACATGACGTACACGTCGAGGGAGTTGGACGAGGGCTCGAAGTCGAAGCCCCAGACCGCCTTCAGGATCTGCTCACGGGTGAGGACCTGACGCGGGTGCGCCATGAACATCTCCAGCAGGGTGAACTCCGTGCGGGTCAGCTCCACGGGCCGGCCGGCCCGGGTCACCTCCCGGGTCGCCAGGTCCATGCGGAGGTCGGCGAAGGTCAGCGCGTCGTCCAGCTGGGCGCTCTCGGCCAGGGCCGCCGCGTACGAGCTGCGACGCAGCAACGCGCGGACCCTGGCGAAGAGTTCGTCCAGTTCGAACGGCTTGACGAGGTAGTCGTCCGCCCCGGCGTCCAGACCCGTCACCCGGTCGCCGACCGTGTCACGGGCCGTGAGCATCAGGATCGGGGTCGTCGTGCCCGCGCCGCGCATCCGGCGGGCGGCCGTGAGTCCGTCCATGCGGGGCATCTGGATGTCGAGGACCACGAGGTCGGGCTGGTAGGCGGTGGCCTTCTCCAGCGCGTCCGCGCCGTCCACGGCGACCTGCGTGTCGTAGCCCTCGAAGGCGAGGCTGCGCTGGAGCGCCTCGCGCACCGCGGGCTCGTCGTCCACGATCAGGATGCGCTGGATGTCACGGTCGCCATCGGCGGGGCTCATGGGTTTCGGGTTCCTCGGGTGCGGTGGGACGGGCCGGGAGGGATGAACGCTTTCAGCCTCGCATGCTTCCCGGCCGGCGCGTGAGGACAGGGGCTGCGGGATCAGCCGCGCATCGCGGCGAGCCGGTTCAGCCGCACCTTGCGGCGGTGCGGGCGGGCTGCGGTGGTGCGCAGCCCCATCAGCTGCGGGGGCGCGACCTCCGGCGACCGCGACTCCTGCGCCCGCGTCACGGGCGCGTGCAGGCCGTACGCCACCTCGAAGGCCAGGGCGAGGTCGGCCGGGCCGGTACCGGCCACCGTGTGCGAAACCTGCTTGATCATGACGTGCTCCCTGCTGGTTCGGTGCCGGTTCGGTGCCGGTTCGGGGGACGGACGGGACGGACGGGTCAGCTGTCGGAGCCGCCGGCCCGCAGCGTGCTCAGGTCGGCCTTGACGGTGTTGATCGGGATGGAGAAGCCGAGCCCGGCGCTGCCGGCCGTGGAGGAGTCTGAACTGGCCGAGTACATCGCGGAGTTGATCCCGACGATGTTGCCGTTCATGTCGATCAGGGCGCCGCCGGAGTTGCCCGGGTTGAGGGAGGCGTCCGTCTGGAGCGCCTTGTACGTGGTGGTGGAGGAGCCGGTGTCGCCGTTGAACTGCCGGCCGCCGAACTCGAACGGCCACTGGCCGCTGCCGCCGCTGCCGCCCTGGCTCTGTCCCTGGCTCTCGTCCGTGGAGACGGTCACGTCACGGTCCAGGGCGGAGACGATGCCGCTGGTGACGGTGCCGGTCAGGCCCTCGGGCGAGCCGATCGCCACGACCGTGTCGCCGACCTGCACGCCGGCGGAGTTGCCGAGGGTGGCGGTCCTCAGGCCGGAGGCGTTCTCCAGCTTGATCAGCGCGAGGTCCTTCTTGCTGTCGGTGCCGACGACCTTCGCCGTGTACTGCTTGCCGTCGCTGGTCTTCACCTTGATCGTCGAGGCGCCGGAGATGACGTGGTTGTTGGTGACGATCTCGCCGTCACTGGTGATGATCACGCCGGAGCCGGTGGACTCGCCGGCGTTCGAGGTGGCGTTGATCTCGACGATGCTCGGGCTGACCGCCGCGGCGATCGCGGCGATGTCGCCCTTCTTGCTGGACGGCACCACGTTGGTGCTGGTGCTGCTGGTGGCGGCCACGGTGTCGTTGCCGGTCAGCTCCTGCACGGCGTACGCGGTGCCGCCGCCGACGGCCGCGGCGACGAACGCCACGGCGGCCAGCAGGGACAGCGGGCCCCGGGCCCGCTTCCGCTTCGGCGCGGGCTCGGCGGGGACCGCGGTGAGCAGGGCCGTACCGCCACCGCCGTCACCGCCCTGCGCGCCGGAGTGTCCGCCGGCGGGGAAACCGGTCTGCGCGGGGGGGGGGGGGGGGGGGGGGGGGGGGGGGGGGGGGGGGGGGGGGGGGGGGGGGGGGGGGGGGGGGGGGGGGGGGGGGGGGGGGGGGGGG
>NZ_JBWKDW010000060.1:0-1912 GCF_056435735.1 Streptomyces sp. NPDC043878
GGTACAATGAGCTGCGATACCGTGAGGTGGAGCGAATCTCAAAAAGCCTGTCTCAGTTCGGATTGGGGTCTGCAACTCGACCCCATGAAGTCGGAGTTGCTAGTAATCGCAGATCAGCATTGCTGCGGTGAATACGTTCCCGGGCCTTGTACACACCGCCCGTCACGTCACGAAAGTCGGTAACACCCGAAGCCGGTGGCCCAACCCCTTGTGGGAGGGAGCTGTCGAAGGTGGGACTGGCGATTGGGACGAAGTCGTAACAAGGTAGCCGTACCGGAAGGTGCGGCTGGATCACCTCCTTTCTAAGGAGCACTTCTTACCGATCCCTCCGGGGTGAGGTCAGAGGCCAGTACATCGGCGAATGTTCGATGCTGGTTGCTCATGGGTGGAACGTTGATTATTCGGCATCTGAGTCATCTCGGGCTGCAAGTACTGTTCTTCGGAGCGTGGAAAGCTGATCACGAGTGGTGAGGGTGTCGGGCACGCTGTTGGGTGTCTGAGGGTACGGCCGATTGTTGGCTGCCTTCAGTGCCGACCCCGGTAAAAATCCGCTGTGGCGGGTTGTGACGGGTGGTTGGTCGTTGTTTGAGAACTGCACAGTGGACGCGAGCATCTGTGGCCAAGTTTTTAAGGGCGCACGGTGGATGCCTTGGCACCAGGAACCGATGAAGGACGTGGGAGGCCACGATAGTCCCCGGGGAGTCGTCAACCAGGCTTTGATCCGGGGGTTTC
This sequence comes from Streptomyces sp. NPDC043878, assembly GCF_056435735.1. NCBI lineage: Bacteria > Bacillati > Actinomycetota > Actinomycetes > Kitasatosporales > Streptomycetaceae > Streptomyces > Streptomyces sp. NPDC043878. The sequence goes on from NZ_JBWKDW010000060.1 coordinate 733, forward strand.
CGAATGGGGAAACCCGGCAGTCGTCATGGGCTGTCACCCATACCTGAACACATAGGGTATGTGGAGGGAACGCGGGGAAGTGAAACATCTCAGTACCCGCAGGAAGAGAAAACAACCGTGATTCCGGGAGTAGTGGCGAGCGAAACCGGATGAGGCCAAACCGTATGCGTGTGAGACCCGGCAGGGGTTGCGTATACGGGGTTGTGGGATCTCTCTTTTACGGTCTGCCGGCCGTGAGACGAGTCAGAAACCGTTGATGTAGGCGAAGGACATGCGAAAGGTCCGGCGTAGAGGGTAAGACCCCCGTAGTCGAAACGTCAACGGCTCGTTTGAGAGACACCCAAGTAGCACGGGGCCCGAGAAATCCCGTGTGAATCTGGCGGGACCACCCGCTAAGCCTAAATATTCCCTGGTGACCGATAGCGGATAGTACCGTGAGGGAATGGTGAAAAGTACCGCGGGAGCGGAGTGAAATAGTACCTGAAACCGTGTGCCTACAAGCCGTGGGAGCGTCGCGCATCGAGTTTACTCGGTGCGTCGTGACTGCGTGCCTTTTGAAGAATGAGCCTGCGAGTTTGCGGTGTGTTGCGAGGTTAACCCGTGTGGGGAAGCCGTAGCGAAAGCGAGTCCGAACAGGGCGATTCAGTAGCGCGCTCAAGACCCGAAGCGGAGTGATCTAGCCATGGGCAGGTTGAAGCGGAGGTAAGACTTCGTGGAGGACCGAACCCACCAGGGTTGAAAACCTGGGGGATGACCTGTGGTTAGGGGTGAAAGGCCAATCAAACTCCGTGATAGCTGGTTCTCCCCGAAATGCATTTAGGTGCAGCGTCGTGTGTTTCTTGCCGGAGGTAGAGCACTGGATAGGCGATGGGCCCTACCGGGTTACTGACCTTAGCCAAACTCCGAATGCCGGTAAGTGAGAGCGCGGCAGTGAGACTGTGGGGGATAAGCTCCATGGTCGAGAGGGAAACAGCCCAGAGCATCGACTAAGGCCCCTAAGCGTACGCTAAGTGGGAAAGGATGTGGAGTCGCAGAGACAACCAGGAGGTTGGCTTAGAAGCAGCCACCCTTGAAAGAGTGCGTAATAGCTCACTGGTCTAGTGATTCCGCGCCGACAATGTAGCGGGGCTCAAGCGTACCGCCGAAGTCGTGTCATTGCAGCTATAGGGCCAACGCCCGC
>NZ_JBWKDW010000060.1:2008-3861 GCF_056435735.1 Streptomyces sp. NPDC043878
TGCTGTGATGGGTAGGGGAGCGTCGTGTGCCGGGTGAAGCCGCGCCGGAAGGCAGTGGTGGACGGTTCACGAGTGAGAATGCAGGCATGAGTAGCGATACACACGTGAGAAACGTGTGCGCCGATTGACTAAGGGTTCCTGGGTCAAGCTGATCTGCCCAGGGTAAGTCGGGACCTAAGGCGAGGCCGACAGGCGTAGTCGATGGATAACCGGTTGATATTCCGGTACCCGCTGTGAAGCGTCAAACATTGAACCAGGCGATGCTAAGTCCGTGAAGCCGTTCCGGACCCTTCGGGGAATGGAAAGTGGTGGAGCCGACGGACCAGACCTGTAGTAGGTGAGTGATGGGGTGACGCAGGAAGGTAGTCCATCCCGGGCGGTGGTTGTCCCGGGGTAAGGGTGTAGGACGTCAGGTAGGTAAATCCGCCTGGCACATAGTCTGAGACCTGATGCCGAGCCGATTGTGGTGAAGTGGATGATCCTATGCTGTCGAGAAAAGCCTCTAGCGAGTTTCATGGCGGCCCGTACCCTAAACCGACTCAGGTGGTCAGGTAGAGAATACCGAGGCGTTCGGGTGAACTATGGTTAAGGAACTCGGCAAAATGCCCCCGTAACTTCGGGAGAAGGGGGGCCATCACTGGTGATCCGATTTACTCGGTGAGCTGGGGGTGGCCGCAGAGACCAGCGAGAAGCGACTGTTTACTAAAAACACAGGTCCGTGCGAAGCCGTAAGGCGATGTATACGGACTGACGCCTGCCCGGTGCTGGAACGTTAAGGGGACCGGTTAGTGCGCTTTCGGGCGTGCGAAGCTGAGAACTTAAGCGCCAGTAAACGGCGGTGGTAACTATAACCATCCTAAGGTAGCGAAATTCCTTGTCGGGTAAGTTCCGACCTGCACGAATGGCGTAACGACTTCTCGACTGTCTCAACCATAGGCCCGGTGAAATTGCACTACGAGTAAAGATGCTCGTTTCGCGCAGCAGGACGGAAAGACCCCGGGACCTTTACTACAGTTTGATATTGGTGTTCGGTTCGGCTTGTGTAGGATAGCTGGGAGACTTTGAAGCGGCCACGCCAGTGGTTGTGGAGTCGTCGTTGAAATACCAGTCTGGTCGTGCTGGATGTCTAACCTGGGTCCGTGATCCGGATCAGGGACAGTGTCTGATGGGTAGTTTAACTGGGGCGGTTGCCTCCTAAAGAGTAACGGAGGCGCCCAAAGGTTCCCTCAGCCTGGTTGGCAATCAGGTGTTGAGTGTAAGTGCACAAGGGAGCTTGACTGTGAGACCGACGGGTCGAGCAGGGACGAAAGTCGGGACTAGTGATCCGGCGGTGGCTTGTGGAAGCGCCGTCGCTCAACGGATAAAAGGTACCCCGGGGATAACAGGCTGATCTTCCCCAAGAGTCCATATCGACGGGATGGTTTGGCACCTCGATGTCGGCTCGTCGCATCCTGGGGCTGGAGTCGGTCCCAAGGGTTGGGCTGTTCGCCCATTAAAGCGGTACGCGAGCTGGGTTTAGAACGTCGTGAGACAGTTCGGTCCCTATCCGCTGCGCGCGCAGGAATATTGAGAAGGGCTGTCCCTAGTACGAGAGGACCGGGACGGACGAACCTCTGGTGTGCCAGTTGTTCTGCCAAGGGCATGGCTGGTTGGCTACGTTCGGGAGGGATAACCGCTGAAAGCATCTAAGCGGGAAGCCTGCTTCGAGATGAGTATTCCCACCCCCTTGAGGGGTTAAGGCTCCCAGTAGACGACTGGGTTGATAGGCCGGATCTGGAAGGCGGGTAACCGCTGGAGGTGACCGGTACTAATAGGCCGAGGGCTTGTCCTCAAATGCTCGCGTCCACTGTGTT
>NZ_JBWKDW010000061.1:0-3041 GCF_056435735.1 Streptomyces sp. NPDC043878
CCCTCCCACCCCCCCCCCCCCCTCCCCCCCCCCCCCCACCCCCCCCCACCCCCCCCCCCCCCCCCCCCGCTGCAGTTTCTGGCGTTATATCCGGACATGCGTGCCGTTCCGTCGTGGCTGAAAACGATCAGTCAGGGGCCTGGCCACCCTCGTGAAGGGTGCTCGTCCGCGTCCGCCGCCCGCGCCGCTCCGGCCGCCGGCAGGTTTCCCACCCCTGTGCGGGTACCCGGCCCCTGCGGGAAACCTGTCTTCCGCACCTTGAGTGGAATAGACTCAACTTTGTGTACGTTGACTGAGTCAGCGCTGGAAGATGTGGACGACGTGGCCGACAGCTGACGCCAGGAGGAGAGAGCGAACGTGGACGCCGAGCTGACCAACCGGAGCCGGGACGCCATCAACGCGGCCAGCAGCCGTGCCGTGTCCGGGGGCAACCCGGACCTCACCCCCGCCCACCTGCTCCTCGCGCTGCTCCAGGGCGAGGACAACGAGAACATCGTCGACCTCCTCGCCGCGGTCGAAGCCGACCAGGCCGCCGTACGGACGGGTGCCGAGAAGATCGTCGCCGGGCTGCCCAGCGTGACCGGCTCCACGGTCGCGCCCCCGCAGCCCAACCGGGAGCTGCTCGCCGTGATCGCGAACGCGAGCGAGCGGGCCAAGGACCTCGGCGACGAGTACCTCTCCACCGAGCACATGCTGATCGGCATCGCCGCCAAGGGCGGCGCGGCCGGCGACGTACTCTCCCAGCAGGGGGCCAGTGCGAAGAAGCTGCTGGACGCGTTCCAGAAGACCAGGGGAGGGCGCCGGGTGACCACACCCGACCCGGAGGGCCAGTACAAGGCCCTCGAGAAGTTCGGTACCGACTTCACCGCCGCCGCGCGTGAGGGCAAGCTCGACCCGGTCATCGGCCGGGACCAGGAGATCCGCCGGGTCGTGCAGGTGCTGTCCCGCCGCACCAAGAACAACCCGGTGCTGATCGGCGAGCCGGGCGTCGGCAAGACCGCCGTCGTCGAGGGCCTGGCCCAGCGGATCGTGAAGGGGGACGTGCCCGAGTCGCTCAAGAACAAGCGGCTCGTGGCCCTCGACCTCGGCGCGATGGTTGCGGGTGCGAAGTACCGCGGTGAGTTCGAGGAGCGGCTGAAGACGGTCCTCGCGGAGATCAAGGACTCCGACGGCCAGATCATCACCTTCATCGACGAGCTGCACACCGTCGTCGGTGCGGGCGCGGGCGGCGACTCGGCGATGGACGCCGGCAACATGCTCAAGCCGATGCTGGCCCGCGGCGAGCTGCGCATGGTCGGGGCGACCACCCTCGACGAGTACCGCGAGCGGATCGAGAAGGACCCCGCCCTGGAGCGGCGCTTCCAGCAGGTGCTGGTCGCCGAGCCCAGCGTCGAGGACACCATCGCGATCCTGCGCGGACTCAAGGGCCGCTACGAGGCCCACCACAAGGTGCAGATCGCGGACAGCGCGCTGGTCGCGGCCGCCACCCTCTCCGACCGCTACATCACCTCCCGCTTCCTGCCCGACAAGGCCATCGACCTGGTCGACGAGGCCGCCTCCCGGCTCCGCATGGAGATCGACTCCTCGCCCGTCGAGATCGACGAACTCCAGCGCGGTGTCGACCGGCTGAAGATGGAGGAGCTGGCGATCGGCAAGGAGACCGACCCGGCCTCGCGCGAACGCCTGGAGAAGCTGCGCCGCGATCTGGCCGACAAGGAGGAGGAGCTGCGGGGCCTGACCGCCCGCTGGGAGAAGGAGAAGCAGTCCCTCAACCGGGTCGGTGAGCTGAAGGAGAAGCTCGACGAGCTGCGCGGCCAGGCCGAACGCGCCCAGCGCGACGGCGACTTCGACACCGCCTCCAAGCTGCTCTACGGCGAGATCCCGGCCCTGGAGCGTGACCTGGAGGCCGCCTCGGAGGCCGAGGAGGAGGCCGCCAGGGACACCATGGTCAAGGAGGAGGTCGGCTCCGACGACATCGCGGACGTCGTCGCCGCCTGGACCGGCATCCCGGCCGGCCGCCTGCTGGAGGGCGAGACCCAGAAACTCCTGCGCATGGAGGACGAGTTGGGCCGCCGTCTGATCGGGCAGTCGGAGGCGGTGGGCGCGGTGTCCGACGCGGTCCGGCGCACCCGGGCCGGCATCGCCGACCCGGACCGGCCCACGGGCTCGTTCCTCTTCCTCGGCCCGACGGGCGTGGGCAAGACCGAACTCGCCAAGGCGCTCGCCGACTTCCTCTTCGACGACGAGCGGGCGATGGTCCGCATCGACATGTCGGAGTACGGCGAGAAGCACAGCGTGGCCCGTCTGGTCGGCGCCCCGCCCGGATACGTCGGCTACGAGGAGGGCGGCCAGCTCACCGAGGCGGTGCGCAGGCGGCCGTACAGCGTCGTCCTGCTGGACGAGGTGGAGAAGGCCCACCCCGAGGTCTTCGACGTGCTCCTCCAGGTCCTGGACGACGGGCGCCTGACGGACGGTCAGGGTCGCACGGTCGACTTCCGCAACACCATCCTGGTGCTGACCTCGAACCTCGGCAGCCAGTTCCTGGTCGACCCGCTCACCAGCGAGGCGGAGAAGAAGGAGCAGGTCCTGGAGGTGGTCCGGGCCTCCTTCAAGCCGGAGTTCCTCAACCGGCTCGACGACCTGGTCGTCTTCTCGGCGCTGACCAAGGAGGAGCTGAGCCGTATCGCGCGGCTGCAGATCACCCGCCTCGCCAAGCGGCTGGCCGAACGGCGGCTGACCCTGGAGGTCACCGACGAGGCGCTCGCCTGGCTCGCCGACGAGGGCAACGACCCGGCCTACGGTGCCCGGCCCCTGCGCCGGCTCGTGCAGACCGCGATCGGTGACCGGCTCGCCAAGGAGATCCTGGCCGGCGAGGTCAAGGACGGCGACACGGTCCGGGTGGACGCCTTCGGCGACGGACTGATCGTGGGCCCCGCCACCGGCAAGACGCTGTAGTCCGCGAACCCCCTCTCGGGGGGGGGGGGGGGGGGGGGGGGGGGGGGAGGGGGGGGGAGGGGGGGGGAGGGGGGGGGAGGGGGCGG
>NZ_JBWKDW010000062.1:0-1222 GCF_056435735.1 Streptomyces sp. NPDC043878
CTAGTGCCGCATCAGGCAACGTTCGCCCTGCCGCGATGCAGCGCTCAGTTGCTGCGTCGGGCGGCCAGAATGGTGACGTGGCTGAACGGGTGCAGGTCCGGGAGATTGATGACGACGAGGGCAGGCGCCTGTTGCGGATCATCCGCAGGGGCACCGGGTCGGTGGTGACCTGGCGGCGGGCCCAGATGCTGCTGTTATCTGCGCAGGGCATGCCTGTGGCGAAGATTGCCGAGGTGACGTTCACCAGCCCGGACCGGGTGCGAGATGTGATCCACAACTTCAACGCGGACGGCTTCAACTCGCTCTACCCGAAGTACAAGGGCGGCAGGCCCAGAACCTTCACCCTCCCGGAACGCCGGGAGATCAAGAAGATCGCCAAGTCCAAGCCGGCGGAGCACCGCCTGCCGTTCTCGACCTGGAGCCTGGCCAAACTGGCCGACTTCCTGGTCGCCGAGGGGGTGGTCGACGACATCAGCCACGAGGGCCTTCGGGTCCTGCTCCGAGAGGAGGGCGTCTCGTTTCAACGCGTGAAGACCTGGAAGACCTCACACGACCCGGACTACGCGGCCAAGAAGGCCCGCGTCGAGCATCTCTACGCGATCGCTGACGGCGAGGTCATACCCGAGGACGGCGAGCCTGAAGTCGTCTTCTGCATGGACGAGTTCGGGCCGCTGAACCTGCAGCCCCATCCCGGCCGGCAGTGGGCCGAACGCGGCGGCCGGCACAAGGACCCCGACCGCGAGCCCCGCCCTCGGCGCCGGGCGACCTACAACCGCCCGCACGGGGTCCGCCACCTGTTCGCCGCCTACGACCTGGCCAAGGACCAGCTCTACGGGCACATCAAGAAGACCAAGAACAGGTCGAAGTTCCTGGAGTTCTGCCGCTACCTGCGCTCCCTGCACCCGATGGCCGTGCGCATCGCGATCGTGTGTGACAACTACTCCCCGCACCTGACGACGAAGCGCTGCCAGCGGGTCGCGACGTGGGCGGCGGCGAACAACGTGGAGTTCGCCTACACCCCGACCAACAGCTCCTGGCTCAACCGGATCGAGGCCCAGTTCACCGCCCTGCGCTACTTCGCACTGGACGGCACCGACCATGTCGGCCACAAAGAGCAGGGAAGCATGATCCGCCGCTACATCATCTGGCGGAACAAGCACGCCGCCGACGAACGCCTCCGCAAGGTCGTGAACAGGGCGAACGTTGCCTGATGCGGCACTAG
>NZ_JBWKDW010000063.1:0-1066 GCF_056435735.1 Streptomyces sp. NPDC043878
TCGCGGTATGCCGGTTGTGTGAGATATCCGCAGGGTGGTGGGCTGACGCCTGGACGGCAGGCGTTTCGCGAGCGGATCCGGCTGGAGGCCGCGGAGCGATTCGCTGCGGGCGCCTCCAACGCCGAGGTCGCCAAGGACTTACGGGTGAGTGTGCGCTCGGTGCAGCGCTGGCGCCGAGCCTGGCACGACGCCGGCACCGAGGGGCTGCGGTGTGCCGGGCCTGTGTCACGGCCCAGGCTGAGTGAGGCCCTGTTCTGCGTGCTCGAGCAGGAGCTTGCCAAGGGGCCACTCGCGCACGGCTGGCCGGACCAGACGTGGACGCTGGCCAGGATCAAGACGCTGATCGGGCGCCGGTTCCACAAGAGCATGACACTGTCGGCGATCGCACGGATGCTGCACCGGCACGGCTTCAGCCACCAGGCCCCGGCCCGCCGCGCGGTCGAGCGTGACCAGGAGGCCGTGGCGGGCTGGGTGAAGGAGACCTGGCCGCAGGTGGAAGGTCCGTGGCGGCGCTCGACGCCTGGCTGTGCTTCGAAGACGAAGCCGGCTTCTCGATGACGCCGCCCACCGCACGGACCTGGGCCCGGCGCGGACACACACCCCTCATCCGGGTACGGGGACGCTCCCAGCGCCGCTTCTCCATCGCCGCTCCGACCTGCTACAAGCACGGTGAACGCTCACGGCTGATCTACCGGCCCAAGCGGCATCTCGATCACAAGCGGGGCGGCAGACGCAGTTTCACCTGGACCGACTACCGCGACCTGCTCATCGCCGCACACCAGCAGTTCGGCGCACTCATGGTCCTCGTGTGGGACAACCTCAACGTCCACAAGGACCGCCGACTGCGGGAGTTCATCGACACCCACGACTGGATCACCTGCTACTTCCTGCCGGCCTACGCACCCGACCTCAACCCCGTCGAGGGCATCTGGTCCCTGCTACGACGCAGCAGCCAGGCCAACACCGCCTTCACCGACCCCGACCACCTCATCAGCACGCTTCGACACGGTCTCCGCCAGATCCAGTACCGCACCAACCTCATCGACGGATGCCTCGCCGAAACCGG